>JAZNWU010000045.1:0-15646 GCA_045593555.1 Candidatus Fimenecus sp. | reverse complement strand
GGAGGCTTCTCCTTGAGGAGAAGCTGTCTGCGAAGCAGACTGATGAGGTGTAGATTGCGATAGCAACCGTTAATAAATATAACATTTCACCTTTCCACCTCATCCGTCACCTACGGTGACACCTTCCCCTCAAGGGGAAGGCAACACCTCGATAAACTCCAACTTGTCCATTTCTTACACAATCATTTTTATTTACACTTTCTTAATTTTAAGGTAATGATTTCCAAATAATTATGGTATAATATATTTACAAATATTTTTAAGGACGATTGAAATGAACTTTTTACAGAGATTACAGGAAATGCTACAACGATTCGCAGTTAAGATGCAACAGTTTATGGTCGGTAGATACGGTAACGACCAATTTACATTATTTTTACTTGTTGTTTCATTGATATTTACATTTTTAGGAAATTTCAGACCAATACGGTTTTTATATTTTATTGGACTATTAATAATCTGCTATGCCTTATTCAGGTCGTTGTCAAAGAATTATGAAGCAAGAAGAAATGAATTAAATTGGTTTTTAAGGTGGTCTGAAAAGCCAAAAGCAGAATTAAAACTTCTTGGGAATAGATTCCGTGACAGAAATACACATAAGTATTTTAAATGTAAAGAATGTAAAACAGTCCTTCGAGTTCCAAAGGGCAGAGGCAAAATTGAAATAACTTGTCCGAAGTGCAGAGCAAAAACGATACGAAAAAGCTGAGTTTTGCAATAAATCGCAAGGTAAAAATATTTTGTTACTTTCAAATTTTAAAAACAGTCCATTCTAACGGACTGTTTTTTCTGTTTTGTATTGAATTTATGAAAATAAAATGATATGATACCTCCATACAGAACAAATGTTCGGTATGGAAAGGAGGCAGAAATGACCTTGTATCAATTAGGAGAAGAATATTTAAGACAAGCAGAAAAGTTAAAAGGAGTGATTGAGAGTTATTCTGCTCTGAAAAAAGGAAAATACGGAATAGAGCTTTACGAAATAAACAGCAAAATTACCGTATTGAAGGAAATGGAGAGAGATGTAAGAATTACAGGTAACCAGCTTGTTGAATATTACACCGGAAAATCTGCAAAAAAGCATTATCGGTCACACAGAATCAATTGACAAAAGTAATTTTATAGGTATAATTATATTATATATTATTATGAGGTGATTTGTGTGAAAAAGCTTCTCGGATGTCTTTTCGCAATTATTATATTTGCAATAAATATTATACCTTGTTATGCAGCAGGACCATCGTTGTCTATTTCTGCAAATGACTATACTGTAAGCGTTGGTGATACTGTCACAGTTTCCGTAAGCCTTTCTGCAGGTTCAAATCTCAAAACTCTTTCATTTAATGTGAATTATAATCCATCTGAATTTGAATATCTTGCAGGTTCAGCGTCAATGGGTTCAATGTTTGACAGTTGTAAATTCAATGTTCCTTCAGCAGGCGTTGCAAGTGTTTCGGCTACATCAACAAATGTTGCAACAGACGGTGGAACAGTTGTTTCTATGAAATTCAGAGTTTTGGATTATGGTGGTAAATTTTCTGTTTCAGTTGTAGGTGCAACCGATGAAAATGATGCATCTGTCCGTGTAACACCTTCAGGTATGACTTTAAGCTGTAGTCATGCAAGAATGGTTTGGGAAATACGAAATAATGCAACATGTCAGTCAGAGGGTGCAGAGTATGGTGAGTGCGTATGTGGTTATGCTGTTACTCGTGAAATTCCAAAGTCTGCACATACATATACAAGTTCTACAATCAAGAAACCTGCAACTTGTACAGAAACAGGTATTGAAGTTGGTACTTGTACAGTTTGTGGTGAAGAGGGCGTTGAGTCAAAAATTCCTGCAACCGGTCATAAATATACTGAATGGGTAGTTATTCAGGAAGCTACTGCCGATACTATGGGTGTCAAGGAAAGAGTTTGCCAGGTATGTGGTGAAAAAAAGACTCAGATGGTTCCGACACTTATAGAGGGTATTGACCCGGAAGATATAACAGGCAATGAGGATGACCCGACAGAAACAACAACTGAGTTCCAGCCGATTTATACACCTGAACCTTCAACAAATAACTATTTTGAAATAGAAACAGAAACAACAACTCAGGCTAACGGAATTTTTGGAGATGCAGTCGGTAGCGACATAGCAATCATTGTTGTAATTGCTCTTGCTGTACTCGTGGTTGTAATTCTTATTGTGTATATGATGCTTATCATTCGTCAGAAAAAGAGATAATTATAATAGAATAACTTAAAGACAGGTTTTATGCCTGTCTTTTTTGTTGAAAAAAGTATAAGTATGTGTTAGAATCAAAAGTATAAACTTAAGGGGGATTTTTTATGCCAAAGTTCACTGAAAAAATTGTTGTAGCAGCAATGAAATTAGGAATGAAAATTATAGGGTCAGATGTTTCACAAGATGAGGCTCTGCAGGCTCTCGGTGAAGCAACCGTTACTGACGGTATGCCTGAAGTTTTAAGAGAAGCAGCATCTGAAACGGCAATTCTTCTTGAAAATAACGGAGTTCTTCCGTTTAAGAAAGGTGAAAAAATCTCTGTTTTCGGCAGAGTGCAGAACGATTGGTTCTATACAGGCTACGGTTCAGGTGGCGATGTAAAAAAACCTTATGGCATAAATCTTATTGATGGTCTTAAAAACTGTGAAGATTTGTGTCTTAATACCGAGCTTTCAGACTTATATGAAAAATGGTGCAGGGAAAATCCTGTTGACCACGGTGTATGGGGACATTGGCCAAGATTTTATCCCGAAATGCCACTTGATGAAGAAATTGTGAAAAAAGCAAAAGAGAATAGTGACAAAGCAGTGTTTGTTATTGGCCGTTCATCGGGTGAAGACAGAGAAAACACACTTGAAAAAGGCAGTTTTTATGTAACCGACGAAGAAAGAATGGCATTACATAGAATTTGTGAACAATTTGATGATATCACATTAATTCTCAATATCGGTTCTGTTATGGACATGAGCTGGCTTCGTGAGTTTGGCAAAAAAATCGGTGCAGTTATGATAGTGTGGCAAGGTGGTATGGAAAGTGGTAATGCCGTTGCAGATTTGCTTTGTGGTAAAGTAAGTCCAAGTGGCAGACTTACCGATACTATTGCAAGAAAATATGAGGATTATTCGTCATCAGCTAATTTCGGTAATCGAGATGCCAATGTTTATGAAGAAGATATCTATGTTGGTTATCGTTACTTCGAAACATTTAATAAAGATGCAGTTGTTTATCCTTTCGGATATGGTTTGTCATACACATCGTTCAGCATTAAGTTCAATAGTGCAGAACAGACTGAAGATGGCGTAACAGTAAAATGTAGAGTAAAAAACACAGGCAAATATGCATGTAAAGAGGTTGTTCAGGTTTATGTTTCAAAACCTTGTGGAAAACTCGGTAACCCTGAAAAAGAACTTGTAGCATTTGCAAAGACAAAGGAATTAGAGCCTGGAAAGAGTCAAACCGTTAAAATTACTGTACCAGCTGAACGCTTCTGGTCTTATGACGACAATGGTGCAAGTGGATATGCGTTCTCTTATGTTATGGAAAAAGGCGAATATGCCCTTTGTGTAGGTAATAATGTCCGTGACGCAGAAAAAGTATGGAGTTATTATCAGAGTGAAACTATTGCAACATTAAGACTTAAACAGACATCAGCACCACAAGTATCGTTTAACAGATTTGTAAATACGGAAAACGGACTTGAAAAAAGACCTGTAAGAACTCGTCAGTACAACCTGAAAGAGGTTATTCTTGAAAACATTGGTGAGAGTGTTGCAATTACAGGCGACAAGGGATATAAATTGTCCGATGTTGAAGCCGGAAAAGTTTCAATGGAAGACTTTGTTGCACAGTTGTGTCTTGATGAATTGGAAGCAATTTCACGAGGTGACTATAAAATGGATAGTCCTCTTGGTGCCAAAGGTAATGCAGGTGCTATGGGTGGTATTTTACAGAGTCTTCGTGATAAAGGAATTCCACCGATGATTACTACTGACGGACCATCAGGTATCAGACTTTTATCATATTGCTCACTTATCCCTAACGGAACAGCTCTTGCAAGTACATTCAATACAGAGCTTGTTGAGAAGGTTTATGCAAAAATCAGTGAGGAGTTAAGAGAAAAAGGCAGTGATATTCTTTTAGCACCAGGTATGAATATTCATCGTAGTCACCTTTGTGGCAGAAACTTTGAGTATTATTCCGAAGACCCTGTTGTAACAGGTTTAATGGGTGCAGCAGCAGTAAGGGGTATTCAGACAAGTGGCGGAAGTGCTTGTCCGAAACATTTTGCTTGTAATAATCAGGAGGTTAACCGTACAGGTAATGATTCAAGACTTTCAGAAAGAGCATTACGAGAAATATATCTTAAAGGTTTTGAAATCTGCGTAAAAACTGCAAAGCCAAATACTATTATGACATCGTATAACAAGATTAATGGCGTATGGGGACATTATAACTATGAACTTTGTGAGAGAATTCTTCGTGAAGAATGGGGCTTTGACGGTCTTGTTATGACAGACTGGTGGATGCGTCCTTCAAAGAGTCAGGAATTCCCGAAAATGCGTGACCAGGCATACAGAGTCCGTGCAGGTGTAAATGTTCTTATGCCGGGTGGCGACAGAGTAACTAACGGTAAGCCTGACGGAACACTTTTGAAAACATATGGCAAAAAAGATGGCATTACACTTTATGAAATGCAAAGAAATGCAAGTTTTGTATTGAAACTCTGTATGAAAAAATACAAATAATAAAGATTTCAATTCAGTAATAGATAAATAATTCTCCAATATATGGTGAAAAAGGCAAAATCTTTAAATATTAAATAATTGTTAAAGTATTTCAAAATTGTTGACACTTGAAAACCGTTATGCTATAATTAGGCTAATAATTTACGCAAATATGTGTGAATTTACAAGTTGCATTTGTGCAACGAAAAAATATTGGGCTTTGCCCTAAAGGAAGGTAATTTATATGAAAAAATTTGCAAGCGTTATTTTAGCAGTTCTCGTTGCTTTCAGCATGTTCTCTTTCGTAGTTTCTGCTGCAGCACCAACACTTACAATGACTGCTGACAAGACAACAGTTAAAGCTGGCGATGTAGTTACAGTTACAGTTAAACTTTCTGAAGAATCAGGACTTGGTGCTCTTACAGTTGACATTACTTATGATGCAGAAGCATTCAAGGCAGTTGAAATGACAGACGGTGGCAAAGAAGAAGGCTTAGGTGCAGTTGTAAATCCTGCTTTTGCAGAAGGTACAGCAAGAGCAACTATTGCTGCTACTACAACAGTTGAAGAAGCAGGTGTACTTTGTGTATTAAAGCTTGAGGCTCTCAAGGCTGCTGACAGCACAGTTGCTATCAACATTGTTGAAGCTATTGACGGCGATTGGAATGAAGTAACAGTTGCAACTAATTCAGTTGCTATCAAGGGTGAAGTTGTTGAAGAACCATCAGAAGACACAGAATGCAAACACGAAACAATGAGCAACTGGGCAGTTACAAAGACAGCTACATGTAAAAAAGACGGTGTAGAAACAAGAAACTGTACAGTTTGTGACTATTCAGAAACACGTGCTATCCCTGCAACAGGTAAGTGCACATACAAGTGGGTTGTAACTAAGGAAGCTACAGCAACACAGTATGGCGAAAAGCAGTTTAAGTGCACAATGTGTGGTGACGTTAAGGAAACACAGAAACTTGCTGTTAAGGGTGAAGATTCACTCACAAACCCATCAATTCCTAACACAGACGCTATTGCATAATTAAAGTTTGATGTTTTTTGACGGAGTCTTCGGACTCCGTCTTTTTTTGTTTAATAAATAATTTGTTGTTCAAATTATAATTTGTCGGAATAATGTGGCAAAGCCACAATGAAGTAAATCCGTTGGATTTATGAAGTATCCTGACGGATATGAAGTAGCTTTGCTATGAAGTATGCCTTACGGCATATGAAAGGATTTACTTTACTTCATATTTATCAACGATAAATACTTCATAATCGTAGATTACTTCATATTGCGTAGCAATACTTCATTATTCATCCACACAACCTCCAATTTGCAGGACAAAGTATCCTTCTATGCATAATGAATTATCTTGCTTCATACCATTATGTAAAGGAGGTTTTTTTATGACAGACGACAAAAAGGTAATTAATTTACCACATAGTGTTATTATGGAGGACAGAAAAAAGCTGTCCGTTTCAGGTGTTACTGATATTGAGTCCTTTGACGAACAGACCATAATTGCTATTACTGATTTAGGGGAACTGACTATTCGTGGTTGGAACCTGCATATTACGAGATTAAATCTTGAACAAACGGAGCTTCTTGTTGACGGTGACATTTCTTCACTTACATATACAGATGTGCGACCACAGGCAAAAGGCTTTTTTGCAAAGGTGATGCGATGACTGATTATCTGTACGGCATAAGTCTTGCCGTTCAGACGAAGAACTTTCTTCTGTCTTTGGGACTTGGCTTTATTATGGGGATTTTCTATGATGTTTTCAGGATAATAAGACTTTGCATGTCCTCTAAAAAAATTGTTATCGTAATTTTTGATTTACTTTACTGTATTCTTTTCTGTTTTTCATTTTTCATATTCTTGTTAACGGTTAATGAAGGACAATTCAGGTTTTATATGCTTCTCGGTACAGGTGTCGGTTTTTCTGTATATTATTTTTCTCTTGGTGCAATAATTTTCTCTTTTAGCAAGATTTTAACGGATTTTATAAAAAAGTGGATTAAAAGATTTTTTGCCGTTTTACTTTTTCCTTTTCGGTGGATTTATAGCAGAACTAAAAGTCTTATCGACAAAAAACTTGAAAAAAGTCGAAAAAGAACCAAAAAACTTAAAAATAAATCAAAAACCCTCTTGAAACTGAACAAACACTTGTTGTATAATTTAAAAGTAAAAAAGCAAGTTCGGGTTGATGATGTGTCCGAAAAAGAGAAGGAGTGATACCAATGGCTAATTCAAAATCAAAAGCACCAAAGCGTAAACAGACAAAAAGTTTTATCCTTACTTTAGCACTTGTTTTGCTTGTTGGTTATTTTGTAATTACTATCATTGGTCTTCAGCTTTCTATTAAGGAGCGTCAGGATGTTTTAGAACAAAAAAATGCTGTTTATGAGGAACAGGTTGAAGAAAATGACCGTCTTCAGTCAATCGTTGACAGCGATGATAAGAGCGAGTATATGGAACAGATTGCTCGTGAAAAGCTTGGTTTTATTATGCCGGGCGAAAAAGTGTTCTATGATGTTACACCCGGTGTGTAATTAGGAGGATATGCGGATTTATGCAAATTGACATCGGTTCAGTCCATGAGGGTACAGTTACCGGTTTAACAAAGTTCGGAGCTTTTGTAAAGCTTGAGAACGGTGCATCAGGTATGGTACATATTTCTGAAGTTTCAAACGAATATGTAAGTGAGATTTCAGAGCACCTTTCTGAAGGTGATAAGGTTAAAGTCAAGGTTATTGAAATTAACGAAAAGGGTAAAATCAGTCTTTCAATTAAAAAGGCTTTGCCTCAACCTGAAAAACCAAAACCATCAAAACCAAAAAGAGAAAATAACAATAATCGTGGCTGGAAAGGAACTCCTCAGCAGGAAACTTCAGCACCAATGTCTTTTGAAGATATGATGGCAAAGTTTAAGGCTCAGAGTGAGGATAAAATGAGCGACCTGAAGAGAAGTTCTGATAAGCGTGGCGGAAATACCGGTTATCGCAGAGGTCCAAGACAATAATAACAAGGGCAGTTCATCTGCCCTTTAATTATATAAAATTGGTGAGATTATGAGAGAAATCAGTTGTCGGGAAATCACAAAAGCAATAAAAGAGTTGTGTATATCTACAAATAAGATTCTGCCTGATGATTTGGTGAATTGCATTTCCGTCGGGTTTGAAACAGAAGATAAGGATTTACCAAAATCAGTTATGAATGATTTGCTTGAAAACTTAAAATGTGCAAAAGAGCTTGATATTCCTATCTGTCAGGATACGGGAATGGCAGTTGTGTTTGCTGAAATCGGTCAGGATGTGCATATCGTTGACGGCAGTTTTGAAAAAGCCGTTAATGAGGGTGTTCATCAAGGATATTGTGACGGACTTTTACGAAAATCTGTTGTTGCTGACCCATTAGAAAGAGTAAATACAAATGACAATACGCCTGCTATTATTCATACAAGAATTGTTGATGGAGATAAAATCAAGCTTACTGTTGCACCAAAAGGTTTTGGTAGCGAAAATATGAGTCGTATTAAAATGTTTACTCCGTCTGCAACAAAGGATGATATTGTTGATTTTGTTGTGGAAACAGTAAAAATTGCAGGTGGTAATCCTTGCCCGCCGATAGTTTTAGGTGTCGGTATCGGTGGCGACTTTGAACAATGTGCATTACTTTCTAAAAAAGCTCTTTGCAGAGATGTGAGTGCTCATAATGAAAAAGTTTTTTATGCTGAACTTGAAAGAGAAATGCTTGTAAAAGTCAATGAAACGGGTGTTGGTCCTCAAGGCTTTGGTGGAAAGACTACTGCTCTTGCTGTGAACATCGAAACTGCACCAACTCATATTGCAGGTTTGCCTGTGGCAGTTAATGTTGGTTGTCATGTAACCCGTCATGGCTGTAAAATTTTGTAAATATTGAATAAATATTGTAAAACTACTTTACAATTTATGTGCATTTATGCTACTATAATATTAGATAGAAGCATATATTCTTTTATCTAATTCTATAGCAAAGGAGATGTCGTTGTGAACATTACTATTGTTGGTCGCAAATGCACACCAAGAGAAAATTTCAAAGAAAGAGCTGAAGAAAAGCTTCGTAAGGTTGAAAAATTCTTCGGACCTGACGCAACGGCTAAAATCACAGCTACTGTTGAGAAAAATCAGAAAATCTGTGAGATAACTCTTACAAAGAAAAGTATGATTTTCCGTGCACAGGAACGCAGTGATGATTTAGAGGATGCACTCGATATGTGTGTTGATTCTCTTGTACGCCAAATCAGAAAAAATAAAACAAGAATTGAGAAAAAGCTTCGTGATGTTTCCTTTGATGACATCCTTGCAAATATGGATGTTGAAGAAGAGGAGTTAGAGGTTGTAAGAACTAAAACAGTAATCTTAAAGCCTGAAACTGTTGAAGAAGCAATTTTACAAATGAATCTTATCGGCCATATGTTCTATATGTTCCGTAATGCAGAAACTGACAATGTTTGTGTTGTTTACAGAAGAAATGATGGTGGCTACGGACTTATCGAACCCGATTTTGAATAACTTAAGTTAATTTATGGTGACGGGGTAACTCGTCACCATTATCAATTTTTAAAGCACACAGGAGAAAAAACGAAAATGACAAGCACAAAAAAAGACATTAAATTACGTTCAATTGTGCCACTTTCTGTATTTGTGGCAATAATGATGTTCTTCTGTCCATTCTGGGAAACTAAGATTATGGATTGGTATAAAGAACAATCAATTGACCACGATATGACGCTTACACTTGACCTTGAGGACCTTGGTGATGAATTTCAGGGTTTTGGTTGTTCATCTTGTTGGTGGTCACAGATTGCAGGTAATGGTGAAAACGCAGAAGAAATTGCAAAGCTTCTTTATAGTGAGGAAGGTTTAGGACTTAATATCTATCGTTATAACATAGGTGCAGGTTCTAAAGACAATTTTAAGGATACTATATGGGACCGTTGGCGTCAGACAGAAAGTTTCTATGTTTATGATTACGAAACAGAAACAGGATATTATGACTTTTCACGGGATGCAAATGCACAGGCATTTTTAGACCTTTGTCTTTCATATGGTTGCATTGACACAGTTGTTCTTTTCGCTAATTCTCCACATTATTCAATGACAAGAAATAATAAAACAGGTGGTAATGATAACTGGTGGGTTTGTAATCTTCCTGAAGAAAATTATGAAGCCTATGCAGATTACTTCCTTACAATTACAGAATACTTTATCGAAAAAGGTGTTCCGGTCAAGTACATAAGTCCAATTAATGAACCAAACTGGTCTTGGGGAAACAGTGGTTATCAGAGTCAGGAAGGTTGCTTCTATGGTTCGGAAGAAATTTACGGTGTTTACAGAGCTTTTGCTAAAGAAATGGCAGAGCGTAACCTTGAAGGTGTTCTTCTTTCAGGTCCTGAATCAGGTGAAATCAGCCACAGAACTTATGAATGGTTTGAATATCTCTACAATGACCCTGAAATCCGTCCGTATCTGGGTAATCTTTCATACCACAGTTACTGGACAGACAATAATGTTCAGAATAAAATCGGTTTGGGTAACTGGATTGAACAGAATATTACTGACCTTCCTGTTGAAATGTCAGAATGGTGCGAGCTTCCTTGTAATTCATCAATAGATTCTATTAACGGTGCGCTTATTCAGGCAAGAGTTATGGCAAATGACTTGAACTTCACAAATGTTGATTCATGGACTGCATGGGTTGGTGTCAATGGTATCGGCATTGGTGGTGACGGAAAAGAATATTCCGACGGACTTTTAGTAGGTAACGCTGACTTATCAGTAGTTAAAATTCCTATGAGATATTATGCTGTTGCTCATTTCTCAAAGTTTATTCCTGTTGGTAGCAGAAAAATTGCAACAGAGAAAAATATTTATGACTACATTGAGGAATTTGATGCAGAAGGAAATATCATTGAAGCAAATTACATTACAAATCAGGTTGCATATTTAACACCTGATAATAAAGTTGTTCTTGTCATTTCAAACGAGGGTGTTGACAGAAAAGTCAAGGTTAAGGTTGACCGTGACAATATGACAGTTTACACAACAACCCAAGGTGTACAACTCCAGGAAACATATTCAGGTAAAAATAAAAAGATTACTATTCCTGAAAACAGCATTACAACAATTGTATTCGAGTAATCTAAAAGGTTATTTTAACAATAAGGAGGAAAAATTATGAAAAAGTTGTTATCATTTATGCTTGTGTTAGCAATGTTACTTACACAGTTTGCACTTCCGTCATTTGCATATGATGAAGGTGGTTTTGGGGACATTTTTGGTTCCGAAGACGAATGGGTTGACCCATATGAAGGCCTTGCAGTTGAAAGTGTTACTGTTGAGGCACAAAATCAGTTAATTGAAAATTTTGATGGTTATTATGACATAAATGAAGATGGTGAAGAAGTATTCATTTATGACCTTGACTATGCTGAACTGTGGTTTACTGTTGTATATGAAAATGGTGAAGAAGAGTCTTGTGACCAGTATGGACTTTCTGAGTATGTTGCATTCTTTGATGACCAATATGAAAATCCTTGGGATGTAGGTACTCATCAGGTAACAGGAAGTTACAGAGAAACAGAATTCACAGTTGAGGTTCAGGTTGTTGAATCACCTGTTGCAAGCTTTACTGCTGTTGCTCAAAAACCAATAGTTGACGGTTGGGATATTTATGAAGATTATTATTTTGACGAAAATGATAATGAAGTTTTGTATACAGGATATAATCTCTATCGAGCAGAACCAATTTTCACAATTACAATGAAAGACGGCACAGTTGTTACAGGAACAGACGAAGAGATTTATGAGCAAACAGGCTACTATACTTTTGACGCAGTTGACCAGCTTGAAAATCCTCTTGAAATAGGAAAAAATACTGTTAAATTCGTTTATATGGGTGCTGAATGTGAATGTGAAATCGAGATTATTCCTAATCCATATGAAAGTGTTACAATCAGTGGTGAGAATGAAATTGTTCTTGAATTTAACGGTGTAAATGAAGAAGATTCTTATACAACTAAAATTGTTGATTGGCAAGGAATGATTGTAGAAGGCGGTGCCTGGGGATACATTACAACAGATAATGGTGAAGAATATCTTGTAGATTATTATTGTTATGTTGATGAAGAAGGCAACACATATCTCAATAAAGATGTATCTATTGAGATTGGACCATTTACAACAAATACTCTTGAAATTAATAATTGGCTTTTAGCAAAAGTTATAGCAGAAGATGTTCTTTATTACTCAATGTCTTATCGTGTAGTAAGTGAAGATATTGCAGGTCATGTTTTTAACGGATATAACAGTGCAGACGAAGAAATCTGTATTGATGATGTAGTTGCAATTTCAACATATGTTTGCGAAATGTTCCCTGCTGACGAGGATGAGTATTACTATTATCATAACCTTGATGCAGATACTGTTAATGCTAATATTGAAGCTGTATTCGGATTAACAGATGTTGATGTTACAAAGTCATCATTCTATAGCATGTTCAGAATCAAGCTTGAAGAACCTGTTGATAACGGAATAAATTATATTGTTAAAGAGTTTGCATTTGCAGATGGCAAATGGACACTTGTTGCTGATGTTAATGACGGGTACACAGAAGAGCTTCTCGGTGAAATGACAGTCGTATTAAACGAAGATATGACTGTTGACCAGATTGCATATACTGAAATTGCAATTGAATTAGGTGATGTTAACGGTAACGGTGATATTACAGCAGTAGATGCAAGAATTATTCTTCAATATGTTGCAGGTCTTATAACTGAAGATGAAATCAATATGTATTGTGCAGATGTTAATGAGGATGGTGATGTTACAGCAGTTGATGCAAGAATGGTTCTTCAGAAGGTTGCAGGATTAATTGATTAAATGAATTTGGCGTAGTCAGAAGACTACGCCATTTTTAATGAATAATTACGCATTCCGAATTACGAATTGTTAATGGTATTCCATTCCGAACATTTCCACACAGGCAGGGGAGAGTCGGTCGCTGACTAAAGAGAGAATATCTGTTTGTTGTGTTGAATCTGAACTGATATTTTGTCGTGAATTATTAAATGTCATAATTGCTTTTGTATGGGAAAGACTCTGTTCAATCAGAAAATTTCCTTTCATTTTTTCGCATACACGACGGACGAATGAAAGACCTTTTCCGTCAGGGTTTATGTTGTTAAAATTGCCACCACTTAAAACCTCAAGTCGGGAGTGTTCATCAGTATTAATGGTTTTTACCGTGATGAGATTTTCCTTACCGTAAAGATAAGCGTTTGAAAGAAGATTTAGAAGTGCTTTTGATATGAGTTTTTGATTTCCGTCAATGTAACAAGGCTTTTCACCACAAAAAATGAAACTTATTCCTGACGGTGATGCCAATATATCACAAGCTACTGTTATAGATTCTGCAAGTGCAGTTAACTCAAGAGATTCAGTCCTGAATGAGAAATCTTCGTCAAATTGCAGTTGCCGGAGTGAAACATAAAGGTCACGCAGAAGAACTTCGTCCTTTTCCCGAAAGGACTTGTCAAAAAAATACTGCATTTTTTCACGGATAAACTGATTTTCACCTGTATAAATTTCGGAAAAAGACTTATAATTCATTGGAAAACAACCTCCCATACTATAAATTTTATACCCTTTTTGGCTGAATATTCCTTAATTTTTATGCCACTTGACAAAAATTTCACATATTGGCAAAATTTATTAAATTTCTCTTGCATATTTCTTTGAAAAGATATAAAATAGTAAATGCAATAATGCGCATACTAATAAAAACATAAATAATTTATTTGGAGGAATTCAAAATGTCAGTTAAAGTTGCAATTAACGGCTTCGGCCGTATCGGACGTCTTGCTTTCAGACAGATGTTCGGTGCAGAAGGCTACGATGTTGTAGCAATCAACGACCTTACAAAACCATCAATGCTTGCTAACCTTCTTAAGTATGATACTGCTCAGGGCGGTTACTGCGGAAGAATCGGCGAAGGTCTTCACACAGTTGAGGCTGATGACGAAGCAGGTACAATCACAGTTGACGGCAAGACTCTTAAAATCTATGCTATGGCTAACGCTGCTGACCTCCCATGGGGCGAAATCGGTGTTGACGTAGTTCTCGAGTGCACAGGCTTCTACTGCTCAAAAGAGAAGTCAATGGCTCATATCAACGCAGGTGCTAAGAAAGTTGTTATTTCTGCTCCAGCAGGTAACGACCTCAAGACAATCGTTTATTCAGTAAACGAAGATACACTTACAGCTGATGACCAGATTATTTCTGCTGCATCATGTACAACAAACTGCCTTGCTCCTATGGCAAAGGCTCTTAACGATTACGCTCCAATCCAGAGCGGTATCATGGCTACAATCCATGCTTACACAGGCGACCAGATGATTCTCGACGGTCCTCACAGAAAGGGCGATATGAGAAGAGCACGTGCTGGTGCTGCTAACATCGTTCCTAACTCAACAGGTGCTGCAAAGGCTATCGGTCTTGTTATCCCTGAACTCAACGGCAAACTTATCGGTTCTGCACAGAGAGTTCCTGTTGCAACAGGTTCAACAACAATCCTTACAGCAGTTGTTAAGGGTGCTGACGTTACTAAGGAAGGCATCAACGCTGCTATGAAGGCTGCTGCTTCAGAAAGCTACGGCTACAACGAAGACCCAATCGTTTCTTCAGACGTTATCGGTATGAAGTATGGTTCACTCTTCGATGCAACACAGACAATGGTTGCTAAGATTGCTGACGACCTCTATGAAGTTCAGGTTGTTTCTTGGTATGACAACGAAAACAGCTACACATCACAGATGGTTAGAACAATCAAATACTTCGCAGAACTTTAATTCTAAAAAGTATATAAAATTAGAGCAGGTGTAAAAACCTGCTCTTTTTTGTTTGGTTATTTATCAATTTTAAGCTTATATTTTAAAACATTAATTATTCTTACAAAGAAACTTCTAATTCGTTCATAGTAATTGTCAACTTCGGGATGTGGGATATTTGAACTTCCGATTATTTCTCTAAACATTCTGTTTAGTCGTTTTCTTGCTCTCACAGAAAGCTCCGGTGGTGGCAATAACTCATAATATTCTAACTCATTATCCATAATAATCACCTCATTTTTATTTGGTATTACTAAATTTATTATATTTGGTAATACCAAATAAATCAAGACCTTTTTAACATATAATACAGTTAAAAAGGTGGTGAGCAACTTGAAACAGCGAAAACTTGCACTCGGTAATCGTAATATAATTGGTGCACGAGTTACTGAGGCACGAAAAAATAAGAATATGAAACAAATTGAGTTGCTTACACAGTTACAGTTGCATGGTATTGAGATGAGTACACCTGCACTTTCGCTTTTAGAAGGTCAGAAAAGACCTGTTTCAGATATTGAATTGAATGCATTAGCAGATATTTTGGATGTATCTGTTGATTGGTTGCTTGGTAGATAGTGATGGATACGAGATTAAAGGATTTAAGAACTGACCACGATTTAACACAAGAACAATGTGCTAAAATCGCTTTTATATCAAAGAATTCATATATAAGATATGAAAATGGGACAAGAGTTCCGCCTCTTGATACAATAAAGCTATTTGCAGAATATTATAATGTGTCAATTGACTACATTGCAAAATTAACCAATGAGATGAAACCATATAAATAATAAATTAGAGCAGGTGTAAAAACCTGCTCTTTTTGTTTAATAATTTGGAGTTTGTAGGGTAGGCTTCTCCTTGAGGAGAAGCTGTCTGCGAAGCAGACTGATGAGGTGTAGGTTGCTTCAGCAATCGTTAATAATCATAATAAAACTACTTTTCCACCTCATCCGTCACCTGCGGTGACACCTTC
>JAZNWU010000044.1:0-7081 GCA_045593555.1 Candidatus Fimenecus sp. | reverse complement strand
AAATTATAATTTGTCGGGATATTGCCTTCCCCTTGAGGGGAAGGTGTCACCGCAGGTGACGGATGAGGTGGAAAAGTAGTTTTATTATGATTATTAACGATTGCTGAAGCAACCTACACCTCATCAGTCTGCTTCGCAGACAGCTTCTCCTCGAGGAGAAGCCTCAACGATAAACTCCAATTTGTTATATAACAAAAAACGGCGGGAGCAAGCCCCCGCCCTACTATTATTTTAACAACTCTTTTATTCTGCTATCATATGCCTGTTTTTCAAATTCGAGAGAAAAGGGAACATAATTTTCATCCACGATTTTTATAAGATAATCTGTAAACTGTGGGTTGAGTGGTAAAATCGGGCCTGTGTGATAAGTTGCGAAAAGATTTTTCTCGTGAATGCCCTCGATTTTGTTGTCAGGATTCATTCCACAACCTTTTTTCATATTGAGAAACGGATATGGATTTTCACCATAAGAATGACTTAAAAGATTTTTGAATCCTACAATCTGCATACTGTCAAATTCGCCGACACTACAATCGTTATAACGAAGTTTTGAAAATTGCTTTGCATAGTATGGATAAAAACCAAGGCAATCTGTCTTTTCGCCTTTATCATTTTCTATGTGCTGACCGAAAAGTTCAAAAGCATTACCGGTAGCTAAAATTACACCACCATTATCAATTCGGTTTTTAAGTGCTTCTGCATAATTCTTTAACTGCTCGATTTCATTAAGCTGATGTTTTTCCTGACAAGGACCGATAAGAAGAAAATCAACCTGACTATTTACAAATGCAGGTTCGTCGAAAAGTGATGTTTCTTTCACTTCTACCTCGTACCCTGCAAGAGTCAATTTCTTTTGTAAATATTCACAGTTACCTCTGTCACCATAAAGATTATTGTATTCGGGATAAAGAACTTCAATTACCATCTTTGACATAATTATTTATCCCCCTTCTGTGACATTGCATTTTTAATTTTTTCAACAACGCTTGTTGCGTAAAGTTCAAAGTAAACAACGATATTTCTGCCTACGATACTCTTTTTGCTGACCTCTTGTGCCAAATCATCATAGTTCGCGAAAAGAACAAGTTTTCCTGTATCAATACCTTTGATTTCAAGGCAGTTTGCCACATCATAGCAACGACTTCCACCAACATATATTGTCTTGACTGTTTCGTTATTAAGTGGTGAAAAATCAGTATCATAAATCCATGAAATATCCTCGTGACCATGAACCTTGTCATTTGAATCGGTTATGAGAAGCACAACATCCTTTTCAGTTTCTGTGCTGTTGAGATATTTAAGGCTCTGCGAACAAGAAATCGGATTCTGATTTTTTGAAAGCATTGAAACAACTTCAACACCATTATATTTCTTTTCCTGAAAACGACCTGTTTTTGATGACAAGTCCTCAATACTATTTTCGATTATATCAATATCGATACCCATAAGTCTGCAAACTGCACAAGCACCTGTTATATTGAAAACATTGAAGAAATTGCCTTTCTGGAATGGAAGAACAAGGCTTTCACCTTTGTCACCATTGAATACGAAAGTTCCGTTCTCGAAATCGACATCACTTGCAAAAAATCTGCTTTCAGGCATACTGAATCCGCAATGTGAACATTTTGGCACACCAATATGATTGTAATGGAAAAATTCGTAATCAAGCTTGTGGTTACATTTCGGACAAGCAATCAGGTCGCACACAGTATCAACACAAGTATCTGTACTTCTTTCAGTTTTGTTTACTGAATAGAAAACTCTGTCACAGACACCTTCACCCAAAAGTCCTGAAATACCATCATTCGCATTTAAAACAAGAGTTGTTTTCTCATTAAGGTAATCGTTAATCTTGTCGAAGATAAAACCACTATGACCATTTCGCATAATTGAATCACGGAAAAGATTTGTGCAAAGGATATATCTTGGTGTAAATTCTGTGTAAATATACTGTGATGAACGCTCATCAACCTCAAGCACAGCAACATCGGCAGTAACCTTACCACCCAAAGTACATTGAGTCACCAGAGCAGATGCAAGTCCTGGTGCCATATTTGAACCTTTTGAATTATTCACAACTGTCTTTCCACTATTACGGATAATATGTGTGAGCAGATTTGATGTTCCTGTTTTACCATTTGTGCCTGTAACACAGATAGTATTTCTCGGCATAACAAATCGTGAAAGTGCATCAGGACAGATTTTAAGCATTATAATTCCGGGAGTATTTGTTCCTCTTTTAAATATTTTATCAAGCAAAAAAGCTGAAACTTTACCAACAATAATGGCAATTAAAAATCTTAACTTACCCATCTTTCAAAATCCTTCTTATGTTTATTTTTCTACTGAATATTATAGAATTTGCAGGAATTAAAGTCAATATAAAAAATACAGCGACAGATAACTATCGCTGTATAATAATTTTAGAAAATACTGTAATTTACAACCAAGCCTGCAAATACGATTGAAACCATTGAAAGAAGTTTGATAAGGATATTGATTGCAGGACCTGCTGTGTCCTTGAATGGGTCGCCTACCGTATCACCTACAACAGCACCCTTATGCTGTTCACTGCCTTTACCACCGTGAACACCTGATTCGATATATTTCTTTGCATTATCCCATGCACCACCTGAGTTTGACATAAAAATTGCCATCAGGAAGCCTGAAACTGTTGCACCTGCAAGCATACCAACAACGCCTTTATAACCGAGAACAAGTCCAACGATAACGGGAACTGCAACTGCGATTACTGTTGGTAATATCATTTCACGAAGACTTGCTTTTGTACAAAGGTCAACACAAGATGCGTAATCAGGCTCACTCTTACCTTCCATAAGTCCTTTGATTTCTCTGAACTGACGACGAACTTCCTTAACAACACTCTGTGCAGCCTTACCAACTGAATCCATAGTAAGTGCAGCAAAAACAAACGGAAGACATCCACCCACAAAAAGTCCGATAAGAACAACAGGATTAATAAGGTCAAAGCTCAAATCAGCATCAGGATTAATTGCCTTTACTTTATCAACATAAGATGCGATAAGTGCAAGTGCTGTAAGTGCCGCTGAACCGATAGCAAAACCTTTACCCGTTGCAGCAGTTGTATTACCAAGAGCATCAAGAGCGTCTGTTCTTTCTCTTACTTCAGGTTCAAGTCCTGCCATTTCAGCAATACCACCTGCATTGTCGGCAACAGGGCCATAAGCATCAGTTGCCAATGTGATACCAAGAGTTGAAAGCATACCTACTGCAGAAAGAGCAATACCGTAAAGTCCCATAGATGCACTATTTGCTCCATTTGATGCAAAATATGAAACAAGAACACTGATACCAACGATGATAATAGGAAGTGCAGTTGATTTCATACCAAGTCCAAGACCACCGATAATAATTGTTGCTGAACCTGTTTCTGATGTTGCTGCAAGATTTCTTGTTGGCTTATATGTGTCTGATGTGAAATATTCTGTTGATTTACCGATAAGCACACCTGCAAGAAGACCTGAAATAATAGCAGCATAAAGTCCCATATTACCGTCAAGGACAAAATAAACTATTGGTAAAGCAAGAACTGCAATTACAATAGCACTGAAATTTGTACCTCTGCTGAGCGCTTTGAGAAGCTGTTTCTGGTCGATGCTTTCACCCGTACGGACAAATGCCGTACCGATAATTGATACCACGATACCAAGAGCAGCCAAAAGCATTGGCACAGCCATACCTTTTATGCTTCCGCCAAATGCAGAAACACCGAGAGCAGATGCAGAAATAATTGAACCTACATAAGATTCATAAAGGTCTGCACCCATACCTGCAACGTCACCGACATTATCGCCTACGTTATCGGCAATAACAGCAGGGTTACGAGGGTCATCCTCAGGAATACCTGCTTCAACCTTACCAACAAGGTCAGCACCAACGTCAGCAGCCTTTGTGAAGATACCACCACCAACACGGGCAAAGAGTGCCATTGAAGAAGCACCCATACCGAATGTTATCATTGCAGCAGTAATATCTACCGGTGCAAGTCCGAATACAAATTTAAGTAATGTATACCAGATTGCAATATCAAGAAGTCCAAGACCTACAACTGTAAAGCCCATAACTGAACCTGCTGAAAAAGCTACTCGAAGACCTTTATTCAAGCCTTCACGACAAGCATTTGCTGTTCTTGCATTTGAAAGAGTTGCTATTTTCATACCAACAAAACCAGACAATGCAGAGAAAAATCCACCTGTCACAAATGCAAAAGGCACAAACCAAGTAAGCAATTTAAATGCTGCCATCGCACAAAGTATAACAAACATTCCCGCAAAAAAGACTAAAACAACTGAATACTGTCTTTTCAAATAAGCATTTGCACCTTTACGGATAGATTGTGATATTTTTTTCATTCTATCTGTTCCCTCGGAAAATCCAAGGACTTTTTTTGCTGTAAACAAAGCGAAAACAAGTGCAATCAACGCACCAATAAATGTAAATAATGATAAGTAGACTTCCATATTTACGATTCCTTTCTTATATATAATTACAATTATCACTATATTTATTATAATATTATATACCCGAAAGTCAGATTGTCAACGGTTTAACAAGACGAAAATGCAAATTTGTGAAATTTAAACAAAGCAAACTTGCATTTTATCAAATATTTCGAGGCATATATCCCTATATAATGAAAGCAAACCATCTTTTTCTTGCATTTTCGACAAGGTGTTCATAAATATCAGCTTGTATATAAAGTAAAAATGGCGAGGTCAAGACCCCGCCCTATCTTTAAGTATTAAATTATAACATATATAAACCTGATTTTTTCATAGCCTTACTTAATGTGCGTTGTGCAAGACGGCTTGCTTTTTCTGCACCATTCTTTGCACACTCATTAAGATAAGCTTTATCATTAACAAGACGATTGAACTCTGTCTTGAACGGACGAAGTTCTTCAACAACAGCCTCTGCAACTGCTGCTTTGAAATCACCATATCCCTTACCGTCAAAATCCTTTTCAATCTGCTCATAAGAAAAACCTGTACAGCAAGAATAAATACCCATAAGGTTGTTAATTCCGTCTTTACCATCAGCATAACGAACCTTTGCTTCACTATCTGTAACTGCACTCTTGATTTTCTTGACAATTACATTATCATCGTCAAGCATTGAGATATAGCTCTTTGGATTTGGGTCAGATTTACTCATTTTAGCAAACGGGTCCTGAAGTGACATAACACGAGCACCAACCTTGCCGATAAACGGTTCAGGCATTGTGAATGTGTTGCCATAAACTGTATTAAATCTGTCAGCAATATCACGAGCAATTTCAAGATGCTGTTTCTGGTCAGCACCAATCGGCACATAATCAGCCTGATAAAGAAGAATATCTGCAGCCATAAGAATTGGATATGTGAAAAGACCGACATTTACATTTTCAGGGTGCTTTTCGCTCTTGTCCTTGAACTGTGTCATTCTTGCAGCCTCACCGAACTGTGTACAACAATTCAAAAGCCATGCAAGCTGTGCGTGCTGTGGAACATGGCTCTGAATGAAAACGATGCTTTCTTCAGGGTCAAGGCCGAGTGCTAAAAGAATAGCATAAAGCTCCATTGTGTTTTTACGGAGAGTTGCAGGTTCAGGACGAACTGTAAGAGAATGCAAGTCAGCAACCGCATAAAGGCAATTATAGTCGTCCTTCATATTTTTCCAGTTTTTAAGTGCACCAAGGTAGTTACCAAGAGTTGGTGTACCTGTTGGCTGAATAGCACTTAAAACTATCTTTTTCTTTTCTACGGTGTTTTCCATTTGTATCACCTTTGCTTAAAATTTTGTATCCTTTATATTAAACTATTTTTTATTGATTTTGTCAATATAACAGGTTATAAAAGTCATTCTGAGCAAAGCGAAGAATCTCTGCCAACGGTTGCATATCAAATAACAAAGATTCTTCGTCGCAAGCTCCTCAGAATGACATCTCTTATTTAATAATTAAACAAATTCGGCGGGGTCAAGACCCCGCCCTACCGTATTGCATTAATAATATCTGTAAAGTGCAACTACTTTACCGAGGATTATTACCTCATTTGTGATGATTGGTTCATAGGCATCATTTTCTGGTTGAAGACGGAAATGTCCGTTTTCCTTATAAAATCTCTTGACAGTTGCCTCGTCCTCAATCATAGCAACGACAATTTCGCCATTGGATGCATAAGGTGTTTTCTCACATATTACAATGTCACCATCAAGAATACCTGCCCAAAGCATACTCTCCCCTCGAACCTTAAGTGCGAAAAGTGACTTATCACGGGAAACTCTGCCATTATAGGCAATATAACCTTCAATCTGCTCAACTGCAAGAATTGGCATACCTGCAGTAACAGTACCGAGCAGTGGAACACTTGTTACATTCTCTGCCTGACCCAGTACACGGATTGAACGCTTCAATAATGGGTCACGCTCAATATACCCTGCTTCCTCAAGGGCATCAAGATTTGCCTGAACAGAAGATGTTGAACGAAGTCCCACAGCAGAACCGATTTCACGAACTGATGGTGGAACACCACACTGTGAACGCTCACAAAGGAACTCATAAATTTTTTGCTGAGTATCATTAATAGGGCGCATAAAAACTACTCCTTATTTGAATTTTGTAAAAAATTACATAACTTTTTATATATTCTAACACATATTTTTCAAAAAGTAAACATTTGTTCGATATTTTCTTTAAAAAATTTTTGTTTACAATTAATTTTTCATTTTTTCAAAGAATGTTCATTGTTTTTTCACATTTACAAGTTATTATATAACCGTACTCGAAAGGGTACACATACCCCATCCTCAAACAACCCCTCAGGGCAGAGATGCCCGGAAGAACGGACAGAACCGCAACTGTCCGTTTTTCTTTTTTGCTGACAATCAACAAAATGGAGTTTGTAGGGTAGGCTTCTCCTTGAGGAGAAGCTGTCTGCGAAGCAGACTGATGAGGTGTAGGTTGCTTCAGCAATCGTTAATAATCATAATAAAACTACTTTTCCACCTCATCCGTCACCTGCGGTGACACCTTCCCCTCAAGGGGAAGGCAATATCCCGA
>JAZNWU010000043.1:0-7490 GCA_045593555.1 Candidatus Fimenecus sp. | reverse complement strand
AAATTATAATTTATCGAGGAGAATAAATTGGTATGTCATTCTGAGCGAAGCGAAGAATCTCTAACAAAGTAGCCTATCAACCAACAGAGATTCTTCGTCGTTACACTCCTCAGAATGACACAAATCATCCCTATAAACTCCGATTTATAACACAAAGCCGTGATTGTGATGGGACTCATAATAGTACCTCCATAGTGAAAAATATACAAGTCTGCACAAAAAAACAGAACTCCATAATAGAGTTCTGTCGATAATTGGAAAAGTATAAACCTATAACCAAATCAATCCAAAACAAATAGAATTAAAAATTCTATGACAGACTCCACCACTTATTCGGATTGACAAAGTGATTATACTCTTTATTCTTTTATAAGTCAATCAATAATACTATCAATATCTAATTCCCATATATCTTTGTTGATTTCTTTTGCATCAGCATATGTTTTTGCACCTGATTCAAAGATAACGTAAAGCTTTCCGTTGTGATAATCAATACCTTCCATTAATGTTGGCATTTTAAAACTGATAATTCTGTTCTTTTTCTTTGCAACATAAAGAGTAACATCATTATCGAACACATTTACAGTATTAGTGTCCCATTCGGTGTAGTTTTCAAACACATACATTTTTGAGTTGTTTCTTCTACCATAAGATGTACTGAAAATAACCTCACCATCAGCGGTAACAGACATTCCCTGAACTTTATCAGGAATTGAAAGCACAACGTCAGGAATAAGTTTTTCTTTTGCTGAATAATCAACATCAACAGGCAAATCATATCCACATGACCAAGCATGATTTGAACCATAGTGGTGAGCCTCATTTACCTTGTTACTGTCCTTGTCGTTATTGTAAAATTCAGAAACCCAGAGTTTCTCACCATCACAATAAAGTACAGAGCCTTTAACGGGAACAGAAAAATATCCATCATAAGCAACCGTTGAACCACTTTCACCTGCAAACATATCAAGAGTAAAATGATAGATTTTACCATTTGTAGATGAACTGCCACCTGATGAAATCCACAAATCGTTTTCATGACAAGCAATTCCACCTGCATGACCTGTGAAATCGTCAATAATAAACATTTTACTTTCGTTATTTTCAGGATTTACGAAATATATTCTTGAATTTTGCTTGTTTCCGTCAGCATCATTTGGCATATATCCACTTATTGCAAACATTCCAAGGTTCTCAACAAAGCAAATTCCTTGTGGAATAAATCCGTCCTGAAGTCCGGGAACCTGACAAGGATATTCGGTGTAACTTTCATAATCAACTCTCTTGTCACCATCGAGAAAACCGATAAAACTGTCGAATGCATTTTTAACAGCATAAAAAATACTTGTAATTCCGTCTGTAATGGAGAATGTTGTTACCATATTTTTATTGATTGCAGATGATGAAACAGGAATTACGCTTATTATCATAATTGTTGCAAGCAAAACACTTAAAAACTTTTTCAAAACTATCATTCCTTTTGTCTTATTTTGTCTTGATACAAGCATAATATCACAAATCAAAAACTATTTCAATATTTTATAAAAGACAATGATAGATGTGTTGAATTTTGGATAATGTTGGTGTATAATATTTAAGTTATATTTCTTGATGAAAGGAAGCTTTGCTATGAAAATTACTCCTGCAAGCACTCTTAAAGATGTTTTGAACACTCCTGTCGGTAACGACCTTGTTGAAATGGTTGCATATCACGCAGGTATCCCAAGTGCAGTTATACATAACCCTTTGGTTGGTAAAATGAAGTTAAAGGCTCTTCCAAAAATTCTGGGAGATAAACTTCCTATGGAAACAATTCAGCACATCTGTAATCTTTTAAATCTTACACCTGAAAAGGTTATTACAAAAAATGAGGTTGACCCGAAATGGTGGAAAGAATCTGTAATTTATCAGATTTATCCTCGTTCATTTATGGATTCAAACGGTGACGGTATCGGTGATTTGCAGGGTATTATCTCAAAACTCGATTATCTTAAGGATTTAGGTGTTGATGTCCTCTGGCTCAGCCCTATTTATGACTCACCTAATGATGATATGGGTTACGATATTCGTGACTATCGTAAAATTATGACAGAATTCGGCACAATGGACGACTTTGACCAGATGCTCGATGAAATTCATAAGCGTGGAATGAAACTCGTTATGGACCTCGTTGTAAACCACACTTCTGACGAGCACGAATGGTTCCAGAAGGCTCTTGCAGGTGACAAGAAGTATCAGGATTATTACATTTTCCGTAAGGGTAAAGGTGACGGAATTCCACCAAACAACTGGACATCAGTTTTCTCAGGTTCAGCATGGAATTACTATCCTGAACTTGACCAGTGGGCAATGCACATTTTCTCATCAAAGCAGATGGATTTGAACTGGGAAAATCCTGATATGAGAAAAGAAATTGCTGAAATGGTTTGCTGGTGGCTTGAAAAGGGTGTTGATGGCTTCAGAATGGACGTTATCAACCTTATCTCTAAAGTCGAAGGTCTTCCTGACGGTAATCCTCTCGTTGGTGAATTTATCGGATACGGTGGCGAACATTATTTCTGGGGACCAAGACTTCATGAATATCTCCACGAGCTTAATGAAAATTCATTTAAGAAATTTCCTGAATCATTCTGTGTTGGTGAAACAGGTGGTATCGGTGTTGAAATGGCAAAATACCTTGTTGATGATTCCCGTGAGGAAATCAGAGAAACATTCCTTTTTGACCAGCTTGAACCACGTGGTAAACAGAGATGGGATGACTATAAATATGACCTTAAGTATTTAAAGGAAATGTTTACAAAATATCAGCTTTCTCTTTATGGCTCATCATGGCCAACACTCGTTATTGAAAATCACGATAACCCAAGAATGGTATCAAAGGTTAATCCTGACCCTAAATTCAGAAAACCACTTTCAAAGCTTATCGGTGCAATGCTCCTTACAGGTCGTGCAACACCATATATCTTCCAGGGTGAGGAACTCGGCATGATGAACTGTGAGTTTAAAGATATGAGTGAAATGCGTGACGTTGAGTCAATCAATAAATATGCAGAACTCATTGAAAAAGGTAAAACACCTGAAGAAGCTTGGGCTGTTATTATGGCAGGTAGCCGTGACCATTCAAGAACTCCTGTTTGTTGGGACGACAGCGAAAATGCAGGTTTCACAACAGGTACACCATGGATTCGTGTAAACGGTGATTATAAAGAGTGTAATGCAAAAGCACAGATTGAGGATAAGACAAGTCCGTTCAATTATTATAAATCACTTATGGCACTTCGTAAGGAAAATAAAGCAACTCTTGTTTATGGTGACTTTAAGCCACTTAAGACAAATGATAAAACATTCTGTCTTTACAGAGAAAGTGTAGAAGGTAAATTCTATATTGAAATGAACCTTACAGAGAACATTGTTTCTCGTCCTCAACCTGCAGAAGGTGAGTGTGTGCTTTCAAACTATCCTGTAACTGCAGACAAACTCCGTGCATATGAAGTAAATATTTATAAAGTAAAATAATATTGTAATGATAGGGCGGGACTCTCGGCTCCCTTGAAAGGGGACCTAGGGATTCCCGCCAATTTTTTATTTAAAACTTTACATTCTCATATTGACATTTTCAAAATCATAATATATAATAATAGGGCTGTTGAAACAGTATGCTGGTGTGGCGAAATCGGCAGACGCAAGGGACTTAAAATCCCTCGGTAGCAATACCGTACCGGTTCAAGTCCGGTCACCAGCACCAAAAAAGGTGAAATTGCACTTGAAGAGTGTGGTTTCACCTTTTTAGTTTTATAATTAAGGACTTGAACCCTTGGGTTTGTGCGTTAAGAAAATGATTCGGTGAATCATTTTTAGCACAAGACGGTTGGCGGGTATCGAATTTCGTAAGAAATTTGGTCGCCAAGCGAATAGTATGCAAGGCGTAGCCGTAGCAGACGGTCAAGTCCGGTCACCAGCACCATCGCTCAAAGCCTTATATATCAAGGCTTTGGGCGTTTTTTGTTTTTGCTGAAAAAACAGCAGACAAGCATTTACTTCTGAACCGAAAATGAGAACAAAAGCAGTAGCATATAACCAAATCAATAAAACCATAACAGCACCTAATGTTCCGTAGACAACTGAATAATTAGAGAAATTTTCAACATAAAAAGTAAAACCAAGACTTATAACAAGCCACAGTATCAGTGACGTGAAAATGCCAGGAAGCATAGTTTTAAAGGGTACTCTTTTTTCCAAAGAAACTGCGTATAATGTGCCAAGTGCCAAAAACATAAGAACAGCTATAGGGATAAAGCGAACATATTGCCAAATTCCGAGAAAAAAACTTGGTATCTGAAACGCATTTGCCGGAAGGCAATTCTTTATTGCGTTTAAAATATTTTTACCCATAAAAGAAAGCATAATAGTTAATGCAATAACTACAAGTAAAACTACAGTGTATAACAACTGCTTTAATGTATATATAATCGGATTCTTTGGTTTTTCAAGATTATATGCAAGACGTACATCTGACATAAGACCTTTTGCGGTACGCATAGGAAACCATATTGAAAACACCAAAGAGAACCACAATAAAGCACTACTGGAATTGGTTGATATATAATCAAGATAACTCTCAATAATAAGTACAACCTCGTTGGGTAAAACCTGTTTGAGAACTTCGGTAACGGAATATACGTCAAGGTTCAGTAAACCCATAAAATTCGAGATAAAAATAAGGAGTGGAAACAGAGAGAATATCAGATAATAAGAAAGAGAAGCGGCATTCTTCCCGATATTATGTTTAAGTATATTGTTACATAACTGACGGAAAAACTGTTTAAATGTTATTTTTTCTGCATTTTCTGTAATATTCAGTTTTTTATCCGACAAATATAATCACTCCACATAAAAGCAACAGTTATATGCTTTTAAAACTATTTACAATTTTTTGGAAGAAAGCTTGTTTTCTCGTTTCAAGGTTGCCTCTTTAATGAGAACATAAGCGGTTGAAGCAACAGGAACACTTAAAAGCATACCGAGAGGACCTGCAAGCTCTCCGCCTATTGTTACCGCAGCCATAATCCATATTGCCGGCAGATTTACACGACTGCCCATTACTTTGGGATAAATAAGGTCGCCTTCAAGCTGTTGTAAAATAAGAAGATATATAATAAAGATTACTGCTTTCATAGGTGATACAGTAACTATCATAAATGCACCTACTATTGCACCGATAAAGCCCCCAACAACAGGGATTAGTGCAGTTACACCTACTAATGCTCCGACCATAGGTGCATAGGGTATTCTAAGTGCAAGCATACCGAGCATACAAAGCACACCTAATATTAACGCTTCAAGTGTCTGACCGGAAATGAAATTGCGAAAGTTAACACTTGCTACAGATAAAGCGTGAAGTAACCAACTTGCAAATTTTTCGGGAAGCCACGCACGAACGAGCCTGTTTGACTGTGATTTCAACTTTTCTTTACTGAACAGAATATAAATTGAAAAAACGAAGGCAATGAAGAAGTCAACTACACCACCCACAACAGAGCTTACTGTACCGACTGCTGTGTTTGCTATTGTTCCGCTTTGATTTTTTAACCAGTTTTGCAGATTATCAATCAGGCTATCCCAATCAACTCCTAACAGCAGATTCCCCAACGGTAGTTCTTTAAGTTCGGTTTCAGGCATTTCTTTTATTCTGTTTATAAAATCAACAACGGCCTGCACAATAATTTTAACCGCATCTATTAATTCCGGAACAACAAGCCACACAACTCCGACTACAACGCCAGCAATTCCAATAACAGACAATAAAAAAGCAACAGGTCTGCGCAGTTTGTTTAAAACGGTTTTTTTAGTGTTTTTCCATAAATGAGATTCAAAAAAGTGAGTAGGTACATTTAAAATAAATGCTATTGCAAAACCGAGTATAAGCGGCGAGACAAGTTGTATACACCACTTAACTCCTTCGTAAACAACACTGATATTCTGAACTCCCAAAAATATCAGAATACAAGCAGTTATAACTCCTATAATCCACAAAGCAAGTTTCTTTTTCTTATCTATTGGAATTTCCATAAAACTGTCTCCTTTTATTTAGTTTTCATTTAAATTAACTGTAAAACGACATCCGCCGCTTTCTATGTTTTCAGCAGAGATCTCACCGCCGATAATGGTTACGATTCGCTTTACCAATGAAAGACCCAGGCCATTACCTTCTTGCTTATGGGAAGAGTCCGCCTGATAGAATTTGTCAAATAAATGCCTTTGTGCTTCATCTGAAAGACCGGGACCGGCATCTTCTACGATAAAGCAAATGTTATCCTGTTGCTTTTTAAGTTTAATTTTTACAGTACCGCCATTGTGACTGAATTTAATTGCATTTCCGATAATATTTGACCAGATATGATAAGTCAGAATTTCGGAACCGAAATATTCAAACTCCTCTAATTCCACATTCAATTCAATATCTTTTTCTGTCCAATTTTGTTCAAGAGCAACAATAGTTTCCCTTATTTGTTCATCAAGTCTGAATTTCACCTGATTTGTTTGAATTGATTGATTTTCAATTTTAGAAAGTAAGAGAATATTACTGACAAGAGAAGAAAGCCTTTTTGTGTTGAAAAGAATTTTCTCTATGTATTCGTTTTCGACCTCGTCTATATTATCTGTGCTTTGCAAAAGTGTTGTATAACCCTCAATGGCATTTATTGGCGTTTTAAATTCGTGGGAAACATTGGAAACGAAATCGGTTTGCAGAATTTCTGTTGAAGCTAACTCCTGTGTCATTATATTAAAGCCTGAAAACATTTCCTGAATTTCGGCAGAGGTGGATTTTGTTTCAATTCTTGTGGTGAAATCACCGTCTGCTACCTTTTGCATTGCTTCTCTTAAGGTTTTTATGGGTTCAAGAAAACGCTTCAGAATCAATTTTGTGGAAATCATTGCTATAGCGAGGCAAAGGATGTTAAGTTGCAAAAGAAGATGAATTTTAGAGGCATCGGGATTTACGAACTTTATCAGACTCATAATTCCAAAAGCAATCAACACACTTGCTAAAACTACACAACCGATAATAAGTGTTAATCGGGTATTTAAGCTTAAAGGTATAACACGAGCTTTCAAGTTTTCTCTTTGTCCCTTATTTCTCATAACTTAATCACCTTGTATCCCACACCTCTTATTGTGACAATTTTAAAATCCTTGTTGTCTTTGAACCTATCTCTGAGTCTTCCGATATGAACATCAATTGTGTGGGTATCGCTTTCCGAATCGTAACCCCACACGTCATCCATAAGCTGTTGGCGTGTGAAAATTCGTCCCGGATAAGATGCCATTTTATAAAGCAGCATAAACTCTTTCTGTGGTAAGGAAACACTGCTTCCCGATGAATGTACCGTAAAGGTATCGCACTCAAGGACAGTGTCACCAATAGTCTGCCTTCTCTCGTTTATCATCTGTGCCCTGCGTAAAAGTGCTTGCACTCTTATAACCATTTC
>JAZNWU010000042.1:0-28213 GCA_045593555.1 Candidatus Fimenecus sp. | reverse complement strand
AAGGCTCTTGAAGAAGCTGAAGAACACGAATCCTTCAGTCAGGGTGCGGTTGAGTATTATCTAAAAAAGGCTGTCGGCATCAAGTTTGATGACATCAAGCCTGACTGGGAATGGAAACTGAAATCAAAATATTCCGCATATGCCGATGACCCTGCTTCGGGCACAGGCCACGCAGTAATCACCTTTACCAAAGCTGAAGGCGAAGTGACAGAAGACGAGTTTGATGCGTGGTATAAAAAGGTCTTTGATACTACTGCAAAGGCTTCCGATGACGGCTACAACATCAGAGGCTATGAGTTCGCAGGCGACGGAGAGGATGCTCTCGGCGAAGTAACTCTTGATGAAGCTCTTGACAGCTGGCTTATGAAAGGCTGGGCATTCAGAGTTGACGGCAAGATTTATGTTGTTTATGTCAGCGATGAGTACGACAACAATAAAGACAGCGAGCTTGGCAAGCTGTTCTATTATGACGGTGCAAAGGTTGATATCGGCGCAGGTCTGCAGAAGAGCTTTGACGACACAATGGACGAAGCCGAAAGCTATATGGCAGAAAATGAAGACGAAATCAGAGATGCAATAAACGATTATCTGAATTAAAGGAGGATATTATTATGTTAACTTGTAAACAGTGCGACACTCAGGTAGAAGACGGTGTTATGAATTGCACAAACTGCGGTGCATCCATTGAAGCACCCGTTCAGCAGAACCAACCCATTGATTTATCAGAAAAATTCAATGAATTCAACAATACGGCAGATACCACTTCCGAATACGATGCACAGGATATCGAAAAGAACAAGGTTATGGCTGTTCTCGCATACATACTCTTCTTTATTCCTCTTCTTGCCGCAAAGGATTCAAAATTTGCCCGTTTCCATACCAATCAAGGTCTTGTCCTTTTCCTCGGCGGTATCATCGCTTCCGTTGTTGCGGTTATTCCTGTTATCGGTTGGATTATTGCTCCCATTGCAGGTCTTGTTATTACAGTTCTTGCAGTTATCGGTATTATCAATGCCCTTAACGGCAGAGCAAAGGAACTGCCTGTAATCGGCAAATTTAAAATTTTGAAGTGATTTAAAAAGGTTATTTGACAAGTGTCATAACTAATCTCGCAGGCAACATTTTTCAATGTTGCCTGCTTTATCATTTATGTTTCTTTTTGGTTTTACCTCTCTGGCTGTACGGACTTTTCATATACCTTGATTTTTTGAGGATATTTATTTGTGTTACAAGCCCTCTTTCGTAAGCGAGTCGTAGTCAATACCGAGGGAACTGAGATACATTCTGACTTGCATCTCTTATGAATTGCTCTTCATATTTGGTTTGTTCTTTTATAACAGCTAGTTGGTTAATTTTCAATTAAACTATTAATTACAATTTCAAAAGCTCTATTTTGAATGTTATTCATCCGAGCAACCCATTCCAACTGATATTCTTCTTTCAGTTGCTCGGTAACACCCTCAGCCGCTTTCATCTGTTCCACAAGAGAATCAAACATATCTTGTGCCTGGGTTTCTACTTCTGCACAGTGCTGATAAAGTTTACCTTGGGCTAGTAGCGTAGTAAACAATACCTTCTTGTGGTTAAGCAGGCAATCCTTATGTAACATGCCCCACCTGCCTAGAGTGATATTTACTTCTTCGGGTGGTAATACAAAGTTTGGTATTAGATAATCACCAACTTTACGATAGCTAATAGAATTTTTGTTTGACATAAAAAATCCTCCTTTAAATTTTGTACTTTTATTGTACGAATTAAAGGAGAGTTTGTCTAATGTGCAAATATAAGAAAAAGAGAGAAGCCGAAACTTCTCTCTGATTTTCTTTCCTTGCAACGCCCATAAGTTAGTGTTTTGAAATTACTGCCTTATGTGGCTTCAGCAGAATCGCCCCTACTTGTTTTTATTTATACATCATATTTGAATTTTCATTTATATTTTTTCCGTAAAACTTTTGTAAAATTTCTTTTCTTTTTTTGCTATAATCAATTATAATAGCACAATCTTCTTTGGTTAAATTAGGTTTAATTTTTTTATGATTATCATCTTTAATTATAATATATTTAAATGTCGAAACTCTTTTTCCATTTGATTCCAAGATATTACCAATAAAACACTTCGTACAGTTTATCCAATAAATTACTGACAATCTCATTCCTATAAAATTACAAACACATACCTTTTCTTCATCGGCTATCACAACTCTTGATAATAATAAAGAACAAACTACAATACTAAATAAACAGAATTTTAAAAACACACTATCTTGTTCATTACTTAATAAGAATTCTCTTTCAAAAATAAAAGCATAAATAAGTATTCCTAAAGAAATAACAAAGCAAACATTCCATATATTATTCCAACGAAAAAACATCTTCTTTTTCACAATTACACCTCAGTATAGTTTTTAATACATATTACCAAAATTTCTTTGTTTTTTCAAGGCACATAAAAGGGCGATTTTAAATCGCCCCTACATTTTGCACTTTGCGCTTTGCATTTTGCATTATTTATTCAAATGTTCTTTTGATGCTGTCAAAGTATTCTTCAAAAGCATCGTAATTGTCATTGGTCCTACGCCACCGGGAACAGGTGTGATAAATGAGCATTTTTCTTTGACTTTTTCAAAATCAACATCACCACAGAGTTTGCCCTCTTGGTTTCTGTTCATACCGACATCAATTACAACTGCACCGTCCTTTACCATTTCAGGTGTTACGAAGTACGCAATACCAACTGCTGCAACGAGAATATCGGCACGCCTTGTAACTTCTGCAAGGTCTTTTGTTCTGGAATGACAGATTGTAACAGTACCATTCTGACCTAAAAGGAGCATTGCCATTGGTTTGCCAACAATATTACTTCTACCGATTACGACACATTCTTTACCCTCAACAGAAAGGTCGTAATACTTAAGCATTTCCATAATTCCTGCAGGTGTACAAGGTAAAAATGAATGGTCACCAATCATAATATGACCTGTGTTTACAGGGTGGAAAGCATCCACATCCTTGTGTGGTACAATTGCATTAAGAACTTTCTTTTCATCAATCTGCTTTGGAAGTGGCAACTGACAGAGAATACCGTCAACTGCATCATCATTATTAAGCTTTTCAACAAGTTCTAACAATTCTTCAGTTGTGGTTTCTTCGGGAAGAGCATATTCAAATGACTCCATTCCTACTTCTTCACAACCTTTTTTCTTGTTGTTAACATATACACGGGAAGCAGGATTATTGCCGACGATTACAACAGCAAGTCCTGTTTTTTTACCTTGTTCTTTAAGCTTTTCAACCTCTGCTTTAATCTCATTTCTTACAGATGCTGAAACCTCTTTGCCATCAATGATTTTATACATTCTCCTGCACCTCCGACATTTTCTTTTCTTTACTGAGTTTCACAAACTTGTAAATTGTAATTGCAGTACAAACGATTACAAGTACCAATGACACAAGCTGTGACACACGAAGATTTGTATTTGCAATATAAAGACTATCTATACGAAGTCCTTCAACGACAGTTCTTTCAAGTCCGTAGATAATTCCGTATCCTAAAATCAACTGACCATCAAACTTATGGAATTTCTGACAGACAATATAAAGAATAAGGAAACCTAAAAGACACCACACGGATTCATAAAGGAATGTGGGGTGTACAGGCAAATCAGGATTCATTTCGATTCCGTATTCTGCAAATTCCTGCTGATGACTGTTTATGTAGTCAACAATTTTATCACTTGTCATACCGAAAAGACATGTTGTGTTGATACCAAATGCCTCTTGGTTTGTAAAGTTACCCCAACGACCAATTCCCTGACCGATTGGAAGAGCCATACCAATCAAATCAAGGAGTTTTAAAAATGGCAGACCTGTTTTTTTGCAAACAAAATATGCAGTGATAATACCACCGATAATACCGCCGTAAATGGCAAGTCCACCTTCCCATATTTTAAATATGGAAAGGAGATTGTCTTTATAATAATCCCATTGGAATGCAACATAATAAAGTCTTGCACCGATAACTGCACCAATAATTCCATATATCAACACATCAACCATATGGTCAAGGCTCATTTTCCACACATAAGCCTTTCTGCCACCAAAGAGGGCCGCAAGCACAAAGCCAAGTGCAATAATTACACCATAGAATTTTACTGTAATTGTATCTCCACCGAATGGAATCTCAAGAAAATTTTCATAAACATCAAAAGACCAACCAAGAGCCGGAAAATTGACTTCACAATAGTCTGTTAAAAACCTCATCGGGGTACCTCCTTATTTCTGTTTAATAACGGACATTGAAGAATTTTCGATATTGATTGCACTTCTCAGACGATTGTTTATATCTTCAAGTGTTACACTTTCAAGAACTGACAACTGCTCAAAAAGACCTTCGCCATTGAAATATGAACCAATAAGAGAATTTGAAATTGAGTCAATATCATTGAAATTCATTATAAAATTACCGTAATGTTTTTTCTTTATTCGATCAAAATCCTCTTTGTTTACACCGTCTTTAATCACTCTTTGGAGTTCTTCATTTATATATTCTCTCACCTTTTCATACTCGTGACTTTCGCCACTGAAAATATGAGCAGAGTATCCATAGCCCTCAAAGTATTCTGTATCAAATGTTGTATTTATAAGACCTTCACCGAGAAGTTTTTCATAAAGTGAAGATGTTTTTCCTGCAATAATATCCAGCAGAAGATTACTTTCAACAGTTTCCTTGAGTGTTCTGCATGGAGTTTTTATCTCTTCTTTGAAACCAATAGCGAAAATTGGCATTGAAACTGAAAGATTTTTAACTGCAGTTTTTTCAACTACTGTTGCAGGTTCTTCCTGGAACTTTCTTTCAATTTCTTTACTTTTCTTTGGTTTGAGCATTCTATCTGCAACCTTAAGCACCTGTTCAACTGTCACATTGCCAGCAACAGCAAGTGCCATATTTGCAGGATTATAGAATGTATTATAACATTCATAAAGCAAATCTGCTGTTATCTCACTTATAGACTCAACAGTACCTGCAATATCAATTCTTACGGGGTGCTTGTGATACATTGCACGAAGCAATACAAATAATGATTCCCAACCGGGTTCATCCTCGTACATTCTGATTTCTTGACCGATAATTCCCTGCTCTTTTTGAACTGTCTGTTCTGTGAAATATGGATTCTGTACAAAATCGAAGAGAATTTCAAGAGAATCTTCAAAATTATCTGTACACGAGAAAAGATAACACGTCTTGTCAAATGATGTGTATGCATTTGCAGATGCACCTGTTTTTGCATATCTTGCAAAAGCATCAAGTTCTTCGCTCTCAAAAAGCTTATGCTCTAAAAAGTGAGCAATACCCTCAGGAATTTCAGTAAAATTCTCTTGTCCTTCTACCTTAAAACAAGTATCAATTGAACCATATTTTGTGCCAAAAATTGCATATGATGAAGAATAGTTTTCTTTTGGATAAACAAAAATTTTATAGCCTGATGAGTGGTCGATTTCATAATAACTGTCGTTAAGCAATTCATTTTTGATTTCTTTGATATTACTCATTATTACCACCCTTTCCTGCAAGTAAATAAACCGAATCGACTGTAACACGCTTTGCACATTCTGTTACCTGCTCACTAGTTACTGCAGATATTCTTTCTGCATATTCCTGACCGCTGACAAGCTCATCATCAAACACCTGTGAACTGTAAAATGTGCAAACTGCAACAGGTGAATCCTCGACACCCTTAAAAGCATCTGAAAGAGCTTTTATTGATGACTCAAAATCCTCTTGGGTAAATTCACCTTTTTTCATAACATCTATCTGATTAAAGATTTCATTCAATGCTTTTTCGTAATTTTCTTCTTCAATACCACTCTGGATAAAAATGATACCTTTTTCACGAAGAAGTCTTGCTCCACAATAGTAGCAAAGGCTCATTTTTTCACGGACATTAAGGAAGAGTCTTGAATACGGTCCACCACCAAAAATATCAGTCATTACTCTGAATGCAAAATAATCATCATTTTCGTTTTCCATACCTGTTCGAAGTCCGATAACAAGTTTTGCCTGATTAACATCCATTTCGTCCTTGAAATATCTGATTTTTTCTGCCTTTTTAATAAATACAGTTTCGATTTTCTGGGGATTTCTTTCAGGGATTGAACTTACAAATTCTGCGAATTTTGTTTTCAGCATTTCTTCACTAAGTCCACCACAAGCAGTAATTACAACTGTTGAAGATTTAAGCATATCTGCATAAGCATCATAAAGCTTTTTACCATCAAGATTTCGCACGTCTTCTTCAAGTTTTTCACGGTCAATGCCATAAGGCTCACCCTGACACATAAGCTGACGAAGACGAGAAACAGCATAAGAACGCTTGTCATTCTTTTCTGCTTCAATATTTTCAAGAGTGAAACGAACTTCTCGTTCAGTTGCAGTTTTATCGAACTCACCATTTTCACAATGAGGATTTTTGATTATATCAACAAGGAAATCAATGGTTTCTTCTGCAATCGAATTTCCGTCAAGAGAAAATCTGTCATCAGGAATTTCAACAGAAAATCTGATTCGTACTCTTTCTCCGATAGTTGCAATTCCTGTTTCAAAGTCTGCACCATAAAGACTTTCCACTTTTGCATTAAAAGATGTAAATGTATCATATTTTGCAGAAGTATGTCCCATTAAAGATGTCAACACATTTTGTGCAGCAAGATGTTCACCGATTGGAAGATAAAAATCCACCTTGATGCAATTAGTCTTGAATTTATTACTGTTTACGCAAAGAAGCTTTACGCCATTTGCAATTTCAACATAAGCTTTGTTCATCTGAAATTCACCTTTATTAAATAGTAACTTTTAATATACCATATTTTGCAATAAAATTCCATACTTTTTCATTTTTATTTGTTTTCCGTTTATTTTGTCCTGAAACAGTGTAAAATAAACAAGTAAGAAATTAAATTATTGTTAAAGAAGTCATAAAATCATTGACTTTATAATAAATTTGCAATAAAATAAAATGAATATGTATTTTTAAAAAAATCACGAAAGGTAGCATTATGAAACTTATTTACAATTTCCAAAAAGCAGGTCTTCGCTTTGCTCTCGACAGATTGCTTAAGTATATTGACAAAGACCCACATGCTAATATTGTAAAATTAAGCAGAAAAATTGAGCCTGTCTTTAATAATATTTTCCCACCTGAAAACTTTAAAAAGTTTCAGGAAGTTGCAAAAGATAAGGACAATGTATGGACTCAGTTTGCCCTGAGCATCATAAACGACATTGATAGAAATGTTGTTAAGCAGATGCTTCTTTCTTTTGGTATTGATGCAGGACTTTACGGCACAAAAACTGTCCGTAAAAATCGTGAAAAATATAAATGCAATATTCCTTTCAACATTCTTTTTGACCCTACAAGTGCTTGTAACCTTAACTGTAAGGGTTGCTGGTCAGCTGAATATGGTCATAAGCAAAACCTTACTCTTGATGAAATGCAAAGCATTGTAAGTCAGGGCAAGGAATTGGGATGTCACTTCTATTGGCTTACAGGTGGTGAACCTCTTATTAAGAAAAAAGAGGTTTTACAAATCTGCGAAAATAACAAGGATTGTATTTTCCTTATTTTCACTAATGCAACTCTCGTTGACCAGGCATTTTGTGACGAGATGAACCGTATAGGTAATATCTCACTGGCATTAAGTCTTGAAGGTAATGAAGAATCAAATGACTGGCGTCGAGGGGCCGGTGCATATCAGACAACGCTTAAGGCAATGGATTTACTTAAAAAGAACAAGTGTCTTTTCGGTGTTTCAGTCTGCTATACAAGAAAAAATCTCGACACCGTTACAAGTGACGAGTTTATAGATTTTATCATCAACAAAGGTGCAAAATACATGCTCAACTTTAACTATATGCCTGTTGGTCACGGTGCTGATAAAGAGCTTATTCCTACTCCTGAACAGAGAAAAGAGCTTTATTTCTGGAACAAGAAAATGCGTAACGGTAAAACAGGTAAGCCTATTTTCATTATGGACTTCCAGAATGACGGTGAATATGTTGGCGGTTGTATTGCAGGTGGACGAAACTATTTCCACATTAACTCTGCAGGTGATATTGAGCCTTGTGTATTCATTCATTTCTCTGACTCAAATATCCGTACACATACACTTTTAGAAGCATTACAGCGACCATTATTTATGACATATTATAAAAATCAGCCATTTAACGACAACCATCTTCGTCCATGTCCGATGCTTGAAAATCCTGAAAGACTTCGTGAAATTATCAAACAGACAGGTGCAAAATCATCCGATTTACAGCATCAGGAAACTGCCGATGAACTTTGCAGTAAATGTGATGAATATGCTGAAGAATGGGCTCCTGTTGCAGAACAAATCTGGAATAACACAAAACACAGAGAAACCCACACACAGTATTATCGTGACACACCTGAAGGAAAAGCAGAATTCCAGGGTTGCACGGGAAACTGTTCAACTTGTAACGCTCATAAAAATAAAAAAAGATAAACAAAAAACCCACCTTGATAGGTGGGTTAATTTTTTAATTAGTCATTTGTGTAAGGCATAAGAGCAATCTGACGAGCTCTCTTGATAGCTGTTGTAAGCTCTCTCTGGTGGTATGCACATGTACCTGTTACACGGCGAGGAAGAATCTTCGCTCTGTCTGATGTGTAACGACGAAGCTTTGCAGTATCTTTATAATCAATCTTTTCGATTTTTTCTACACAAAATGCACAAACTTTTTTACGACCTTTTCTGTTAGGTCTTGCATTCTTATCGTATGCCATTATAGTTTCCTCCTATTTAGAATGGGAGTCCCTCGTCATCATCTGAACCGAATGGGAATCCTGAATTGTCATCGGGTAAAACTGAGAAGCTGCCTGCATCTGCACTCTGATAAGAAACAGCTGGTGCTGATTCCTGTCTTTGTGCACCGAAATTACCACTTTCACTCTTGCTACCACAGAAAGAAACGTTATCAGCAACAACGTCGTATGCTGTACGCTTATTTCCGTTTTTGTCTTCATAGTTACGAACCTGAAGTGAGCCCTGAACAGCAATCATCTGACCTTTTTTGAAAAATCTTGTCACGAAATCTGCTGTCTGACGCCAAGCAACACAGTTGATAAAGTCTGTCTGTCTTTCTTCGCCTGCTCTCTGGAAACGACGGTCAACTGCAACAGTAAATGAAGTAACTGATAAGCCACTTGTTGTTGTACGAAGTTCGGGGTCTGCAGTAAGTCTGCCCATAATAATTACGCTATTTAACATAAGTTTTTCCTCCGATTACTTCTTAACGATTAATGTTCTGAGAACACCGTCAGTGATTTTTGCAATACGGTCAAGCTCTGCTGGGAAGTTAGCTTCTGCTTCATAGTTGAAGAGAACATAGTAACCTTCAGCCTCGTCGTTAATAAGGTAAGCAAGTCTTCTCTTGCCCCACTCATCAACGCTTTCAAGAGTGCCGTTTGATTCTACAAGAGCCTTAAATTTTTCCATAAGCTCTTTTGCAGCTTCCTCACCCTTTGAAAGTGAGTAAACCATAATAGTCTCATACTTTGACATTCTTTTACACCTCCTTATGGACTTTGTCCCCCGAACTCTCCTCGGGAGAAAGGATTATGAATTAGTAAATTTAATCCATAGCAAATATGAATTTTATCAAAAAAAGGCTTGATTGTCAAGCCTTTTCTTCTTTTCTTTTACTTTTCTTTCTCACAATTATTTTTTCCTGGAACTCACCGTCGCACTTTTCCACCATTACCATAAACAATGTTACATACAAAAGATATGGAATCGGACAGAATACACCGGGATTTACAAGTGACATCATTTCAAGACTTATATATGATAAGAAAATGGTCATATTAAAAAGTGTTGCTTTTCTCCAGATAAGCACATTTCGTTTAATAAACTGATATGAAAATGCGATAATTCCAACAATACCAAAACTTGCACACACCTGAATAGGTGCACAATGATACCAACAAAGTGCAAATTCTACGGAAGCATGAACATCTCGGTTGCCCATATATCCAAGACCGGTTCCAAAAATCGGATGACTCAGGAAATCGTTTATTCCACGAGCATAATGTGCAGCACGGATTTCCGTTGATTCACCCATAAGGAACTCGTTTACAGCCTTGAACAGTCGGTCAAGAGTATAACCTAAAAATTCCGTAATCTGTGGTGCAAAAGCCAAAAACCCAAAAAGAATACAAGCACATATAATAATGTAAGCTAATCTTCTTCGCTTATCATAGAGCATATACATAACTATGCACATAACAATTTCAATTGAGCCGAAAACCATTCCACCACGTGAGCCTGTAAGTAAAATTGCAAAGTAGAAAATGAAACCGAAGACAGTTGCATATGATTTCTTATTTGCCATAAGGAAAGCAAACGGAATAGTTATCATAAGGATTGTTGAACTGTTGTTTCTCCACTGCATATAGATAAGTCCACCACGGTCAATAACTTCGTTTATATTGATTATGTAATGAGAAATAATCATAAATGAAGCAAAACAACCTGTAAGCACCATAATCTTTGTAAGCATATCAATATGAGAATAATTTCTTTTAACATCAATATGTGCGAAGAAATATGAATAAATGAACACCATTACAAAGCCTAAACCAAGCATATGATAAATGGATGTAGGTGCAAAATACTCCTGTGGCAGGATAAACCCGAAGCCACCTAACAAAATTGCTATCGAAACAAACACCATAGGCTTGAACTGAGTACCCTCTGTGGTAAGTTTTTTTCTATATGCTATCAGGTGGAACAACACAAACCCTGCAAGTGGTAGAAGATACCAGATATATCCCATAAACACATCAAAGGAGTCATAGCACTTTATCGCCACAAGAGATGTCAGGGAGAACGGTGCAAGTCCTGCCATTATATCATCACTTATGCAAATGCAAAAACCTAAAATATATAAGAAAACGATAGTACCAATAACCTCAATTTGTTTGTCAGGATAAAAGGAACTTAACGATGTAAAAACTCCTGCAAGGCAGAACAATACAGCCATCCATTCGTTACTCAAAAGGAAAGCTCTGACTTTTTCTAATCTATTTAAATGTATATCAGATTTAAAATAATTGCTCATAAAGATATACCTCTACATTTAACCAAGATATATTATATAGCAATTAATTGATTTTAACAATAGATTTTTCAATTTCTTTATAAATATTACCTATAAGAATTAACAAATTCTTAATTATCTATCCATTTTTCTTACACAAATAGATGTTATAGTTTATACAGTGGTTGACGAGAGTATCACCCGGAAAAACACCATTTACTTTTCGTCATTCCACACCCTTTCATTTTCATTCTCCTTTTTAAAGGAACGAGTTTCATTGGAAACTCGTTTTCTTTATGTTCACAGGAAAATAAATTGGAGCTTATCGGGATGTTTTGTGTCATTCTGAGGAGTGTAACGACGAAGAATCTCTGTTGGTTGATAGGCTACTTTGTTAGAGATTCTTCGCTTCGCTCAGAATGACATACCAATTTATTCTCCTCGATAAATTATAATTTGTAAAATAATAACGGCGGAGTCAAGACTCCGCCATACTAATGTTTTATACACAGTTTTTTCTTATTACATAATTTGCATACAGAGTCTTCAAGTTCCACATCATTTTCGGTTAAGTTAAGCCTTTTTACCATATTATAACATTCAAGGCACATACTTTCTTCCAAGTCCTCAATAAAATAATCACGATATTTATTTATAAGTGATATTATATATTCATCTGTAAATTCTTTCATAGCAAGCTCCTGCATTTTATATTAGTTTATATCATTTTATATCATTTTTAAATATTTTTCAATACTTTATCATATAATAAATAAAAGTGAAGAGGAGTGATATATTATGAAGCCTTTAAAAGAACAAATCAGTATTACTGTCGATAGTGACATTCTTGAAAAAGCAAGAGAACTAGCTGAAATGGATGACCGTTCACTTTCTCAATTTATAAATATCGCTCTTAAAGAGTATGTTAAAAAAACAGAAAATAATAACTAAAGATTTACAGGGGATATCAGTTTGATGTCCCCTGTATTATTTATATGTACAATAAATTGTTTAGTCACAAAGAAACAGCGAGGATTAACCTCGCTGTTGTTATTTGTTTTATGCATTTTTCTTGTCTATTGCTCTTTGAATTGCTTTAACTATTTCAACAATTGGAATAATTAAGAATGCAAGGCCGAGAGAAATTGCATATTCTGTGAATGAAAGCTGTGTAAATTCAAACATATCTGCAAGGAATTTCACTTCAACAACTGCTGTTGTAAGAAGGAATGAACCTACCATAGCACCATAAAGAGCTATGTTGTGATGTCCCTTGAAGAGCATTGAAACTGCTGAACCACGCTGTGAACGCATATTGAATGAATGGAAAATCTCACACATAGCCATTGTGAAGAATGCCATTGTCATACCGTCTTCGCTATCTGCAATATTTCTGAAAACAAGGTGTCCGGTTTCGATATATTCACCGATATAGAATGCAATAACTGTAAGAACAGAAACGATAACGCCCTGATAGAAACAGTCAATGCCAAGTCCACCTGCGAAAATACCGTCATTCTTGCTTCTTGGTTTTCTTCTCATAATGTTTTCTTCAGGCTGTTCAAGACCCAATGCAAGTGCTGGGAAACAGTCTGTTACAAGGTTGATGAAGAGAAGATGAGGTGCTCTGAGAATTGTAAAGTTCATAATTGTTGCAAAGAAAATTGAAACAACTTCTGAAAGGTTTGAGCCGAGAAGGAACTGAATTGCTTTACGGATATTGTCGTAAATTCTTCTGCCTTCACCAACTGCAGCAACGATTGTTGCAAAGTTGTCGTCAGCAAGAACCATGTCAGCAACGTTTTTTGTAACGTCAGTACCTGTGATACCCATACCAACACCGATGTCAGCGCTCTTGATTGATGGAGCGTCGTTAACACCGTCGCCTGTCATAGCAGTAACGTAACCCTTGTTTCTCCAAGCGTTAACGATTCTTGTCTTATGTTCAGGCTGAACGCGAGCATAAACGCAGATGTTTTCAACGATTTTTTCAAATTCTTCATCTGAATATTTATCGATATCAGCACCCATCATAGCCTGACTATCGTCTGTAAGGATACCAAGCTCACGAGCAATAGCTTTTGCTGTGTTGATGTGGTCACCTGTAATCATAATAGGCTTGATACCAGCACCACGACATTCAACAATAGCATCTTTAACTTCAGGACGAACAGGGTCAATCATACCTGTAAGACCGATAAATGTCATATCAAATTCAAGTGATTCTGAATCAAAGTTCTCCGGAGCAACATCATAATTCTTATATGCAACTGCAAATACACGAAGAGCTTTATTACCCATTCTTGTGTTTTCTTCCATAATCTTTGCACGGAGTGCATCTGTTAACTCATGAATTTCGCCATTTACATCAAGATGAGTACACTTTTTAAGAATTTCGTCAGGAGCACCCTTTGTGAACTGAATAACGCCTCTTGCACTGTTGTGAACTGTTGACATCATCTTTCTGCCTGAGTCAAACGGAACTTCACCAACTCTTGGATATGCTTCAACAAGCTTTGACTTTGGAAGTTCAAGTGTAGCAGCATAGTTAATAAGTGCAACTTCGTCAGGTTCGCCTGTGCTCTTGCCATCTTCTGTAACTTCAGCATTAGTACAAAGAGCCATTGCTGTTGCCAACTGCTGTTCATTAGGAGCAAAATGGTCAACAACTGTCATAACGTTCTGTGTAAGAGTACCTGTCTTATCGGAACAGATAATCTGAGTACAACCGAGAGTTTCAACGGCTGTCATTTTACGGATAATTGCATTCTTCTTTGACATATTTGTAACGCCGATTGAAAGAACGATTGTCATAACTGCAACAAGACCTTCAGGGATTGCAGCAACAGCAAGTGCAATAGCTGTGATGAATGAGTCAAGTGCAACATGGAAGAATTCAGGCTTCACATCAGGAAGAATATACTGTGTGAGAATGTTGTATGCAAAAATTACTACGCAAACGCCGATAACAAGCTTTGTAAGAATTTTTGAAAGCTGTTCAAGTTTGATTTCAAGTGGAGTTTTGCCTTCTTCAGCAAGTGTAATAGCATTGGCAATTTTACCCATTTCAGTATCCATACCTGTTGCTACAACAACTGCTTTACCACGACCATAAACGAGAGTTGAGCCCATATATGCCATATTTTTACGGTCACCAAGAGCAACTTCGTCATCGCCTTTTTTACCCATAAGTGCATTTACAAGCTTTGTAACAGGAACAGACTCACCTGTAAGAGCTGCTTCCTCGATTTTCATGCTTGCACACTCAAAGATACGGCAGTCAGCAGGAATAGCATCACCTGCATCAAGAAGAATTACGTCACCTACAACCAAATCTTCACTCTTAACAGTTACAACCTGACCGTCACGGAGAGTTTTAGTTGTAGCAGCAGACATCTTCTGCAATGCTTCAACGGCTTTTTCAGCCTTACTTTCCTGAACAACACCGAGAATTGCGTTGATAAGAACAACAACAAGGATGATGATTGAGTCAGTAGGAGTTACAAATCCACCGTGTTCAATCATTTCTGTTACAGCAGAGATTACAGCTGCAACGAGAAGGATGATAATCATCGGGTCCTTAAGCTGGTCAAGGAAACGAGAAAACATTGACACCTTCTTCGCCTCTGCCAACTTATTCTTTCCATTTTCTTGAAGTCGTTTTTCAGCTTCAGCAGATGTAAGACCAGCTTCAGAGCTCTTTACCTCTGCAAAAACATCAGCAACTTCGTGAAGATAATGCTTCATAAAAACACCTCTTTTTATTTCTTTGCTTTCGCAATAAATTTATACAATATCAAAAAAGACCTTCAGCAATTTTTGTTTTGCCGAAGGTCTTGCTTCCCGAATCATCAGGTACGATAACCAGTCTATTAAAGACGAATGTTGATTACCGTAAACAGCTACTCCCCTTAGGATTTCTTTAAATTTAGTATAGCATTTACGAAATTTTTTGTCAACAAGACAAATCACAATTTGCCCTTTTTTAACAATTTGTCCACAATTAACATTGCGACTAAAACAAACACGATTGTAATAAATGTTTTAAGAGGTGCCAAATGTGTCATTGTTGCGACAAAATATTCAGAAACCGGTGCTGAAAGCTTTATCGGAAAGAAAATGTAGCTTAATGAAAGCCAGGTTATTATGGCAGTAACAGCACCAATTAAAAATTCAATAAAATTATTTTTCATAAGTTGTTATTCTGTCTGTTTCCTGATGAGTTGTAAGGTCAAATGCAACAACTTCAGTTCTTTCTTTTTCATAGTTGTAAAGTACAACATAGAATAAATTTTCCACATAAGTTGCACCTAAAATCTGACCCTTTTCTTCACTCACATAGTATCTTTCAACTTCACAAAGTGTTTCGTCCTGAAGCTTGTATCTGATAAAGTAATTGCCACCTTTTCCTACATTACCATTATTCACATACCAGTCAAGATTAAACGGAACTGCAAATTCTGTATTGGAAAGTGTCACATATAATTTATGGTTATATGATACACCTGTGTGAACATACCCACTACCTCCGGAAACCGGAAGTGATACTGTTTCTTTTGGTTCATACGGATTAGTAACATCAAAAAGTGATACTTTACAGTCACCATTTGTTCCTGTTTCTGTTCCGTCCTGACCAACACCTACAATAAAATTTTCAGTTATCGGATGAAGATATTCAGAAAATCCAGGTATTTTAAGTTCGCCCTTGACAGTTGGCTTTTCAGGATTACTCAAATCAATTACAAACAATGGGTCAGTCTGACGGAATGTTACAACATAAGCCATATTGCCTACAAAACGGACAGATTCAATAAGTTCACCTTTTGCCAAATCTTCAACCTTACCTACAATTTCCATTTCACTGTTGAGAATATAGAGATTGTTTGTTCTGTCATCAATTGAAAAGGAAACCACTTCTCCGTTAACTTTTGTATTATTTGCTGTTGTTGCAATACGGAAATACTCACCGTCGTAGCTCATTGAGAACTGATTGTTGATATATCCGTTTACCTTACCTGTGCATTTATACTCTACACCTGTATCAGTATAATCGAATTTATAGATTTTTGTTGTATCTTGTGTTGCATTACCTGTTGTTTCACATAAGAACAAGCCTTTTGAAGATGCATAAAGATGATTACATTCACCGAGAATTGCTGAACTTTCAGGGCCTGCATCTTTACTTAAATCAAGAGTTGTAATGACTGCATAAGTTGATGATTTGCTTTCTTCAATTACAGAAATACAACCTGCAGGAATTGGCTCACAAACATCATTAACCACAACTTCAGGGATACATTTGTCACGATAGTCATCAGCATAAGTGTTGACATAATATTCGCTGATTGTATAAAGCTTTGTTCCTATCATTCTTGAATTGTCATAAGTTCCCTGCTGTGAATACTCTGTCACAAGTTTCGGTGCCTTGCGGTTGCTTATATCATAAACCTTGACAAATGAATCAGCTATCATATACAAGCAATCGCCAACCTTATTGTATTCATATCTGAATTCAGTTGCATCTTCAACCTCTGTACGAAGATTACCTACTATAACGAGTTTATCACCATGGATATATATTTCTCTGACATTTTCAGTTTCTTTTAAATCTATTTGTGCAGTTTCAACCATTTTTTCGTCTGTCACATCAACGATTGAAATCGTATTGCTGTTACCGTTTGCAATATACAGATAATTTCCGTCAGTTTTGATTATGTCACCTTCGTCAACATCTTTTTCCTGAGTGTTGGTTGTGCCGTAATCTTTATTGGCAGATGTTGAGCCTGTTGCTGAACCATTTACATTTTCAGCCGATGGATTAGTAATACCACTACTGCCTTCTGCTGAACTTCCTGCACTAGCGAAAGCATCATCCTGAACGAAAGCTTCTTCTTCAACAATTTCCATACTCGCACCATCTGAACCAACTGCATAGAAAAAGTCTGAAAAGACATTATAAACATTATTTTTCTTTGCTTCTTTATGGAGAGTATCGAATTTCTTATAAATCTTATCGTAAGACTGATAACTCATAACTTCATCTATTTCTGTGTTATTATCAACAGGTACTTCCTTCTGCTGAAGACTCATATACATACCTACGATACCAACAACAAGAAGTAATGATGCCACCAATGGTACAAGTTTTTTTGCGTTTTTCTTTTTCTTTGGGATTTCTACGATTTCCGCCTTGGAATTTTCAATATTAGACATAATATTTTCTGTGCTCAATGTTTCAGGCAACTTAATCTGCATTTTCTCGTTAAGCATTTCTTTAGTTTTTTTGTTCATTATTCCAACTCCTTTCTGAGTTTTCCCAATGCTCTGCGTAATTTTGTCCTGACAGTTGCCGACGGCATATCAGTTATCTTGCCGATTTCGTGGGATTTAAAACCGCCAACCACTGATAAAAGGACAATTTCACGAGAAACAGCATCAAGATTGTCTAAAGCTTCACGGACAGGTATTGAAAACTCGATTTCGCTATCCGTATAGCCTGTATCCTCAAACTCGACTATGTAATTATTTTTTGAAAGAATCTTTTTACAGGTATTTGAAAGGGATGAAAAAAGATATGATTTGAATTTTTCGGGATTCCTTAAGGAATGCATGCTTTTAAAGACTGATACTGCAGTATCTTGCACAGCGTCCTGTGCATCATAGGTATTTTTGCAAAGTCCTAGGGCAAAACGATACATATCGTTGGCATAAAACTCATAAAGCTTTCCGTATGCATTCTTGTCGCCCGACATTGCAGATAAAACAATATTGTTTATTTCTTTGCTCATTTTCATACCTCCCGTCTTTTTTCGGTTAACCTTTTGCCCTTTCATAATATAAGAGTAGCAAAAATTAGTTTTTGTTTCAACTTTTTGGAAAAATTTTTATAATATTGAATTTTTTTGTTTTCTAATTTATAATAATTATATCTTAAATTTAAGGAAAATAAAAATGAAGCGTTCTACAAAAGTTAAAATAATCGTTTTTTTCATAGCTTTCTTCCTTTGCTTTGTGGATTTGCGACCTTTGTTTATGCCGAAGAAACCATCTCCATCTGTTATTACAACACCCATAGTTGACAAAACAAGAAAAAATCATAACAAGGGCTCTTGCTATGATATGGAAGATGATATTTGCTATTATATTATTCACCTTGATGACAAGGAAAGCAATTGGAACAAACAGGAAAAGAGCGAATTTATAGAGAAAAAGTTCCTTTTATCTCTCGATTACCTTTCACGCAAGGCAAATGATTATTCAATAACTATAAGTAAAGAATATAAATATTATCCTGTCAATGACGACACTAAAATCACTTATGACGGAATTATTGAATCAGAGGTTGTTGAAAACGGTAGTCAGGAAGACATTTTAAATCAGGTTGCGTTGTCTTTAGGCTATTTGTCACCTGAAGAAATGGACTCCTCTCTTAAAAATCAAATAAAAGTAAAACAAATCGCTTATCTTATTATCGTTGATAAAGAAGGACGTTCCTACAAGTATTCTTATGTGACCGAAGATGCAAAGCAAATTGAATTCTGTGTATTTTTTGACGACACATTAAAATATGACGAAAAAACTTGTTGTTCCACAATTGTTCACGAACTTTTACACCTTTTTGGTGCAGAGGATTTTTATGACCCGTACGGAGAAATGCCGGAAAGAGCAAAACTTGCGAAAGAGCTTTATCCTGACGACATTATGTTATCACTTGTAAATGATGTGAATAACGCGAAAATCGGAGCATATACGGCGTATTCGGTTGGTTGGACAGACACACTACCTGAGGAATGTGATGTTGATGAATGGTGGAACTAAATAAATGCATAGTGCAAAATGAAAACGGAGAGTGAAATTTCATCCTCCGTTATTTTTTGCAATGAAAAAAGGTCAGCATTTCTGCCGACCCTTTTCCCATAGGAATGTATCAATAAGTGTTAGTATCAATATTAGCTCCTGAACATTTACATATTTGACAAAGTTTTTTCTGCCAATTCTCTCAAGCAAAATCCTGTAAGAATTGTGCCGTCACTATTATATTTTTGGAGTTCTTCCGCAAGATGATTTTTATTTTCCTGCGACGGATTTACCTTTGCTTCATAAATATCATCAAGCAAATCACAACACATAGAGAACTTCCTGACCCATTTCTGCAATTCTGCAAAAAGAGGAACACCTGTGTTGCTTATAAGCATTAAGCATTTTCTCATTTCTGAAATATACGAGCTTAAAAGCTCAAGTGCTTTTTCCGTTTCTCCGTTTGCTTCGAGGAATGAAACATCACTGAGCACCTGTCCCATATATGATGAGCTTTCCTTTGTAAGGCAGGAAACATTAAGATGGTCCGCAAAGTATGAGAAAAGCTTTGCTTTGTCACCCAACATTTCATTATGAGCATTTTTAAGTGATTTTTCAGAATTATATGCAATTGGATTCCACAAATAATCTGCTATTGTCATAAGCGGAATTTTTGAGCACTCTGCAAACTCCATAACATTTGAAATTATACCTTCACAATGTTTATAAAGCTCCTTATCTCTGCCGATTAATGCACCTAAATGCATTTCCTGAAACATTTCACAGTCGTTTACAGGGAAATTGTCCCAATAAAGTGGTCTGTGATTTGTCGCATTTGTAAGTTCATTTGCCTCTCTTACAGTAATCACTCTTGAGCAGATTTCTGCACCTGTCCAGAAAAGGTCAACATCCGCAGGAATATTACAGCCAAATTTTGTAATGTAGTATTCGTTACAGTTACCACTATACTGAGTAGGACAAACTACAAGTTTAATTGAAGCATCAATTTTCTTAAGTGCCACATAAGTTTTATTCACAAGGTCAATATGTGCATCAACAACAGAGTCGAATGCTTTTTCATCCTCGTCATATTGGAATTTCCAAGGAATATCATCAAGCAAAAGTCCGAAATTGCGAACACCTATGTCATATACACTCTTGATTTTGTTAATAAGCAGTGTAAAATCCTCATCAGATGTGTATTTGTAAGTAAGTCCCGGACCGATTGTCCAATGGAAATCAAGATAATTTTCACTTGCACTGTTAAAAAGATTTTTTAAATCTGTAAGTTCCTTTTCGGGATAAAGCTCACGCCATTTTGCTCTGTGGTAAATATCATCCTTAGGAGCATAGAAATACGCATTCATTCCGTTTGAAGCCATAAGCTTCATAACAGAAAGTCGTTTACTGTTTTCCCAAGTCGGACCATAAAATCCTTCAATATATCCTCGTTTCTTAAAAAGAGGATAGTCTATAAGTGTGCCTTCCTTAAGCTCATTTTTCACAATAAGCTTTGCAAGGGTATTTGCACCTCTGAAAGCACCTTTTTCGCAAGATGCCTTAACAACAATTTCATTTTCACAAGCTTCAATTATATATTTTTCATCTGTAAGACGAGAAATTTCCTGAGCATATGTTGTTTCCTTACTGTTTTCATATTTAAAAGCAACACTTAAACCGTTGTTGCAGGGTATTGAATAATTTTCAAAAACCTTTTCTGCAATTTCTTTAATTTCGCCGGAAACGGAAACAGATTCTACAACAATCTCTTTACCTGTAAGTTCATTTCTTTGTGGTATCGGGTAAATCACAGGTATCTCATCTCCTTTTTATGTTTTAATTATTTCTGCATACTGTCAACATAGTCACAAGCTGCAAGAGCTGCTACTGCACCGTCACCTGCAGCAGTTATAACCTGACGGATATTCTTTGTTCTGCAGTCACCTGCTACGAAAATACCTTTTGTATTTGTTGTGCAATCTTCATTTGCATCAACATAGCCACGACCGTCAAGAGTGATAATATCTTTAAAAATCTCATTTTGTGGAACAAGTCCGATGGCAACAAACATACCGTCAAGAGTTAAATCGTTGCTTTCTTCTGTTGCAACATTCTTAATAGTGATTCCTTTAAGTTCAGTTTCACCGATAAGCTTTTCTACTACTGTACCAAGAATTATTTCAACATTATCTTTTGCTTCAAGCTTTTCAACGAGCTTCTGTTCACCTGTAAAGAAGTCAAGATTCTGAATTACATAAACTTTTTTTGCAAGGTCTGAAAGAAGAATTGCTTCCTGAAGTGCTGAATTACCACCGCCGATTACTGCAACTGTCTTACCTTCATAAAAAGCACCGTCACAAACTGCACAGAAAGAAATTCCCTCACCGATAAGGTTTTCTTCATTTGGAAGTCCCAAAAGTCTGTGCTTTGCACCTGTTGCAATAATGACAGATTTGCCCTCAAATTCACCTGAATCAGTAACGACAGTTTTAACATCACCATCACGAATTTCAAGGACTTCTGCACACTCAACCTCTGCATCCTGATTAAGCACTTGTTCAACAAGCTTTTCAGCAAATTCATTGCCTGTTACTTCCCCGAAACCGGGAATATTTTCAACCTTTGGTGAATATGTGATTTGTCCACCAAAGCTTCCTTTCTCGATAACGAGAACTGTTTTATTTGCCCTGCGAGCATACAGGGCGGCGGTAAGCCCCGCAGGACCACCGCCGATTATTATAATATCATACATAATTATAATCCCTTAAATTTAATTAAGCATTAAGAAACTTCTTAATATCTGATACACCTGTGTACTTTGAAGCAACACCGTTTTCGATAACTACGAGAGTTGGTGCCTGCTTGATGCCAAGTTCATTAACCATTTCAACGTGTTCATTTGCAAGAAGCTTTTCATAAGCTATACCTGCTTTGTCGAGTAATGAACAAGCAATTTTACAGTTAGGACAAGTTGCTGTTGTGAAAAGGAATGTACCGTCAGCAGCATTTGTCTTTTCTTCTGCTACACATTCACAAACTTCGTTTTCTGTGACATCATGTGTAAGATGTGATTTTTCAACATCATAAACCTTTCTGTCCTTATATTCCTGAGCCTTACCGTCGTTCCAGTTCTTAACAGGACGATAGTAACCTGTAATACGGCTGTAAACTTCTGCTTCTTCACCACAGTGTGGACAAGTGAATGCTTCACCTGCAATATAACCGTGAGTCTTACATACTGAGTATGTTGGAGAAATTGAATAGTAAGGAAGTCTGTAATTTGATGCAATCTTCTTTACAAGATTTGCACAAGACTGCCAGTCAGGAAGCTTTTCACCAAGGAATGCATGGAATACAGTACCTGATGTGTAAAGAGTATGAAGTTCATCTTGCATATCAAGTGCTGTGAAGATATCCTGTGTATAACCAACAGGAAGATGTGAGCTATTTGTATAATATGGTGTTTCACCAGGGCCACGACCTGCAGTAATGATGTTTGGATAATACTTAAGGTCATGCTTTGCAAGACGGAATGCTGTTGATTCAGCAGGAGTTGCTTCAAGGTTGTAAAGGTCACCGTAAAGCTCCTGATAGTCTGAAAGTCTTGTTCTCATATGGTTAAGAACATCCTTAGCAAACTGCTGTGTCTTTTCTGTTGTCATATCAGCCTGAAGCCACTTTGCATTAAGACCAACCTCGTTCATACCAACAAGACCGATTGTTGAGAAGTGGTTGTTGAATGTACCAAGGTAACGCTTTGTGTATGGATAAAGTCCGCCATCAAGAAGCTTTGTGATAACGTCACGCTTAACCTTAAGTGAACGAGCTGAAATGTCCATCATCTTATCAAGACGAGCGTAGAAATCAGCTTCATCCTTTGCGAGATAAGCAATTCTTGGTAAGTTGATAGTAACAACACCAACAGAACCTGTTGATTCACCACTACCGAAGAAGCCACCTGACTTCTTACGAAGCTCACGAAGGTCAAGACGAAGACGACAGCACATTGAACGAACATCAGAAGGTTCCATATCGCTGTTTATATAGTTTGAGAAATATGGTGTACCGTATTTTGCTGTCATTTCAAAGAGAAGCTTGTTGTTCTCTGTTTCAGACCAGTCAAAGTCACGAGTGATTGAATATGTTGGAATTGGATACTGGAAGCCACGACCGTTAGCGTCACCTTCAACCATAACTTCGATGAACGCCTTGTTGACCATATCCATTTCTTTTTTACAATCTTTATACTTGAAATCCATTTCCTTGCCACCAACAATAGCGTTAAGTTCTGCAAGGTCATTTGGAACTGTCCAGTCAAGAGTGATGTTTGTGAATGGTGACTGTGTGCCCCAACGAGATGGAGTGTTTACACCATAGATAAATGACTGAATGCACTGCTTAACTTCCTTATATGAAAGGTTATCAACCTTAACAAATGGTGCAAGATATGTGTCAAATGATGAGAAAGCCTGAGCACCTGCCCATTCATTCTGCATAATTCCAAGGAAGTTAACCATCTGGTTACAGAGTGTTGAAAGGTGAGCAGCAGGAGCTGATGTAATCTTACCGGGAACACCGCCAAGACCTTCCTGAATTAACTGCTTGAGTGACCAACCTGCACAGTAACCTGTAAGCATTGAAAGGTCGTGAATATGAATATCAGCATTTCTATGAGCGTTGCCGATTTCATCGTCATAAATTTCAGAGAGCCAATAGTTCGCAGTAACAGCACCTGAGTTTGAAAGAATCAAACCACCTACTGAATAAGTAACAGTTGAGTTCTCTTTAACACGCCAGTCGTTAACATTAAGATAGTTGTCAATAATAGCCTTATAGTCAACCATTGTTGCATTAAGGTTACGGATTTTTTCTCTCTGACGACGATAGATAATGTATGCCTTTGCAACATCATCATATCCAGCCTTGATAAGAACAGATTCCACGCTGTCCTGAATGTTTTCAACTGAGATTGTTTCGTCCTCAATTTTAGGCTCAAATTCTGCAGTTACTTTAAGTGCAAGGAAATCAATAATATTTGCGTTGTACTGTTTGTTACAAGCGTCGAAAGCCTGTGTGATAGCATCGGAAATCTTTTTAAGGTCAAAAGATGCTATTTTGCCGTCTCTTTTTACTACATTATACATATTGTGCCCTCCTGTTAATTTGAATTTTCTGTGTATTATAAAGATAAGTCCCGCTTACCGTTTACGCACAGATTTTTTGGTTAGCGAGACTTATTATAATACATATATAGTGTGTTGTCAATAGGTTTTTGCACAATATCTTGTGTTTTTCTTAAATTCCTCGAATTTCAACAGAAGGTATAATTTCTGACGCTTTTTTCTGCATTTCTTTAAGCAAAAGTGCTGAAACCGGCTTCAAATCAGGCTTTATAAGGTCACCTGAGTCCACAAAATTCTGTAAAAAGTACTTGTGTGCGCCTTTAATCCATACCACAATATCTTGTATATCGTCTAATGTATGGAATCCGTCAACAATAGTTGTTCTAAATTCAAAATCCACTTTATTCTGCAATAAAAAATCTACGCTTTTTTCTATTGGTGTAATATCAAAATCATCAACGCCTATAGTTTCTGCATATTTCTCTTTGCTATTCTTAATATCCATAGCCACATAATCAACAAGACCTTTTTCCACAATGGAAATAAGCTTTTCGGGGAAACTACCGTTTGTATCAAGCTTGACAGAATATCCGAGAGATTTAATTTCACCGATAAACTCTTCTATACCATCCTGCAAAAGTGGTTCGCCACCTGTGATTACAACACCATCAAGCAGTCCTTGTCTTTTCTTGAGATATGACAAAACCTCAGCAATATCTAAATAAGTATCCTTGTCAATATGAGTTACAAGTGATGCGTTATGACAAAAAGGACAACGGAAATTACAACCCGGTGTAAATACAATACAGGCAACCTTTCCCGGATAATCTAAAATTGTCAGTTTCTGAAAACCATTTATAAGCATAATTTTCTCCAAAATATGTTTTTCTTTAATATATCACAAAAGAGTAAAAATGTAAATTAAACAAATAATGAATTTATAACTCTTTAATTTTTCTTTATAATATGGTATAAATAATACAGATTTATTTGCAAGGAGCATTTTATGAAAATAGCAGTTATTTTTACAGGCGGAACAATAGGTAGTTGCATAAAAGGTGACTTTATCGGTGTTGACAACAAAATGCAATATGTTCTTTTGAAAGATTATAAAAACAATAATGAAATAACATTTGAAACATATTCACCATACAGTATTTTAAGCGAAAATTTATCTGCAAATGAGCTTAACTTGTTGCAAAAGGAAATTCAAGAAAAACTTGCACAGAATTTTGACGGAATTATTGTTACACACGGAACTGATACATTGCAATACACCTCAACTGCTATGGAATATGTTTTTGGCAACGCTGAAATTCCAATTATCTTGGTTTCCGCAAACTATCCTTTAGATAATGAAAAGTCAAATGGTTTTGCAAATTTCAAAACAGCAGTTGAATTTATTAAATCAAAAATCGGTAATGGTGTATTTGTTTCATATAAAAATCAGAATGAATTACACACAAACATTCACATTCCGTCACATATATTACAACACAATGAAAGTGATGCAGATATATATAGTATAGATAATTCTGTTTTTGCACGATACAATGGCACATTCACATTGGGCAATATTCCTGCATATAATAAACCTTGTAAAACAGAGTGTGTAAATTTCACTGAAAATTCAGGCATACTCGTTGTGTCAAGTACACCGGGACAAAGTTACTCATTCTCATTGGAAAATATTAATGGAATTATCCTCAAATCATATCATTCTGCAACACTCAATACAGACAATGAAAATTTTGTGAATTTCTGTAAAAGTGCAAATAAAAAAGGAATTCCCGTTTTCGTTACAGGAACAAAAGGTGGTGCAGGATATGAAAGCACACGAATTTATAATGAATTAAATATAATTCCGTTGCCTTATGGCACATTTATTTCTGCCTATGTAAAAATATGGATTGCTATCAGTATGAAATACGACATAAAGGAATTTATGAAAAAGCCAATTGCAAATGAAATTATAGAATAAAAAAATCACCGTACTCTTACGGTGATTTTCATTTATTTCTCTGTTAACTTTTCAATCTCACTTTCAAGTGCTTCCATTGTGAGCATTCCGATACGCTGTGATACAATATTACCATCTTCATCAATGAATATTGTCATTGGAAAGCTTGATATTCCATAAGTTCTGAGTGCATTATACTCTTTATCAAAGAAAACCGGAAATTCATATTTTTCTTGCTCAACATACGCTTTGGCAGTTTCAACAGTTTCTCCGTTAGTACCTGTTGCATTCACCATAAGAAACTGAACATCAGGGTATTTTTTGTATGCCTCATTAAAGTCAGGCATTTCAACTTTACAATAATAGCACCAGGTTGCCCAGAAATTAAGAACAACAGGTTTTCCTTTAAAATCCGATAATCTGACTTTGTTACCATCATAATCAGTAACTGTAAAATCAGGTGCAACATTTCCCTGCACATTATCAGCCTGTTCATTTTTAGATGTGTTTTCCGTTGATGTTTGATTGTTCATATTAAATTCTTCACTATACTTATTATATAGAGCAGTTGCACCTACAAGAATTCCAACAAGCAAAACTGCAATTATTATCCATTTAACTGTATTTTTCATATCTAATCACCTACGAAAGAAGATTTATAAATTTACCGAACAAACCTGTTGCCATAAGCACACCAATCGCCACAAGTAAACAACCACAAATGGTATTTATAACCTTGTAATGCTTTTTGATAAAAGTGAAAGCACCCCTTAACTTATCAATAAGAATTGCACTTATGAAAAATGGTATTCCAAGTCCTAAAGAATAGAGTAAGAGCATCACAATCCCCTCAACAATATGTCCCTGACTTGCAGCAAGCATCAATGCTGAACCTAAAAATGCACCTACACATGGTGTCCAACCAATTGAGAATACAAGGCCGAAAATCATTGATGAAAAGAAACCTAAATTATCAGTTTTTACTTTTTTTGCACCCTTGAAAATGTTCAGTTTGAACACTCCAAGGAAATTGAGTCCAAAGAATATAACAATAAGTCCTGTTACAATATCAACAACCGTTTTGTATTCATTGAGAAGTCTGCCGAAAGTCCCTGCCAATGCACCCATAAGGACAAATACAATTGTAAAACCAAGTATAAATCCCAGAGCATTTTTTACTGTTCTTTTGGTATTTCGCTCTTTACCACCTGCAAAATATGAAATATAAAGTGGAATCATCGGCAACAAACAAGGAGAAATAAATGTAATTATTCCTTCAAGAAATGAAATAAAATACTGCATATCAATACCTCCTCAAAATCTCATTTTTTGTTCTTTACATATTCTATTATATATTATTTAGATTTTTCTTCAAGGGGATTTTTTAACCAATTTGTCAAATACTCCTTTTTGCGAAACACAAATTATCATTTTCATTAAATAAGAATAAAACTCCTTGTTTGACAGATAATAGAATTACATTGAAAATTTTGTATTGAAATAAGGAGAATGATATATGAAAGCAACTGGGATTGTGAGAAGAATAGACGATTTGGGAAGGGTTGTTATTCCGAAAGAGATTCGTCGCACTATGCGAATCCGTGAAGGAGACCCATTGGAAATTTTTACCGCTTCTGACGGTGAGGTTATCTTTAAGAAATATTCGCCTATTGGTGAATTATCAGAATTTGCAGGTCAATACACAGATGTACTTTACAGAGCTACGAATTTGCCTGTGATTATTACTGACCGTGACCATGTAATTGCCGTTGCAGGTATGTCGAAAAAAGATGCTATGGACAAACGAGTTTCCGCTGAACTTGAAGACCTTATGGAAAACAGAGAGAACTATGTTGCCTCTCCTGAAGTTAAGGCACTTTATCCGTTGGCTGACAAAGAAAAGGAAGCAGGACTTGCATTTCCTATTATCGGCGGCGGTGATGTGTCCGGTTCAGTTGTTTTAATGCTTAATGCTGATGGTAGTATGCCAACACAAACAGAAATTAAACTCGTATCAGTTGCCGCATCATTTTTAGGTAAACAAACTGAAGAATAAAATGTAACTATAATTTGGAGTTTGTCGAGGTGTTGCCTTCCCCTTGAGGGGAAGGTGTCACCGTAGGTGACGGATGAGGTGGAAAGGTGAAATGTTATATTTATTAACGGTTGCTATCGCAATCTACACCTCATCAGTCTGCTTCGCAGACAGCTTCT
>JAZNWU010000041.1:0-30215 GCA_045593555.1 Candidatus Fimenecus sp. | reverse complement strand
CTGTCTGCGAAGCAGACTGATGAGGTGTAGATTGCGATAGCAACCGTTAATAAATATAACATTTCACCTTTCCACCTCATCCGTCACCTACGGTGACACCTTCCCCTCAAGGGGAAGGCAACACCTCGATAAACTCCAATTTGTTGTATTAACAAATTTGGCGGGGTCCAAACCCCGCCTTACTGATATTTTATTCGTCTTTTTTCAACTGCTTTACAACTTGATTTCCGTAAACGGCTGTGCCTGTTACAAGGACTCCCTGTACGATGCTTTCAGGTGAAAACCCAAGAATTGCGACTGCACCGAGAATACCAAATCCCAAAAGTATAAGTGGAATATACTTGTCAGGAATTTTCTCTGTATTTTTAATTATAGCACCAATAATGTTAAGCACGGGAATCAGCAAAAGTGCATTTTCTGTAATAAATTCTATCATTTTTTCTCCTTTATATAACAAGACTGACAAGTGCTCCACAGACTGCTCCGATTAAGGCAACAATCACTTTATCCCAGAGCCAACCCGGTCGTTTTTTCAACGTTTCGATGCTTTCCTTTAACTCCCCGAGAGTTACAAGCATGCTGTCGAGTTTCGTCACGCTCTGCACCTGAGTGAGAGTGACTTCATTCACCTTTTTATACAGTATTTTTACATCATCTTCAACTGCATCGACTCTATGATTTAAAACCTCCAGTTCTGTCATAGGCTCACTCCACATCACTCAGTTTAATGTAACCTGTAGCAAAATTTCCGATAGGCTTACGATTTACATTTCCTCTTGAATTTGTAATTCGTATTCTGTCATTTATAATCTTACCGTCATAAACATAATAGTCACCGCTGATGATTTTTGACTCTGTGGTCATTGTGACAGAAGCATACAGTTTTATTTTATCAAGTGTTATTTTGTCCCCTGCTTTATATACCTTTTTCATAGGCTTTTTCTGCTCTTTTTGTGGCTTGGTCTGTGTTTTTTTATATCCGTTAAGACCATTATATTTCATAATTGACGGATAATGCTTATATGCTTCGTTCAAGTCAACATAACCGTTGATTCCTGCAACTCTGCCCTTGGAACTTTTCTGCCAGATTCCGTAAACTTTTTCAAATGTTGGCTTTGTTGTCCATTGTGCAAGCCAGATGTCGTATTTCTCAAAAATCTCGTCATCAAAATAATTATCAAGCCAATGCTTATTTGCATAAATACACACATAGTAGCCGTAACTTTCCATTTTTTCGCAGAAAGCTTTTGCAATTGCAGAAACTCGCTCTTTACCTAATGACGCCACACCTGCTTCTTCCATATCGTATGCAACAGGATATTCAAAAGTTTTACCTTTTATTACAGAATAGCAAAATTCTGCCTCTTTTACTGCCTCCTCAGGTGTTCTGGCATAAGAATAATGATAAACACCCACAGGCATATCTACTCTTTTAGCATTTTCATAGTTGGTGTCAAAAAGAAAATCTTCACTTCCCTTGCCCCAACCGAATGTTGAACGAATCATAGCAAACTGTATTCCGTCATTTTTGACAAGACTCCAATCAATTCTACCCTGCCATTTTGAAACATCAATTCCTTTATACTTCAATTTATTCACCTCCTGAAATTATAAATCAATGACTCGCAATAAAGCCTGTTAATCTTTTGCCAAGAATTTTATGTGCTTTTACATCAGGGTGTACATCACTCAAAATAAACTCACTTACGCATACAGGATTGTTAATATTAAAACCGCAACCATTATGTAAATCGCAAAACAGAACATCATATTTTTCTGCAACATCTTTAACTGCTTTAAAATAATTCTGCTTTGTTTCATTTACTGTAAAATTATTTTTTGGCGAACTCAACAGTACAATTGTTGCATTTGGTAGAGCTGTCTGTAATTGATTAACAATTTCACCTAAACCTGAATAGAATGTTACATTTATAGTATCATACACATCATCGATAGTTCCTAATGGTACGTACTGTGCAGTAGTTGATGCACCACTATCGTTTACCCCAAGCATAATTGTTACAATGTCAGCATTAAAATCTATTGCTTGTTGCACTTGATTATTGTATGTTGATTGTAAACCTAATGCTGATTTAACATTTGCCCCTGACTGTGCAACATTCAATAATTCCATATTAAGATTTTCACTTACAACTTTACTGTAATATACTGACTGTCGACTGCCTGTAGCAAGTTCTTCACTGTTTCCTTCAGGTGCATATCCAAATGTTATACTGTCACCGATTGCAACATAATTTTTTCCTTGCCAATGTGTCGGATAGTAGTTCACAGAACCTTTTAAATCAAATTTTTCGTTGAATTTATAAACATTTGAAGAGTTTGCAGTTGCACTATCGCCTTTTTGAATAGCAACTCCGTCCAATTTACCTATATCGAATGTACCACCGTTTGCACAATTTATCATAAATGATATATATGGATTATCTTCGGTAATGGTAAATGTTGCAGATGCATTTGTGCCACCAGACCTGACTGTTTCACCAACGATACCATCTTTTGACATAAGAGTATAGCTATAACATTTACTTATTGTATAAGTTCCCGCCGGTAAATAAAGATATGGCGTATGAACATATAGCGGATATGTGCTGTCGGGCGTTGAATTATTTTTCATATATTCAACATCAAAGTAGTTTTCACACTCAATGCCGTCAAAAAGATACGGTGACATTTTTTGTTTAAGTTTTATCTCGTCAATAGTATATGGTGGAATAATCAACTCTTTTTCTTCTTCAGGAACATAAAGCCACGGATACATAACTCTGTAAACTTCATTTCCTGTCGGTAAATCGTCGCCCTCAACAATGATAAAATTTCCGCTTACTCTGTCGTACTCTGTTTTTGTACAAGAAATATAAGCAACAATCACCTTATCATCCATTTCAGGAATTGTAATTTCTTTTGATGTACCCACGGCTTCTATGTAAAGTACTGCTCCGCCAACTTCGCCATTATCAAACACCACAACGGAATATAGATTTTTAATATTCGTTCTGTATTTTTTCCCTGATAAAAGTTTAACCTTGAAATACATATATGTATCGTTACTGGATACTTTACCGTTATCATGAGCAATATATTTGCCATCAATAATATCGGCAGTTTCAGGATTGTAAAAATTTTCAACAACTGCACCTTCAATTTGTACAGGCTCAATTATTTTTTGCTCAACAATTACATTATCACCTTTTTCACCTTTTAAAGAAGCAAGTTGTTCTTGTGTAAAATCATCGTAGGTGAATGGCTCACCCTTTTCGCCTTTATCTCCTTTAAATGTGCCCATACGGATTGCCTCAAAAAGTGCATTGATTGAAAAATCATTTACCTTTGCAATTTCGTTATCTGTATCAGGTGAATAGTCAAATTCAAGACAAAATTTTTTGGGTTTAATCACCTGCACAGTTTGTCCGTCTTCATCAATATTCACAATATTGAAGTAGCATTCAACACCACGAAGTGAAGTCATAGTTACAGGGATGTCATATATGACCGTATTCGTTGCTGTATTCAGTTCAAGATACTCTGTTCGTACCTTTTTGCCTATAAGTGAATGATATTCAATATAATATCTGTAATCGCCCACATAGGCAGAGTCAATATCGAATACAAGTGTAGTGGCATTATGTTCCCACATAACACCTGCATTCTCATTAATTTCTTCATCACTTCCGGGACTAATATTAATAGAAATAATTTTATTTTCCATAAATTCTCCTTATTTTTTATAATAATTTTTCAGCTGTAAGGCAGTTTGCTCAATCTCGTATTTAATTTCATAAAATTTACGAAGTTTCTTCTCAAGCTCCTTTACAGCATTGTAGTCCCCCGACTTCTTTGCTCTCTCGATTTCCTTTTTGCATCGGTTTATGAAATACTTTTGTAATTCCAAGTGTTTTTCATATTCCTTTCCCAGCTCATAAAGAGATGTTTTTTCAGTTTTCAATTTGTTCCCCCATAGAAAAATTTGCCTGAACCTGCATTATAAAATCTGATACTGACGGTGGTTTGATAATATCGTTATAAAACAACACATATTTCAGTGACACATCAATTTTCCTTTTAATTTCGCCAATAGCTCTGTAAAATGACGACCTGGAAATATTGTGTTTTTTTGAAATATCACCGATTGACAGATTGTTGCTCCAATAATCAACAGCAAGGTCACGCTCTTTTTCAGTCAATTCGTTTTCCATTACTTTTTTTACTGTGTCCATAATCTTTTTGTCCTTGTTATACACAAGATACTTGACTTGATTTGCTCTTGTCCCGGCATCAACAAATTCAAAATTTTCCGTGAGATAATAATATTCCTCTGTTGAAATGCAGTGAAGTTCTTGTTTTGTATGAAGCATAATGTTCTCCTTTCTGACAAAAAATAAAAAACGCATATATTTTCATATACACGTTTTATCGAACATTTGTTCGCCTTGCAATTACTATTGTAGCAGTAAAATATGAAGTTGTCAAGAAAAAAATTGAAAAGTGTATTTTGGAGTGTCATTCTGAGCGTAGCGAAGAATCTCTGACCTATTTGAATAGACCCTTCGTTTCACTCAGGGTGACTACGACTAAAACAAAAAAAGACGGAAGTCCGAAGACCTCCGTCAAATTCTTGTCAGAATACTTCTTATTTAAAAAGCATACCTGCTATTGTACCAATAAATCCAAGAATTGTATTAACAATTTCAAGAATTGTGTCCAAAGCTGATGTTACTCCACCATCAGATGGGAGAATATCAGGGAGTGTTGGTGCTGCAAATGAAGTGATGCTCATTACAAAAGCCATTACTGCTGCAACAACTGCTGAAATAGTTTTTTTCATTGAAATCAATTCCTTTCAAAAAATAAAATTTAATAGTTCCTCTATACAAACCACTCTTTACCAAGTAATTATAACGAATAAAAAAATAATTGTCAACAAAATGGAAAGTAAAAAAATTCTTGAACAGAGATTATGGACATTTATTCTTTTGTTTGAATATTATTCTTGTGATTATTTTGCCTAGATTTGAAAAAATATATGTATACAGGAGGTGAAAATATGCTTTTTGGTAAAAACAGGAAAATAGAAAAGCAAAAAAACACACGAAAAGAAATTGAACGTATAAGCGAAGAAATCGCAAAAATCTGGAACAGTGAAGATGAAACAAAGCAATATGACGCTGAAGGATGGTACACAGGAAACCCAATGGATGCAGATGTACCTGTTCAGGATGCAGATGACCTTTGAGAAACCTCAGGGTTTCTCAATGAAATAAATCCTTACGGATTTATGAAGTATCCGTTGGATATGAAATAGCTTACGCTATGAAGTATGCCTTACGGCATATGAAAGGATTTATTTTATTATGAACGAAGTGAATAACAAGGTTCTGACGAAGTCAGGTTCTTACTTCATATTTACCAACGGTAAATACTTCATAATCTCTGAAGATTACTTCATATTGCGAAGCAATATTTCATTCATATTGTCGATTTATGTATCAATCATTTTGTTTTTTAGCATACTCTATATAAATTTTGCATTCTTTATGTTTTTCCGTTGTACAGATATTCTCAATTTCCCATAATGATAATATATGATAACACAAGACACAGTTTGGACTATCCTGCCATCTGTTTCCAAATGATTCATAAAATGGACAATAATTCATTTCATCATTTATCATACTTTACACCTCACAAAGATTTTACTCAATGTTTGAGTATTTGTCAATACTCAAAGTTTGAGTGATGTAGAGTTTATATGAGGTGATAAATATGAAACTTTATATCCAACGATTTATAGATTTGCGAGAAGATAATGACTTGACACAGAAAGAATTGGCAACAGTTTTAAATAAAAGTCAGCAAGGTTATGCACATATCGAGAACGGAAGAGCTAACCTATCAATTGATGATATGATAACACTGTGCAAATTCTATAATATTTCGCCTGAATATATTTTAGGGTTTACTGATGAAGCAAAAAAGCTGAAATAACCAATTTCCAAAAAATGCTTGATTTTTTGTATATTATATGGTATTATGTGCAATGTAAGAATATTCGTAAGTTTAGAGAGTGGGGCGACCCGCTCTCTTGAATTTATACGGGTAATTTTAAAATGACAATTTAATATTTTTGGAGGTTTTATGAAAAAGAACACTGCCTCAGTGGTATGGGATATTGCGAAGCCCATTGCAGAAGAATTAGGTCTCATTTTATGGGATGTTAAATTCGTTAAGGAAGGTGCCAGATGGTATCTTCGAATTACAATCGATAAGGAAGATGGTGTGAGTATTGACGACTGTGTTGATATGCACCACGCTATTGACGGTCCTTTAGATGAAGCTGACCCTATTGAGCAAGCTTATAATCTTCAGGTACAGTCCCCCGGTATCGAACGTGAACTTTGCCGTGACTTTCATTTTGAATGTTATTTAGGTGAAAAAATTCAGGTCAGACTTATCAAGGCTTTTGAAGGCAAAAGAGAATATAAAGGTATTCTTATAGACTATGATAACGACAGCGTTACAATTGCTATTGATGAAGAAACTGAAATGAACATATTAAAAAAGGAAGCATCTTGGATTAAAGCAGACGATTTCGAAGGAATCGGAAGCATTGACTAATATATTGGAGGTTTTATAGAAAATGAATAAAGAATTTTTTGAAGCAGTCGCTTTGATGGAAAAGGAAAAAGGTATTCAGGCAGATTACCTTTACGAAAAAATCAGTGAAGCAATCGTTAAGGCTGCAAGAAAAGACTATAACAACAAAGAAGTTGTAGCTTGTACAATCAACCCTGAAAAGTATGAAATCAGAGTTTTCCTCAATCTCAACATTGTTGACGAGATTATGGATGAAGATACTGACATTCTCGTTGAAGATGCAAAAGAATACAGAGCAGATGCCAAAGTCGGTGAAATGCTTGAAATCGACCTTGACACAATGCAGTTCGGCAGAATTGCTGCACAGACAGCAAAGCACGTTATCCGTCAGGGTATCAAGGACGCAGAAAGAGGTCAGGTAATCAAGGACTTCCAGTCAAAGACAAAAGACCTTGTTACTGCAAAGGTAAGCAGAATTGACCCTGTTACAGGTAATGTTACTCTTGAAATCGGCAAAGGTACAGCAGTTCTTCCTAAGGGTGAACAGGTTCCCGGTGAAACATTCACAGAAGGACAGCTTATCAAGGTTTACATCAGCGATGTCAAAGAAACAACAAGAGGCCCAAGTATTATGATTTCAAGAACTCATTCAGGTCTTGTAAGAAGACTCTTTGAACAGGAGGTTCCTGAAATTTATGACGGTATCGTTGCAATTCACTCTGTTTCCCGTGAAGCAGGTGTCCGAACAAAGATGGCTGTAAGCAGTACAGATGAAAATGTTGACCCAATCGGTTCATGTATCGGTCAGCGTGGTGCTCGTGTAAACAACATTGTTGAAGTTCTCGGCGGAGAAAAGATTGACATTGTAAAATACAGCGAAGACCCTGCTGAATTTGTTGCAGCTGCTCTTGCTCCTGCAAATGTACTTAATGTTGAAATCATTGATGCTAACGCAAAAACTTGTCAGGTAACAGTACCGGACCACCAGTTATCTCTTGCAATCGGTAACAAGGGCTTGAATGCAAAGCTTGCAGCAAAGCTTACAGGTTGGAAAATCGACATCAAGCCTGAAAGTGGTTTTTACGAGGGATAATTAAGAGTAAAAGCTTTTTGAAAGGAGATATTAAATATGAAGCAGAAAAAAATTCCAATGCGAAGATGTAATGGTTGTAATGAGCAAAAGCCAAAAAATCAGCTTATCAGAGTCGTTAAGAGTCCTGAAGATGAAATCAGTCTTGACCTTACAGGAAAAAAATCCGGCAGAGGAGCTTACATCTGCAACAACATTGAATGTCTCCGTAAAGCAAGAAAATCACGCAGAATCGACAGAACTTTTGAAATGACGATTCCTGACCACGTTTATGACAGTTTGGAGGAACAAATCAAAAAAGATGATATCGGATAACTTAAGAGGTATTTTAGGTCTGTGCCGTAAGGCAGGAAAAATGTCCTTGGGACATGATGCTGTGGTAACATCAATCAAAAAGCGAAAAGCAAAATTGGTGATTACCTGCTGTGATACTTCTGACAGACTTAAAAATGAAATGAAAGACGAATGTTCCTATGATAACAGAAATATAAAATATGTAGATGTTTCATTCAATATGAAAGAACTTTCACTGTGCATAAATGCTCGTGCAGGTGTTATTTCAATTGACGACTACGGATTTGCAGAAAAGGTCAGTACTATTATAACGGGAGGTTATGAGAATGATTAAAAAGTACAAGGTACACGAAGTTGCTAAAGACTTTGATATTCAAAGTAAATTTATTATAGAAAAACTTTCGCAGAATTTTGAGGGTGAAAAGAAATCTCAGACTGCTCTTGATGAAAAAGAACTCGATTTTATCTTTGATGTAATCACAAAGGAAAACTCAGTTAAGAGCTTTGACGAATATTTTAATTCTGTTCCACAGGAAAAGCCTAAGGCAGAGCCAAAGAAAGAAAAAGCTCCTGCAAAGGATAAGAAAGATACAAAGCCTGCTGAAAGCAAAAAAGAAAAAGCTCCTGCACCTGCTCCACAGCAGACCCAGCAGCCAAAGAAAAAGGAAAAAGACCAGAACAAGCCTATGCAGGCTCGTACTAAAGGTGAAATGCGTCATATTGACACAAGAGCAAACTCTTTTGACGCAGAAAAATATAACGAAAAATATGAAAATATTGCTCCTGCAAACCATCACCAGAGTGACAACATGGTTAAAAAGCAGAAGCTTAAGCAAAAGAGTCAGCAGTACCGTAAGCAGGGTATGAGAAGTGGCAAAAAGGAAACTGAAGCAGAAAGACTCAAGAGAATTGCAGCAGAAAGAGCAAAGAAACCACCTGTAATCACTGTTGGTGACGAAATCACAGTTGGTGAACTTGCATCCCGTCTTAAGATGACTGCTGCTGAAGTTATCAAAAAGCTTTTCACACTCGGTATGATGGCATCTGTTAACGAAGTTATCGACTATGATACAGCAGAAATCGTTGCAACTGAACTCGGTGCAAAGGTTAACCGTGAAGTTGTTGTAACTATCGAAGAAAGAATTATTGACGACTCAGAAGATGATGAAGAAAATCTTGTAACTCGTGACCCAGTTGTAGTTGTTATGGGACACGTTGACCACGGTAAGACATCACTTCTTGACGCTATTAAGAATACAAATGTTACTGCTACTGAAGCAGGTGGTATTACTCAGCACATCGGTGCTTACAGAGTAAACCTTAACGGTCAGTACATTACATTCCTTGACACACCCGGTCACGCTGCATTTACTTCAATGCGTGCTCGTGGTGCTCAGGCTACTGACGTTGCAATTCTTGTTGTTGCTGCTGACGACGGTATCATGCCACAGACTATTGAGGCTATCAACCATGCAAAAGCTGCAGAAGTTGACATTATCGTTGCTATCAATAAGATGGATAAACCTGGCACAACAGTTGATAAAATTATGCAGCAGCTCACAGAACATGGCCTTGTTCCTGAAGAATGGGGTGGCGACATTATCTGTGTTCCTGTTTCTGCAAAGACACATATGAACATTGACAAGCTTCTTGAAAATGTTCTTCTTACAGCTGAAATGAGAGAACTCAAGGCTAACCCTAACAGAGCAGCTAAAGGTATCGTTATTGAAGCTCGTCTTGATAAGGGTAAGGGTCCTGTTGCAACACTCCTTGTTCAGAATGGTACACTCCATTCAGGTGACATTGTTGTTGCAGGTACTGCAGTTGGTCGTGTTCGTGTTATGGTTGACGATAAGCATCGTTCACTTAAAGAGGCAGGTCCATCAGTTCCTGTTGAAATCATGGGTCTTGATGAAGTTCCACAGTCAGGTGATGTGTTCAACGCAGTTTCTGACGAAAGACTTGCTCGTGAACTCGTTGAAAAGAGAAAGCAGGAAAAGAAAGAAGAACAGTTCAATCAGTATCAGAAAGTTACTCTTGATAACTTGTTCTCATCAATCAATGCAGGTAAAATCAAGACTCTTAACATTATCGTTAAGGCTGACGTTCAGGGTTCTGTTGAAGCAGTTAAGCAGAATCTTGAAAAGCTTTCAAATGAAGAAGTTCAGGTTAAGGTTATCCACGGTGGTGTTGGTGCAGTAAGTGAATCAGATATTATGCTTGCAAATGCATCAAACGCTATTATCGTTGGTTTCAATGTTCGTCCTGACCCTGTTGCTACTGAAATCGCAGAGCGTGACGGTGTTGATATGAGAATGTACAGAATCATTTATGACTGTATCGAAGAAATTGAAGATGCTATGAAGGGTATGTTAGCCCCTAAATTCCGTGAAGTATTACTTGGTCGTATCGAAGTTCGTAATGTATTCAAGCTTTCTTCTGCAGGTACAATCGCAGGTTCTTACGTTCAGAATGGTAAGGTTACAAGAAATGCACAGATTCGTGTTGTTCGTGACGGTATCGTTATTGCTGAAGACTCAATCGCATCACTTAAGAGATTTAAAGATGACGTTAAGGAAGTAGCTTCTGGTTACGAATGTGGTATCGGTCTTAACAAGTTCAACGATGTTAAGGAAGGCGACATTTTTGAAGCATTCATTATGGAGGAATACAGAGACTAATGGCAGGATACAGAGTAGGAAGAGTATCGGAAGATATTAAACGAGAAATTGTTGCCATTATCCGTGAATTAAAAGACCCACGAGTGAGAGATAAGTTTCTCACAGTTGTTCGTGTTGATGTAAGTTCTGATTTGTCTTATGCAAAGGTTTATGTCAGCTCAATGAGTGGCATTGAGGATGCTAAAGAGGCTGTTAAGGGACTTACATCTGCAACAGGTCTTATCAGACGAGAGGTTGGCAGTAAATTGCACCTGAGAAAAACTCCTGAACTTAAATTTATTGCAGACGACTCCGTTCAGCACGGTATGGAAATATTTAAGAAAATCGAAAGCACAGTTATTACTGATGCTGACGATAATGAGGATGTAGAATGAAAAGAATTGATGTTATGGAGTGCGTGTCACTCTTAAAAGAATACGATAATTATCTTATTCTTACACATCGCAACCCTGACGGTGACACTCTCGGCAGTGCATTTGCACTTAAAAGAGCACTTGACTTGTTGGGTAAAAAGTCAATGGTTCGTTGTGGTGACGAAATTCACCCTAAATTTTCATATCTTTGGGATGAACTTGATAACAGCGAAATCACTTTTGACAAGATAGTTGCAGTTGATGTTGCTGATAAAAAGCTTTTAGGTGAAGAATTCGAGGCAAAATACGGTGAAAATGTGTTTTTGTGCATTGACCACCATATGTCAAATCGTGAGTATGCTGAAAACCTTCTTTTAGAAGACAGAGCAGCTGCTGCAGTTGTAATTTATGAAGTAATCTGTCAGTTAGGTGTCACTATAACACCTGAAATTGCAAGCTGTGTTTACACAGGGCTTGCAACTGACACAGGCTGTTTTATGTATTCAAACACAACACCTACTGTACACAGAATTGCAGCAGATGTTATGGAAAAAGGTGCTGATTACACACTTATTAACCGACTTATGTTTGAAACAAGAACACTTTCATATATAAAACTTGAACAGATGGCTGTTGCATCTATTGAGTCACATTTTGACGGAAAATGTGCAATTATGACAATCACACAGGATATGTTTGAGAAAAGTGGCTCAAATGCAGGTGAATGTGACGGAATTGCATCTATTCCCCGTAAAATTGAGGGCGTTAAAATCGGTGTTACAATCCGTGAACAGACTGACGGTAAGTTCAAGGTATCTATGCGTACTGTTGAGCCTTACGATGCAGCAAAAATCTGTGCGAATTTCGGTGGTGGCGGTCATAATGCAGCAGCAGGTTGCGAATTTGACTGTTCACTCGAAGAAACAAAAGCGAAATTACTTGAAATAATAAAGGCGGAATTTTAATGACAGGCATAATTTGTCTTGACAAGCCCTGTGATATGACATCTTTTATGGCAGTTAAAAGAGCCTCTCGAATTCTTGGTGTCAAAAAAGCAGGACATACAGGAACACTGGACCCTATGGCTACCGGTGTACTTGTTATTATGTTGGGACATTGTACCCGTTTTATTGAACTTTTGCCTGAACATAAGAAAAGTTATACTGCAAGAGTAAAATTAGGTATAACAACTGACACGCTTGATATTACAGGTGAAGTTTTAACAGAAAATCCTGTTGATGTTACACTCGAACAGTTACTTTCTGTTGCAGAAAAATATAAAGGTGACATTTTACAGACACCACCTATGTATTCGGCTATCAAAAAAGACGGTGAACGCCTTTATGATTTGGCACGAAAAGGCGTTGAAATTGAGCGTGAGCAAAGAGAAATCACTATTGAGAAATTAGAAATCTATGATTTTAACGGAACTGAATTTTCAATGGATGTGACTTGTTCAGCAGGTACATATATCCGTTCACTTTGCGATGATATGGGCAAAGATTTAGGCTGTGGTGCAGTTATGACAGAACTTCGTCGTACTGAGGCAAATGGCTTTTCTATTGAAAATGCAGTTACATTAGAGGAACTTGAAAAGCTTGTAAGTGAAAACAAAACGGAAAGTGTTATTACTTCAATCGAAAAGGCACTTATGAGTTATCCTGAAATAACAGTTACAAAGCCTCAGGCTAACCGTTTTCATAACGGTGGTGCATTAGGCTACGAAAGACTTCACGGTGAATATGGAGTTGGAATTTATCGTGTCTATTCTCCTGAAAGAAAACTTTTGGGACTTGGAGAAATACTTACAGAAAAAGGCGACCTGAATGTTAGGAGGGTGCTTGTAGAAGAATGAATAAACTTGCATTGGCACTTGGCACCTTTGACGGGTTGCACAGGGGTCATTTAAATGTATTAAATGAAGCAAAAGCATTTGCATTTGAGGGTTTTGTCCCTGCTATGCTTATGTTTGATGCTCATCCACAATCAATACTTAAGGGAATTGCTCCTCCCCTGCTTATTACAAGTGAAGATAAAGAGGATTTTGCAAAACAAAACGGTGTTTTACCTGTACATGTAAGCTTTGAGGATATACGAAATCTTTCTCCCGAAGAATTTTTGCGTGATATTCTTATTAAAAAATATAATGTCGGTGCTGTTGTTTGTGGTGAAAATTTCCTTTTTGGCAAAGATGGTGGCGGAAACAGTAAAATTCTCTGTGAATTATGCGAAAAGTATGGTATAATTTACAAGATGGCACAGAGTATTGAATACAAAGGCGAAATGATTAGTGCCACAAGAATTCGTGAAGCACTCAGCATAGGTGATATAAAAACTGCAAATGAGATGCTTGGAAGAAAATTTTCTTATGATTTTCTCGTTGTCGAGGGAAATAAAATCGGCAAAAAGATTTTTGGTTTTCCAACAATAAATCAGCATTTCCCCACAGGGTTTATTAACCTTAAACACGGTGTTTATGCTTCACAATCAACGGTTGACGGAAAAATTTATCCGTCAGTTACAAATTTCGGTTGTCACCCGACAATCGGTGGTGACAAGGTACTTTCCGAAACCTGTATTTTAGGTTTTGACGGTGACCTTTATTATCAGAAAATTAAGGTTGAACTTATTGACTTTATCCGTGAAGAAAAAAAATTCAACTCAAAGGACGAGTTGAAAGCACAAATTGATGCAGATACGAAATCTGCTATTGAAATATTCAATAAAATGGTTTAAAATTAAAACAGTGTGACCGAATAATCGGATTACATAAAAATGAAAGGGAATGATATTTATGCCAAACGTATTTTACAAAGCGTATTGCAGAGTTTTTCAGAAGGTTATGTTTATAGCTGAATGCTTTATGCCATGGGGTGAACCTGTTAAGCTTACAGGTCCGGGCTGTATCCGTCAGCTTCCCGGGGTTATTAAGGAAAGAGGACTTAAAAAGGTGCTTATCGTAACTGATAAGGGTCTTACTTCTCTTGGACTTCTTAACGGCCTTTATGAAGAAATGGAAAAGGCAGGCGTTGAGTATGTTGTTTATGACGGAACTCAGCCAAACCCAACAATTGAAAATATTGAAGAAGCAAAGAATATGTATCTTCAGAACGGATGTCAGGGTATTATCGCATTCGGTGGCGGTTCACCAATGGACTGTGCAAAGATTGCAGCAGCAAGAGTTGTTAAACCAAATCAGCCTGTTGAAAAAATGCGTGGTCTTATGAAAATTCTTCATCCACTTCCACCATTCTTCGCAGTTCCTACAACTGCAGGTACAGGCTCAGAATGTACTCTTGCAGCAGTTGTTTCTAACTCAAAAACTCACGAAAAGAATGCTTGTAATGACCCATTCCTTCGTCCTCGTTTTGCTGTGTTTGACCCAGAACTTACAGTTGGTCTTCCACCACACATCACATCAACAACAGGTATGGATGCTCTTACCCACGCTGTTGAGGCTTATATCGGTCATTCAAATGTTAAATCAACAACTCAATACGCTGAAAAGGCAACAAAAATGATTTTCCAGAACCTTGAAACAGCATATACTGACGGTAAAAACATTGAAGCAAGAAATAATATGCTCCTCGCTTCTTACTATGCAGGTATGGCATTTACACGAGCTTATGTTGGTTATGTTCACGCAGTTGCTCACAACCTTGGCGGTCAGTATGGTATCCCTCACGGTCTTGCAAATGCAGTTATTCTTCCTGTAATGCTTGAAAGCTATGGTAGTGCAGTTTATGGCTCACTTTCAAAGCTTGCTGACATCGTTGGCATCAAGGGCGACAGCGAAGAAGCAAAGGCAAAGGCATTTATCGCTGAAATCTATGCTATGAACGAAAGAATGAATATTCCAAAGGGCTTCGCACAGATTCAGGAAAAGGATATTCCAATTATCGTAGAACGTGCTCTTAAAGAAGGTAACCCACTTTACCCTGTACCTGTAATCTACGGTGAAGAAGAAATGACAGCAATCGTTAAGTCACTTATGATTAAGGAATAATTAAAAATACATAAAAATTAAGGAACTTCCAAATCGGGAGTTCCTTTTTTGTTGGTTGCATTGTCATTCTGAGGAGCGTAATGACGAAGAATCTCTGTTGGTTTATTGTTTCATTTGTTAGAGATTCTTCGCTTCGCTCAGAATGACACTGAACTAAATTACTTATTGCTTATTTTTGCAATGCTTTCTTCTAACATTGCAAGTTTTTCGTTATATTTTGCGAGTTTTTCTCTCTGTTCATTTACAAGTGCTTCAGGTGCTTTTGCAACGAATTTTTCGTTATTAAGTTTGCCTGAAACAAATGCGATTTCTTTAAGCACACCTGCTTTTTCTTTCTCAAGTCTTTCCAGCTCAGCCTTGAAGTCAACAAGCTCATCAAGTGGGATAAAGAGTCTTGCATCTTCTGTGATAATCGCTACTGCCTCATCATTTTCGTAACCCTTAACAATTTCAACTTCACTTGCTGATGCGAGTCTTACGAAGAAGTTTGCACCTTCACTGAATGTCTTTTCATAAGCTGTTTCAATGAAAATCTTTGCTTTCTTTGTTGGTGGAACATTCATTTCTGCACGACGGTTACGAACAGCCTTGATTGCTGTCATAACTCTTTCCATTTCTGCTTCGTCAGCCTTGAATGAAAGCTCGTCAGTAAATACAGGCCATTCTGAAATCATAATTGAATCACCGTCGTGAGGTAATGTCTGCCAGATTTCTTCTGTGATGAATGGCATAAACGGATGTAAGAGTTTAAGAGTATTTGACATTACATAAACGAGAACTGCTTTGACAGTAGCCTTTGCAGTAGCACATTCACCGTTAAGACGGATTTTTGCAATTTCGATATACCAGTCACAGAATACGTCCCAAATGAAATCGTAGAGTTTCTGTACTGCAAGACCTAATTCAAACTTTTCAAGTGAATCAGTAACATCTTTTACAAGGTCGTTGTACTTACTTAAAATCCATTTATCTTCAATAGCAAGGTTCTTTGGAACATAAGGTGCATATTCATTTTCATCAAGGTTCATAAGAATGAAACGAGCAGCATTCCAGATTTTGTTAGCAAAGTTACGACTTGCCTCAACCTTTTCGTCAGAGAAACGCATATCATTTCCGGGGCTGTTACCTGTTGCAAGAGTAAATCTTAAAGCGTCAGCACCGTACTGGTCGATAATTTCAAGTGGGTCAATACCGTTACCCAATGACTTTGACATCTTTCTACCCTGAGCATCACGAACAAGACCGTGAATAAGAACAGTATCAAATGGAACTTGTCCTGTGTATTCAAGAGCAGAGAAAATCATACGAGAAACCCAGAAACCGATAATATCGTAACCTGTTACAAGTGTATTTGTCGGGTAATAGTGCTTCAAATCCTCTGTCTGTTCAGGCCAACCAAGTGTTGAGAATGGCCAGAGTGCTGATGAGAACCATGTATCAAGAGTGTCCTCATCCTGACGAAGATGTTTACTGCCACATTTTGGACAAGCAGTTACTTCTGTCTTTGCAACAATTGTTTCACCGCAATCGTCACAATACCAAGCAGGAATTCTGTGTCCCCACCAGAGCTGACGAGAAATACACCAGTCACGAGTACCGTTCATCCAGTTGAGATAGTTCTTTGTAAATCTTTCAGGAATGAACTTTGTTTCGCCTTTTTCTACTGCTTCGATAGCAGGCTTTGCCAATGGTACCATACGAACGAACCACTGCTTTGAAACCATTGGTTCAATTGTGTTGTGACAACGATAGCAAGTACCAACTTCGTGTTTACGAGGTTCAACTTCCTTGAGGTAGCCACCTGCTTTAAGGTCCTCAAGAATAGCTTTTCTTGCTTCCATTGTTGTCATACCTGCGTACTTGCCACAATCAAGAACTTCAGGTTCATTTTCTGTTGCTCGACCACTTGCAATAAGCTCATCGGCAATTCTCTTATCTTCAGCACCTGTAAGGTGACCGTCATAAGTAAATGTACGAACAATTGGAAGGTTATTTCTCTGTCCAACCTCAAAGTCATTAGGGTCATGAGCAGGAGTAATTTTAACAACACCTGTACCCTTTGTCATATCAGCGTGTTCGTCGCAAACGATTGGAATTTCTTTGTTAAGTAAAGGTAAAATTACGTGACAACCGTGAAGATGCTTGTATCTTTCGTCAGCAACATTAATTGCAACTGCAGTATCACCAAGCATTGTTTCAGGACGAGTTGTAGCAAGCTCAAGCTTTTCGCCTGTTTCCTTAACTGTGTAAAGAAGATGCCAGAAGCTACCGTCCTGTTCTTCATATTCAACCTCTGCATCAGAAATTGATGTGTTACAGCAAGGACACCAGTTTACCATTCTGTTGCCACGATAAATCAAATCTTTTTCATAAAGACGACAGAAAACCTCATTAACAGCCTTACTGCAACCTTCGTCAAGAGTAAATCTTTCTCTGTCCCAGTCGCATGATGAACCCATTTTCTTAAGCTGTTCAATAATTCTGCCACCGTACTGCTTTTTCCAGTCCCAAGCACGTTCTAAGAAACCATCTCTGCCCAAATCTTCTTTAGTGATACCCTCTTTACGCATTGTTTCAACGATTTTTGCCTCAGTTGCAATAGATGCGTGGTCAGTACCGGGAAGCCAGAGTGTGTCGTAACCTGCCATTCTGTGATAACGGATAAGAATATCCTGTAATGTGTTATCAAGGGCATGTCCCATATGAAGCTGACCTGTAATGTTTGGTGGTGGAATTACAATAGTGTAAGTCTTTTTTCCTTCTTCACGTTTTGCGTGGAAATATTTGTTGTCAAGCCAGGTTTTGTAAATCCTGTCTTCAACATTTTTCGGATTATACTGTTTTTCAAGTTCCTTGGACATATATATTCTCCTTAAACATTATTTACTGGTTTAATGTCATTCTGAGCGTAGCGAAGAATCTCTGCTACAAACTCACTCCGTGTCATTCTGAGGAGTAAAACGACGAAGAATCTCTTTCATCAATTAGCAGACCCTTCACTTCGTTCAGGGTGACCTATATTTTATGACTTTTCATAATATTTCATCCCACAAATCTTTCCATTGTGGATTAACAGATTCTACAAGAGCATTTTTCTTTGCTCTTATCCAACCTTTTAATTGTTTTTCCCGTTGAATCGCATCACGAACATCTTTTGCTGTTTCAACATAAACAAGCTTTGTCACATTGTATTTTGAGGTGAATCCTTCAACCAAATGATTTCTGTGTTCATAAACTCTGCGAGCTATATCATTTGTGACACCAATATACATCACTTTATTTGTTTTATTCGTTAAGATATATACATAATACATTTTTGAGATTCTTCGCTATGCTCAGAATAACTTGTAATTTTAATTTACATAACCCTTTCAAAGAGATTCTTCGCTTCGCTCAGAATGACCTCCTAACTCAAATTACATTTACACCGTAAGAGAAGTTATGATACTGGAGTAAACTTTAACAGGGTCATTTATAAAATTCTGTTTAACTGTTTCAAGCTGAAGGCTGTCAACCACATAAATTGACAATTTCATCAATTCTGTGCCACGGTCAAAAAGTGTGAATGTGATGGTGTAGCCACCGTCGTCTTCTTTTCTGACCTCGATTTTATTATCTCTTTCGACCTTTGCTCTTGTTGTAAGTCGAATAGCAGAATTGACTGCCTTTTCACGGACTGTTCGTGGAAGACTTGTCTGCAAAAGTTCAGCAGCTTCTCTGCCCTTTTCTGTTACTGTGAGGACTTCTTCCTCATCAAGAATATCAGCTGTGATATTACCTGTTTTTAAAAGCTCTTCAATTGCCTGACCAACCTCAAAGAAGTTTGCAAGTCCGTCCTCCTGCATTGAGTCATTGAGCATCTGTCTTGTCATTGGTGCGTCAATGCTCTTCAACAGATAGCAAATGAGAAGTCGGATATCGTCACGGCTACGAAGACCGCCAAGTTCAATTCCTGCATCAAATGCATCAAATTCCATAACTTTTACTCCTGCAATTCTTTAAGTATTTCTTTTATATCCTGACAGACATAAGTCGGTTTGATTTCGCTGTTTTCAATGTCAGCCATTGTGCTTTCGCCACTTAAAACACAGATTGTGTCAACACCTGCATTATATCCCGATGCAATATCAGTATAAAGTCTGTCACCGATTACGACAGTTTCTTCCTTTGTAAAAGGTGAACGCTCAACGGAAAAGTCAATCATAAATCCGTCAGGCTTGCCGATATACAAAGGTCTTCTGTTAGTTGCGTAATTGATTGCTTCACACATTGCAAAGCAGTCAGGTACAAGACCGAATTCAGTAGGACAGCCTCTGTCAGGATTTGTTGCGATATAAGGAATATCCTTTTTTGTCTGCAACAAATATGACACATCCCACAGCTTTTTATATGTAAGTTCAGTATCATAACCGACGCAGATACAGTCAGTATCCTCGTCTGCCTCAGTTGTGATATTGACACCGTATTTTTCCATTTCAGTAATCATTGAAGCCGTTCCCATACAGTAAATTTTCTTGTTCGGGAAATGCTTGTTAAGATATAAAGCAGTTGCCTGAGAAGATGTGAAGAAATTGTCCTCAGTCACCTTAATTCCCATATTTGAAAGCTTTATAACATAATCTTTAACGGAACGGGATGAATTGTTTGTGATGAACACATACTGTCCGCCGACACTCTCGATATATGCAAGAAACTCGTTTACACATTCGAAAAGACGAGCACCCTCATAAATTGTTCCGTCCATATCAAGTAAGAATAACTTTTTATCTTTTAAAGACATTGTATTACCTCTTATCTGTTAGCCTTTAATTTTGCGAAAAGTTTTACATTTCCTGATTTAACCTTTGAGATAAATGCACCCTCAAGGTAAGTTAAAAATGCAGATTTCATTTTAACAGGAATGAGCATAATTTTCATTACAAGGGAATTTGGTTTTGCGATTTTCAATGCTTTTCGCACTTGTTCTCTTGTAATCATATATTTAATCTCCTGCATTTTTTCTTTAAAAGAAAGTGTACAGGCAGAATTTGTTACGTTTTCAATACAGCCGATTACTCGTTCGATATATCGACGGTTAATCATTTCATAGCTTTCATCAGAATTTACATTCCAATATTCATATAAATCGAGCATCCAGCCATGTTCTTCTTCTCGTTTTGCGTACATATCACTGCGATATTTTGCAGTTTCGCTGTCTGCACGAGCACGCATAAAGTGATAATAACAATTTTCGAGTAAAACCACTCGTTCAACATCACGGACAACATCAAGGTTAAACGGAAAATCATCCCAGAATGTGTTTTTAAAACGAATATCATTGTCCATTATATATTTTCTCTCGAAAAGCTTGTTCCAAGGAGTATAAAGCAAATTCTTGTCGAACATCTTATGAGCATATTCCCTGAAATCTCTTTGAGTTTTAAACTCTTTAGCAGGTACAGTCTGCTTTTGTGTGTAAAATTCCGTATCGGAATGATAAGTGTCGATAAAGAAACCTGCAACGACGAGTTGAGCATTGTTTTTCTTTGCAGCATTGTACATATCCTCAAACATTGTAGGCTCTGCCCAGTCGTCGGAATCCACAAAATAAAGGTACTCACCACGAGCCATTGGAATAGCAGTATTTCGGGCAGACGGTGCACCACCGTTTTCCTTATGGATTACGGTAATTCTGCTGTCTTTTTTTGCATATTCGTCACAGATAGCACCCGAGTTATCAGGTGAACCGTCATCAACGGCAATAAGTTCCCATTCTGTGAGAGTCTGGTTCTGCAGACTTTCAATACATTTTCCTATGAAATTTTCAACGTTATAGACCGGCATTATGGCTGTGATTTTAATATCACTCATTACCTAATTCCTCCTCACAAAGAAGCAGAGATGCTTCAATGCATTTATCCATATCGTAATATTTGTATTGACCTAAACGACCACCAAAAATGACATTTTTCTCACTTTCGGCAAGTTTTTTGTACTGCTCATAAAGAGCATTGTTCCTGTCATCATTCACAGGATAATAAGGCTCGTCGCCTTTCTCCCAATCGGCAGGATATTCACGGGTTATCACAGTTTTTGGCTGTTTCCCGAACTCAAAATGCTTATGCTCAATAATTCTTGTGAACGGAATCTGTCGTTCATTGTAATTGACAACTGCAACAGGCTGAAATTCCTTTATATCGAGTGTTTCAGTTTCAAATCGCAAGCTACGATAATCAAGCTCACCGAGAGAATAGTCGAAATAACTGTCAATTGTGCCGGTATAGACACATTTTTCAGCAAGAGATAAATATTCTTCCTTGTTCAAAAGAAAATCAGTATCAAGACGAACTTCAATTCCCTCAAGCAATTTATCAATAAGCTTATTGTAACTACCTATCGGAATACCCTGATAAGTGTCATTGAAATAATTGTTATCGTAAGTGTAACGTACAGGCAAACGCTTTATTATAAACGCAGGTAAGTCCTTACAATCCCGTCCCCACTGCTTTTCCGTATAACCTTTTACGAGTTTTGTGTAAATCTCACGACCAACAAGGCTGATTGCCTGTTCTTCAAGGTTTTTCGGCTCTCCTGTTATTTCGGAACGCTGTTCATCGATAATAGCCTTTGCTTCTTCAGGAGTCGTTACACCGAAAATCTGTGAAAAAGTGTTCATATTAAACGGCAAATTATAGAGTTTCCCTTCATAATTCGCCATTGGTGTGTTGATGAAATCGTTGAACTCACAAAGTGAAGTCACATAATCCCAAACACGCTTGTTGCTTGTATGGAAAATATGTGCTCCGTACTTGTGAACAGTAATATCCGCCACATTTTCGCAGTAGATATTACCACCCGTATGATTTCTTTTTTCAAGCACAAGGCAACGCTTGCCTTGTTTTGTCGCTTCGTGAGCAAATACAGCACCGAAAAGCCCTGCACCCACGATTAAATAATCATAGTTTTTCATAAATCAATAATCGAAATCCAAATTCCATTTCAACACATTTTCATCAATGTATTTCCACTTTTCAGCATAATCCTCATCATTACGGATAATATGCTCATAAAAATTGTGTTGCCACAAAATTGCATTTTGTTTTCCGGATAATTCCCTGTATCGTTTTGTTGTATATGATTTCATTCTACCAATTATCTTGCCTAACTCAATGTTGTTTTGGTTCTGAATGTCGCGTAGTGGCAGGCTTCCACGCCTGCTTTCGCTCATACCCAAATCAACAATCAAGTGTATATGGTTTGGCATAATGCAATATTTATCTATTACAACATTTTCGTAATTGGTACTAACATAATTGATACAATCATCAACAATTTTTCCTGCAGACGATAAAGTCACATTTCCATCTGTTACTTTTTGCCACAAAATCTTTTCTTTGAAGTTCGTACAAACAGTAACGAAATATAAGCCTGATTGACTGTAATCATAGCCTTTTAAACGAATGTTTTTACGGAATTTATTCATAATTCTAATATTTGCAGGCGTGGAAGCCTGCCACTACGCGTTGATTGGTTTTTGCAGCCACTACGCATGGGATATATTATCCCTCGTAGTCGTCTTCGTTTTCCCAGTTATGATATACGTTTTGTACGTCGTCATTATCCTCAAACATCTCGAGCATTTTACCCATATTCTTGATGTCATCAGGATTTGTGAGAGTTGTGTATGTGCTTGGAACGTATTCAACTTCTGCAGAAACAAACTTGTAACCCTTTGCTTCAAGGTCATCACGAACAGCACCCATATCGTTTGGCTCTGTACGAACATCATAGATTTCATCTTCTGCGATAAAGTCAACTGCACCTGCTTCAAGCGCATCTTCCATAAGCTGGTCTTCGTCAATCCCCTCTTTTTCAAAGAGAATTACACCCTGACGGCTGAACATAAATGAAACGCAACCACTCATACCCATATTTCCGCCAAACTTGTCAAAAGAGTGGCGAACATCAGCAGCAGTTCTGTTGCGATTATCTGTAAGTGCTTCAACGATAACTGCGATACCTGATGGGCCGTAGCCTTCATAAGTAATTTCTTCGTAGTTATCGCCACTACCTTCACCTGCAGCCTTTTTGATAATTCTGTCGATATTATCATTTGGCACGTTAGCAGCCTTTGCCTTTGCAATTACATCCTTGAGCTTTGAGTTACCGGCAGGGTCCGGTCCGCCCTCTTTAACTGCAACTGCGATTTCACGACCGATTTTAGTGAAAACTTTTGCTCTCGCATTATCGGTTTTTTCCTTTTTTCTCTTAATGGTACTCCATTTTGAATGTCCTGACATAAAAACATACCTTTCCATTCTAATATATTCGATATATTGTACCATACAACACTATATTTTTCAACAGTTATTGCAAGAAAAATAACAATTAAAATCAATTCAGTGTCATTCTGAGCAAAGCGAAGAATCTCATCAACAAGACCCTTTGCTTCACCCTGAGTGACAATTTACTGAACAGAGATTCTTCGTCACTTCGTTCCTCAGAATGACCTTCAAAAATACGCTTTGTATTTTGCACTTTGCATTTTATTCTATCTCTCCGCATACATTTAATTGAAAAGTTACGCAAAAAGGAGAGATAACTATGGATTTTAATATTGAAAAAAACTCCATCACCCTTGGTGAATCGGGTTACAGAGGTCGAAGCGAACACGCCATTGATATGGACATTACATTACCTGAATATCTGCCTGACATTGTAAGAATACTTCGTTGCAGTTGTGTTCCGGGAGTAAGGTCACATCAGGTAAACGGTGACAGAATTACAGCAGAATGCACTTGTCTTGTCAGAGTTCTTTATATTAACGAACAAGGCAAACTTTATTGTTTTGAACAGAATGTTCAGTTTGCAAAACAGATTGAAATCAGAGCAGAAAACAATGGAATAGATTATTTTGTCGGAGCAAAATCCGATTATATGAATTACAGAGTATCGGGACAACGACGATTTGAGCTTCACGGAGCAGTTACTATATTTGCAAAAAGCTGTAACAAAAAGAACTGCGAAATCGTAACAAATGCCACAGGTGACGGTATCACACTAAAAAACGAAAAGACGGAAATCAGTAACCTGAAAACTGTTGTAGAAAAGATGTTTGCTGTAACGGAAACCTGTGATGCAGGAACACTTTCTGAGCCTATGGGTTCAATTATCTCATCATCTGCAAGCGGAATTATCCACGAACTGAAAATAGTATCAAATAAGCTGTTTTTAAAAGGTGAATTGATTGTCCACACAGCCTTTACGGGTACAGAGAGTCAGGAAATCCAAATGCTTGAAAATGTAATCAAAATAAATCAGATTATTGAGGCAAATGACATAAGTGATACGAGTCGTGTTGATGCACACCTGACTGTTTCTGACCTTGAGATAAAGCCACGGTTTGACCTTTCAGGCAACAAGAATCTCCTTGATATTTCCGCTTGTGTGAATTTTTCAGGATATGGCTACGAAAACACACAGATAACCTGTGTCAAGGATGCATATTCTATAAAATACGAAACAGATATTAAGAAATCTGTCATATACACAGCCACAATTCAGGACGAAATTGAAGACACATTCTTATGTCGTGGTGTTGCAGATTTAAGTGCAACCGGTGTTTCAAAAGTTTTATCATTTATGTGTACAGACTTGTCATCAGGTTTTTCTGTATTTGAAAACAAATACTCTGTGTCAGGTGAAGTCACAACGGAAATAATTTACGAGGATATTAAAGGTGAAATCTGTTTTGCACAGAGAAATATTCCTTATGAATACAGCAGGTCTGCTCCTGAAACTGACGGAATACTCACCTGCAACCCAAATTGTGACATAACAGCCAGAAGCTATGTTATCAACGGTGACGGTCAGCTTGATGTAAGAATTGAAATCAATGTTCGTGGCTTTATCTTCTGCGAAAAAGAAAGTCTTGTCACAACAGAATTGATTGTAAATAAAGATAAGGTCAAGAATACTGACACAGCGTCCTTGACGGTTTATTTTGCCGACACAGGCGAAGCATTATGGGACATTGCCGAGAAATACAACACAACTGTTGATAAAATTCTGAGAGAAAACAAGATGACGGACACTTATGTAAAAGAAAAATGCAAATTGCTGATACCAAAAATGTGAAGGAGTGAAGCATATGAGTAATTCAAGTATTTATGAGAATATCGCCACAAGAACAGGTGGTGACATATACATAGGTGTTGTAGGTCCTGTAAGAACGGGAAAATCCACATTTATCAAGCGTTTTATGGACTCTGTTGTACTTCCCAATATGGAAGATGATGCTGTTCGTGAACGAGCAACTGATGAACTTCCACAGTCCTCTGCCGGCAGAACAATAATGACAACTGAACCGAAATTCATTCCAGAAAATGCAGTTAAAATCACACTTCCTGACAATGCAACCTTCAACGTAAGAATGATTGATTGTGTGGGATATATTGTCCCGAGTGCGTTGGGGTACATTGAGGGTGACCAACCGAGAATGGTTCATACTCCCTGGTACGAAAATGAAATTCCATTTAATATGGCAGCAGAAATCGGTACGAAAAAGGTAATTACGGAACATTCCACAATAGGACTCGTAATCACAACAGACGGAAGTATAAGTGACATTCCCCGAGAAGAATATGAAGAAGCAGAAAAACGAGTTATCAGTGAACTGAAGGAGCTTCACAAACCATTTGTTGTTCTTCTCAACTGTATGCACCCTGAAAGTGAATCTGCAAAATGTCTGGCATCAGAGCTTTCGGCAAAATATGATGTTCCTGTTATGCCGATAAGCTGTCTTGACCTTACAGAAAACGAAATAAAGGAAATCATAACACAGCTTCTGTTTGAATTTCCTGTAAAAGAAATCGGCGTTGACCTGCCATTGTGGTTGGTTGGACTCCCCGACGGACATTGGCTCAAAGAAGATGCTTACAAGAGCATTCTCAAAGCTATTCAGGATATTGAATATGTGAGAGATATCGGCACAATGACAGAAACGCTGTGTAACTGTGAACATATTGCAAATGCAGAAATTTTCTCAATGGATTTAAGTATAGGCAGTGCAAGAATAAGTGTCAAAATGAATAATGGTCTTTTCTTCAGAATTTTAGAGGAGCAGACAGGAATTTCTGTTGACAATGAGCAGTCTTTACTCACTTGTATGAAAGAATTGTCGGAAATCAAACGAGAATACTCAAGAATAAAATCTGCACTTGACGAGGTACAGACCACAGGCTACGGAATTGTAATGCCGACTATTGACCAGCTTACTCTTGAAGAGCCTGAAATCGTAAAACAAGGTGGCAGATACGGTGTACGACTTTGTGCATCTGCACCGTCAATTCATATGATGAGAGCCGACATCAAAACGGAAGTTGCACCTATTGTCGGTAGTGAAAGCCAATCGGAAGAACTTGTCAAATATCTTCTTGAGGGCTTTGAAGAAGACCCACATAAAATATGGGAATCAAATATTTTCGGTAAGTCACTCAATGAACTTGTGAACGAAGGACTTCGTAACAAGCTTTACCATATGCCGACAGATGCACGAATGAAATTCCAGGAAACATTGGAACGAGTTATCAATGAGGGATGTAACGGTTTACTTTGTATAATATTATAAGTGCAAAATGCAATCGCGTAGTGGCAGGCTTCCACGCCTGCCTTTTTTATTTAATATGCAAATTATAATTTGTCGGGAAGAATAAATTGGTATGTCATTCTGAGCGAAGCGAAGAATCTCTCGCATTTCATCAGTCACCCTGAGTGAAACGAAGGGTCTATTAAAATAGGACAGAGATTCTTCGTCACTTCGTTCCTCAGAATGACACAAATCATCCCCACAAACTCCAATTTACTGATTAAAATATTACATCAATTGTTCTGCACCACTTACTGCTTCGGACAATATTCTTGCTCCCATACAGAAGCCGTCACAAAAAGCCTGTTCACTGACTAAAAGCACATACTCGTCTATACACTGCACATATTTATCAAATATTTCTTTTTTATCACTGTCAAGAGTTTCCTCCAGCTTATTCTTGTTTCGTTCAGCCAGATTTTCTATTCTTCTCATTTTTTCATTGCTTTTTCCTATTGAGCGTACAGGTTCAATTTTTCCTTCATAAAGCATTTCAATTACTTTTGCCATATTATCATCTCTGATTTATAAAATAACAGCACAATTATAACACCATTTGATATTAAAATCAATAGTACCATTTGATATTATGATATTATTTTTACAAGGAGTGGTAAATATGAAAACAGCTGAAAGAATCCGTAGTCTTCGAGAAGATAAAGATTTAACTCAAACAGATGTTGCAGATTACTTAAAAACATCTCAAACAGTATATAGCAGATATGAAAGAAACGAAAGAAGTCTGCCTATTGAAATGCTGTACGAATTGTGTGATTTTTACAATGTATCCGCTGATTACATTCTCGGCAGAACTGATAATCCAAAAACAAACAAATAGGCAAAAGCAAAAGAGGGAAAGAAAATGGCAATACATATTCTCAAAGACAACATTTTTATACTTGAAACAAAGAACACCCATTATGTGTTAGGCGTTGACAAATATGGCTACAACAGACACCTTCATTGGGGTAAAAAATGCAATATAAATGACTATGAAGCAAAGGATATCTGGGACGAAAACTCAAATCATACCCGTCTTGATATGGCAAAGCAGGAATTCACCGTTTTCGGTGGCACAATGTACCGAGAAAGTGATTTAAAGGTGCAATTTTCTGACAAATGCCGTGAAATCGACCTTGAATTTGTGGATGCAAATGCAGAAGATAATCTTCTCACATTCACATTAAAGGACAAGCACTATCCTTTGCAGATTGCTCTTAAATACAAAATTCAGGACAATGATGATATTATCACTCGTTGGGCTGAAATCACAAACACAGGTGACAAGGACATCACAGTTGATAGAATTTTTTCTGCTGAACTTACTCTACCATCTATTTATCCATACACATTCAAAAACACCAATGGCAGTTGGGGTGGTGAATATGTTGAAACAGAGTCCGAGCTTCAGGGTGGTGCACTTGTTTTCGACAGTAAACGAGGAACTTCAGGACATAATCAGTCACCATATTTCATAGCATATCAGAATGCTGACGAAAATTCAGGTGATGTTTATTTCGGCACACTTGCATACAGCGGTAATTTCAAAATCCTTTGCACTCGTGACCTTTTCTACACAACAAGAGTCAGCCTTGGACTTAACGATTTTGATTTCAAACACATTTTAAAACCAAATGAAACATTTGTGACACCTATGGTTTACTGTGGATATTCACAGGCAGGTTTTGGTGAAATGAGCCGACAGATGAATCGCTTTGCAATTAATCACGTTATGCCGAAGCAGTTTAACGATAAAATTCTTCCTGTTCTTTATAACTCTTGGGAAGCAACCGAATTTGATGTGAACTGCAAGCATCAGACAGCACTTGCAAAATTGGCTTCCAAAATGGGCGTTGAGCTTTTCGTTATGGACGACGGTTGGTTCGGCAAAAGAAATCACGACAGAGCAGGTCTTGGTGACTGGTTTGTAAACAAAAAGAAATTCCCGAAAGGCATTGACGAGCTTATAAACAATGTAAATAAATTGGGAATGGATTTCGGTCTTTGGTTTGAGCCTGAAATGGTAAACCCTGATTCCGATTTGTTCCGTAACCATCCCGAATGGGCATACCATTACGACACAAGAGAAGCTCACACTCTCCGTCATCAGTTAGTCCTTAATATGACACGAGAAGATGTTCAGGAATACATTTTCAACTGTATGGACGAAATGCTCACAAATCACAACATCAAGTACATCAAATGGGATATGAACAGACCACTCTCCGAAACAGGTGCAGAAAATTTAGAGTGTCCGCAAGACTTGTGGTTCAAGCATACAGAGGCTGTTTACAATATTGTTGACAGACTTAAGGAAAAGCATCCTGATGTTGCAATTGAAAGCTGTTCATCAGGTGGCGGACGCAGTGACTACGGTGCATTACTCCACTTTGACCAGGTATGGACAAGCGACAACACAGACTCTATTGACAGAATGACAATGCAGAAATGGTTTACATATCTTAAGCCTACTAAGGCTATGCGTGCTTGGGTTACTGACATTAACTGGTACAACTCACCAATGAGCCTTGATTTCCGTTTTAATATTGCAATGCAAGGTTCATTAGGTGTTGGCGGAAACCTTACAAAGTACAGCAAAGAGGACCTTGAAATCGGCAAAAAGAATGTTGCTCTTTATAAGGAAATCCGTCATCTTGTGCAATTCGGTGACCTTTACAGAATTCTTGATGCAAAAAAAGACGAAATCCTCTTTAACCTTTATGTCAGCGAGGATAAAACCGAAGCAGTTGCTTTCCTTGCCTCTGCAGGGACAAGCTTTATGAAAAAGGAAATTCCGCTAAAGTTCAACGGTCTTGATGATGATAAGATTTATACATTCAATCTCAACAACCGTGATTACGAAAAGAGTGGCTCATACCTTAAAAATGTTGGTATTCCGACTTGCATTCGCGGAATGGGATATAACAAGATTATCAAGATTAAAGCAAAATAAAAACAAGTCGGGGTAACACCCGACTTTGTTTTTTATAAAGGAAGAATTTTCTACTAACTGTTTGCTTATTTATAATATTATTTATTATTTTATTTATATATATTATTTATAGGGGTCAATTTTTGATACACTTAATTCTACCACAAATTATAATTTAATCAATTGTTTTCAGTTTTCCACTTTCAACTTTACATTAAAAAGGCTACCGTTTTGGTAGCCTCTTTTTTATATTATCCTTTAAGAATATCTTTATAAAGTCGGATGTATTCGTTTGCTGATTTGCCCCAGCTGTTGTCACATTCCATTGCTCGTTTAACGAGAATGTTCCAGCCTTCCTTATTGCTGTAACCCTCGATTGCTCGTCTTATTGTATAGAGCATATCGTGAGCATTATATGTTGAAAATGTGAAGCCGTTGCCCTCGTTATCGCCTGAATCCTTGATACTGTCACGAAGACCGCCTGTTTCACGGACAATCGGAATTGTACCGTAACGAAGTGAAATCATCTGTGAAAGTCCGCAAGGCTCACTCTTACTTGGCATCAAGAACAAGTCGCAACCTGCATAAATTTTCTTTGAAAGTGATGGAATAAAGCCGATT
>JAZNWU010000040.1:0-11737 GCA_045593555.1 Candidatus Fimenecus sp. | reverse complement strand
AAGTTCTCCGTTCGACTTGCATGTGTTAGGCACGCCGCCAGCGTTCGTCCTGAGCCAGGATCAAACTCTCTAAAAAATTGTATTAATACGAACCTTGGTTCGTTCTAATCATTTTCTAAAGTGCTTTTTAGCTCTTTACTTTTTTAAACTCTAAACGCTTAGCGTTTTGTTAAATTCTGATTATCTCAGAATTACTGTTTCTTGTTTCTTCTCTGCTTCGTACTTCCGTACTCTCAAAGAATCTACAGGGTTCCTTTTACTTATCTCGTCGTTGTTTAATTTTCAAGGTTCAGATTTTGTCCTACCCGTTTTGGCGGGTGGAGTTTCATTATATCAAAACTCCGCGAGCTTGTCAACAGTTTTTTAAAACTTTTTTAAGTTTTTTACTGTTGAGCGATGTTCTCTCGCAGACAGCTTTGATATAATATCACAACAAATTCAACTTGTCAACAACTTTTTTTAATTTTTTTAAAATTTTTTTCAGTTCGCTTTTTTGCACATTTTCTTTCAAGTAAACAATAAAATTCCGTTTAAATTGAATAATAGACCTATTTATGGATAGTATAAATAACAAATATTGTTTATTCGGAGATATATTTATGGATGCTAATAAGGAAAATCGCACAGGAAAACAGATATTCTGGCAGATAGTTGCCATTATACTATTAAATGCTATTGTCATTGCATCAATAGGATTCGTATATGAAAACACAGCAACACTTTCAAGCCTTGGTTCCCGTGGTCAGGAAGTCAGACAGATTCAAAGAAAGCTTCAAAACCTCGGATTTTATTCAGGGGCTGTCGATGGTATTTATGGAACTGCAACCCAAAAGGCTGTTCGAAACTTTCAGAGAAATTGCGGAATTACAGCAGACGGAATTGCAGGACCTAAAACTTTGTTATATTTAGGTTTAGGCTCGGGGTCATCATCGTCCACAAACGGATACAGTTCAAATGACATTTATCTTCTTGCCAAAGTAATCGCAGCAGAAGCTCGTGGTGAAAGTTACACAGGTCAGGTTGCAGTTGGGGCAGTTGTGCTTAATCGAGTGCAACACTCATCATTCCCGGATTCTATTTCAGGAGTTGTTTATCAGGCAGGAGCATTTTCTGCAGTCAGGGACAGCAACTGGAATGTAGCTCCTGATGACACAGCGAAAAAAGCTGCAAGAGATGCGATTAATGGTTGGGACCCTACAGGTGGTGCTATATACTATTATAATCCTGCAAAAACAAGTAACAGATGGATAAGGTCACGACCAGTTGTTACGACAATTGGCAGACATGTATTTTGTAAGTAAAAAGAAAAACGGCGAGGTTATAACCTCGCCATAATTTATTAAAACTCGATAAATGCGTATTTGATTGTTTTTCTATTATACGTATATGTAATATAAAGGTTATTACCTTCTGCGATAATTGCAGGATATGAATATTCTGCAAAAAGATTTATACTTTCTTCAAGAGTTGTTACATCTTCCCATGTTTCACCGTTATCCTTGGAAACTGAAAGAATAAGTCTGTTTCTCACTTTCATTCCTGCAGGTGTATAAACAAGCCACAGCCAACCATTATCTGTAGTAACACAATCTATACCACTATTATTGTTCATTAACTCTGTTGCATAAGCTTCACACCATGTATGGCCACCGTCTGTTGAGTCTGCTCTGTAAATCCAACCTGCTTTTGTTCTGAACATTGCATGGATATTGCCATCTTTATCTTCCCAGAGTGTTGGCTGAATCATTCCGACTTCTTTACCTTTGCTATCCTTGGCAACGATGAAATCGGTTCTTGTCCATGTATTTCCACCATCTTCGGAAATATCGAAAAAGGCTTTCCATGAGCCCTGTTCACTTGATGCAGGTGCAATAATTTTTCCATCGGATGTAATAAGAACTTTATTCTTTACAGGACCTCTGCCGCCACTTGTATCTCCAGGAACGAGTTCTTTTGGCTCTGTCCATGTTTTGCCACAGTCATAAGAATCAGTATATTTTGTTACCCAATACGGAATTTCCATACCAACCTTATAATAAAGTCTTACATAAGTTCCGTAATTGATAAGGACAGGATTCCAGTGAGCAACCTTATCATCTGATGCCATTTGTTCCGGCTCACTCCACTCATTACCGTCGTAGATACTATACCAGATTCTTACATCTTTATCGCCTTCACATGGACCTGCGAAAAATGCAGACATAAGATTTCCGTCAGGCATTTTCACAATAGTAGAAGCGTGAGAATCGCTGAAATATTTTCTTGCTTTAAAGATTTCTCCTTGTTCCATAGTGAAATCAATATCAGCCTTTTCGTTTTCGCTTCCCGTGAACACGCTGACAAATCTCTCCACAAAATCGGTTAAGGTATTAACAGCAGAATTTATCCCTGTACACGCAGACACCTGTTGTGTGCCGAACATTGAAAGACAGAGAATTATCGCTATTGTCTTCTTTAATATATTTTTCAATATATTCCCCTCCTATTATTGTATAAACATTATAAGTTATTTATATCACGGTAAAAAATTAATGTCAAGATTATTGGTGACAAAAATGGGACGAAAGACCCCTCAGTCATTTTCGATGAAAATGACAGCTCCCCATCAAGTGGGGAGCCGATGCCACTACGTGATATTCAATTATATTTGTTGCAAAGGTATTTCATTGCAAGGTGATAGCCTTCAAGACCTTTGCCGATGATATGTTCTTCACAAGCCATACCTGCATATGAAACTTGTCGGAAGTCTTCACGCTGTGTTACATCCGAAATGTGAACCTCCACAGCGGGGATTGCAACGGATTTAAGAGCATCAAGGATAGCAACACTTGTATGGGTGTATGCTGCAGGGTTGATTACGATTCCGTCGAACTGACCATAAGCCTGCTGAATTTCATCAACGATTGAACCTTCGTGGTTAGACTGAAAGCATTTAACTTCACAGTCAAGCTCATTTGCCCAATTTTTGATTTTATCGAGCAGACTATTATAATTATCATTTCCGTAAATGCCGGGTTCACGGATACCGAGCATATTTATATTTGGTCCATTGATTACAAGGATTTTCATATTTTTTCAAGCTCCTTAATAATTCTATCTGCCACTTCGTCAATTGTACCATTACCGTCAATTTCAATATCTGCAAATTTACGGTAAAGAGGCATTCTCTTTTCATAAAGTGCTTTTACGCCATGCATTTGTGAAAGAGGTCTTCCGTTTGTCGGAAGCAAATCTGCATCACGATTGATAAATACAATAATACCATTTTGTTTTAATGGCTTATAATTCTCTTCTCGTGTTATAACGCCTCCACCTGTGGCGATTATCTGGCTCTTTTCTTTACCTGCAAGATTTATTGCTACATTTTCGCACCAACGGAAATAATCCTCACCTTTTTCAGCAAATATTTCAGGTATAGGCTTATTTTCTGTATTCACAATCATTTCATCAGTATCGACAAGCTCTTTACCTAATTTTTCACTAAGAGCATTTCCCACAGTTGATTTCCCACAGCCTGCCATACCGATAAGCACGATATTACACATCTGATTATGTAATATTTTCTCGATTTTTTTACAAACAGAAGTATCAAGCTTTGTATCGAAAAAGATTTCGTGTGCTTTTTTTGCCTGAGCCACAAGCATTGAAAGACCTGTAGCACAAGGAATGTTTCTCTCCATAGCATCAAGAATCAGTTTTGTTTTAAGTGGGTTATACACCACATCAAGAACTCCTGAAAGATTTTTGAAACGGTCAAGGTCAACAAGTGTATTAAGATTATCAGGGTACATTCCGACAGGAGTTGTGTTTACGATAATCTGGGCATCTGTATGTTTCATATACATATTAACATAGTTGTCATCGCCATTTCGAGATACAACTACAATTTCACTTGCCACCATATCGTGAAGCACTGCCTGTACTGTTGCAGATGCACCGCCGCTACCTAACACAAGTGTTTTTTTTCCCTCAACGCTGATTCCTGACTTTTCGAGCATATACTTAAATCCAAAATAGTCAGTATTATCACCGTAAAGTTTCCCGTCACGGACAGTTATTGTGTTAACTGCTCCGATTTTTTCGGCTTCAGGAGAAATCACATCGAGAAATGGAATAACAGATTTTTTATATGGAATCGTTACATTGATACCGTCAAAATTATGCTCTTTCATAAACTTTTCGAGATTCTCAGGAGCAACCTCAAAAAGATGATAATCTTCATTACCTAAATTCATATGAATTTCCGGAGAAAAACTATGTGGCAGATGTTCACCTAATAATCCGTACATAAATTACATTACCTCCGAGTAACTGCCAAGATAGTTGAAGTATTCACATTCATCACTTAACTGTTCAAGAATCTCATAAAATGCGTTGTCATAAACTGAAACCGACATATCGAAATAGAACATAAATTCAAAATCCTTATTCTGCATTGGTCGGCTTTCAAGTTTAATAACATTGATACCGAGAGCATAGAATCGAGCCAATGTGTGATAAAGTGAACCCGGTCTGTGAGGAAGAGTGAGGACAAAGCTTGTTTTATCTGCACCGGGATAAATTTCCAAATCTTTTGAAATGCAGATAAATCTTGTGTAGTTATTATCCTTATTCTGCACATCGTTAGAAAGTAAGGTCATACCGTAAAGGTCACGACAGTTTTCTGATGAGATAGCAGCCACATCTGTACGACCACTTTCAACAACCATTTTTGCTGCAACTGCAGTATTTTCACAGACATTAACCTTTATATCACTATGCTGACGAAGAAATTCGCTGCATTGATTTATTGCTTGTTCGTGAGAATAAATCTCTTTTATGCCATCAAGAGTTGCACCTTTATTACTCAAAAGGCAATGATTGATTTTAAGGCGGAAGCTCTTTACGATATAGAAATTATGCTCTGCCATTAAATCGTAAACATTATTAACACTTCCTGCTGTACTGTTTTCAATAGGAAGCACACCATATTTGCAAAGTCCTTTTTCAACTGCATTTACAACATCATACCATGTTTTGAAATATGATACTGTTGGGTATTTGAAAAGTTTTTCACAGGCAATACCTGAATACGCACCCTCAACACCCTGACAAGCAACTATTGCTTTTTGTGGAAAAAGCTTTTCTGTATTTTCCACTGCATTTTTGATTTTCTCTGTAAGTGGATTGTCATTTGAAAGATACTTGTGCTGATATGACTTGGAAACTGTCATAATTGTGTCATAAAGCACACGGGAATAAACATCTAACTCCTCACCTGCCATATTACCGATACGGTTAAGAAGTTCAGACTCTCTTCTTGCATCAAGAACAGGAAGATTATTTTCTTTTTTATACTGTGCAACGGAAAGACAAGTTTCCATTCTCTCTTTCCAGAGTTCCACTATTTTATTGTCAATTTCATTTATTTTTTCTCTTATACTTAAAAGGTCTTCCATAATATCACCTGTTTATAATGGTTTTAATGACGCGTTTGCACTCGGGTCGTCGAGAACGCCGACCCCTACAATAAAATATCAAGGATTGTAATTGCTGTAACTGCTTCAACGACCGGTACTGCACGCTGTACTATGCAAGGGTCGTGTCTGCCTTTAATCTGCAATTTTTCTTCTGTCTTATTCTTAAGACTTACACTGTTCTGCTCTTTAAAAATTGATGGTGTTGGTTTGATTGCAGTTCTGAAAACTATCGGCATACCATTTGTGATTCCACCGTTAATTCCACCTGAATTATTTGTTGCAGTTTTAATTTCGCCATCTACAATACAGAATTCGTCGTTGTTTTCGCTACCGTAAAGGTCAGTAGCATCAAATCCGTTACCGAATTCGATACCTTTAACAGCAGGAATACCGAAAATATTTTTTGCAATTTTGTTTTCGACACCGTCAAACATAGGGTCACCGTAACCTGCCTTAACACCTGTTACTGCACATTCGATAACACCACCGACAGAGTCACAATTTTCTCTTGCTTTTTCGATTTCTGCAATCATAAGTTTTCCTTTTTCGTCGTTGATTACAGGAAATACCTTTTCGGCTGTATTCCATTTACCTATATTTACATAATCGATTTTATCGTCATAAACATTCTTGATTTTCTGAATATGAGCCTGAATTTCAATACCCATATCATTTAGTATCTGCATACAAACTGCACCTACAAAGCAAAGAGGTGCTGTAAGTCTGCCTGAAAAATGTCCACCACCTGACACATCGTTAAATCCGTTGTATCTTACATTTGCAGAAAAGTCAGCATGTGACGGTCTGGGCATATCAATTATATTATTATAATCCGCTGAATGTTGATTTTCGTTATAAATCACCATACAGAGTGGTGCACCACAAGTAATACCGTTAACAAGTCCTGACAAAATTTCAGGAGTATCACTTTCTTTTCTCTGGGTTGACAAGGAATTCTTTCCGGGAGCTCGTCTATCCATAAATGTAAGGACTTTTTCCATATCCACTTTCTTTCCTGCAGGAAGGCCGTCAATCACAACACCAATTCCTTTTGAATGAGATTGACCGAAAACTGATATTTTGATTTTATTACCTGTCATTGATGACATTTGCATTACCTCCCATTTTATTGAAGTCAGAGAAGAAATCGGGATATGATTTCTCAACTGCATTGCTGTCAGTTATTATTACGTCTTCTTTACAAAGACAACTTAAAACTGATGCTGACATTACAATTCTATGGTCGTTATAACCATTGACTTTTCCACCGATTAAATCATTTCCACCGTGGATAACCATTCCGTCAGCAGTTTCTTCTACACTACCACCAACAGACTTAAGCATTTCCACAACTGACTTTATTCTGTCACTTTCTTTTATACGGAGTCGTCCTGCATTGATAATCTGTGTATCACCTTGGCAGGCAGAAGCCACAACGGAAATTATCGGCACAGCATCGGGAATATCGGACGCATCAACAGTAATTCCATTCAGTCTATTCTTTTTAACTGTTATTTCTGTACCATTAATCTGTACATCAGCACCCATAGAGGATAAAACTTCTAAAATTTTCTTATCCCCTTGTGGTGAGTTAATGTCAAGGTCAGTTACAGTTACACCTTTTTCACTCAGTGCTCCTGCACAAAGGAAAAATGATGCATTTGACCAGTCACCGTCAACTGTTATTTCTTTCGGTGAGATATATTTCTGATTACCTTTTATAATATATAAATTTTCTTGTTCTTCGATTTCAATTCCGAATTTGCGAAGTACGGAAACAGTTATGTTTAAATATGATTTGGACTCCACAGGTGGAATAAGTTTTATTTTGCTGTCACCATTAAGTATTGGTAATGCAAATAATAGTCCCGTAATGAACTGCGAACTGATATTTCCCAGAATCTCATATTCACCTGATTGTAACTGTCCCGTTAAATGCAGAGGAAATTTATTATCAGTATGAAATGTTACACCTTTTTTCTCCATTTCCTCTTTCAATGGTGAAATTGGTCTTTCTGGTAATCTTCCATGGCCTGTAATTGTCGTATCAATATTTAATGCAGACACCACAGGCATTAAAAATCGTAGAGTTGAACCACTTTCACCACAGTCAATGTCTGCTTTTTCATTAAAATGATTTGGTCGAACTGTTATGACATTACCATCAACAGAAATTTCTGTACCCATAGCTTTCAGGCAACAGATAGTCGCTGCGATATCCTTTGACATCACATTACAATTAATCTTTGTTTCATTTTCAGAAAGTGCTGCACAGATAAGAAGTCTGTGAGCATCCGATTTTGATGAAATCGCCCTGATTTTGCCACTTATGGCAGATGGTGTACAGTTTACTGTCATTCAATTCATACCTTTTTCAATAAAGTTCTGTAAATCTTCAACAGGAAGCTTCATAATCTTGCAAAGTCCATATTCTTCAGGAACGATAAGTGACATTGTGTCAAGACTTCTCTTTTTATCAGAAAGAGATGCTTTATAAAGTTCTTCCGCTGAATATTCACAAGTTATCGGTAAATTGTTCTTTTTAAGAATCGGAATAAGTGTATCCGAGAAATCTTCGTCGGACATACCGATTTCATAAGCACCTTTTGTTGCTATTACCATACCGATTGCAACTGCGTTTCCGTGAGAAATTTTAAGGTTACTGCATTTTTCAATAGCATGACCTATTGTATGACCGAAATTGAGAAGTTTTCTTTCACCTTTTTCAAATTCGTCGTGATTTACCACATCACGCTTAATCTCAACACAACGCTTGATTACATATTCTATATTTTTTCTTATATCATTATTCTGTAAGAATGTAAGGAATTCGCCATCTAAAATCATACCGTATTTAATGATTTCAGCACATCCCTCATTAAATGTTTCTTCAGGTAAAGTATTCAATGTTTCACAATCTGCAAAAACTGCGATTGGCTGATAAAATGCACCACAAAGATTTTTCCCTGCATTAAGGTTAACTGCAGTTTTGCCACCAACAGATGAGTCAACCATAGCAAGAACAGTCGTTGGAATCTGAACAAAGTCAACGCCACGAAGATAGCAGGATGCTACAAAGCCTGTAAGGTCACCTGTTACGCCACCACCGAGGGCTACAAACAAATCAGTCCTTGTAATACTGTTTTCTGCACAGAATTCCATAATCTTACCGAAATTTTCAAGTGACTTTGCATCCTCACCGTGTGAGAATACATATTCACATACAGAATAGCCACTATCAGCAAGACTCTTTTTTACCTTTTCGCCATAGAGAGAAAAAACTGTATCGTCAGAGATAAGCACAACTCTGCAAAGTCTTTTTATCTCTTTGATTTTTTCACCTATGGAATCGAGAAATCCCGAACCAATATGTACTGTATATTCTTTTGATGCAGATACTTTTACTGTTTCCATAATACTCACCCGTCAATCTGTTCTTTTAGCAATTTACCGTCACGCAAAAGCTTTGCCAATGTTTCACGGTCATTATTTTCCATTGCTTTTTTATATTGTACCAAATTATTAACAATGGAGTCAATTTCATTTATAAGATTATCACGATTTTCAAGGAATAATTCTGACCACATATTTTCGTTAAGGTAAGCTACTCTTGTCAAATCCTTATAACTTCCTGCTGAAAAGCCTTTATGAATAAGTGCATTCGGACTTTTAACATAGGCATTTGACACAATGTGAGCCAATTGAGAAGTAAATGCGATAATTTTGTCGTGTTCGTCAGGAGTTGACATCTGGATATTTGTAAAGCCAATTTTAAGGAAAAGTTCTTTGACAGTATTTATATATCCCCAAGCAGTATCTTCGTAAGGAGTAAGAATCATTGAAGAATTGTTAAAGATTTTTGCTGTTGAGTGTTCAAAACCTGAAAGATGAAGTCCTGCCATTGGATGAGCACCAATGAAAACGAAACCATTCTCCTTTGCTGTTTCGTAAAGTGCATCACAAACATATCTCTTGACACCGCTGATATCCATTACAATAGAACCCTTTTTGAAAAGAGTTGCATTTTCCTTAATGTAATCAATAGTAGCTTGTGGGTAAAGACAAACGATTACCAAATCGCAAAGGGACAAGTCCTCTTTTGTGAGTTCTTTCTCTATTGCACCTACGAAAAGTGCTTTTTGTACTGCTTCGGGACTTCTGTTAGCACCCCACACAGTATGCTCTGTGCCAAAACTGATTGCTTTGGCAAGAGAACCACCCATAAGTCCTAATCCGACTATTCCGACTTTCATTTTATCACCTTATTTTACTGCATCTAAAACTTTATTTACTGCACTTACAACATCTGTGAACTGTGTAGGTGTAAGAGCCTGTGGGCCGTCGCAAAGTGCTTTTGATGGGTCATTGTGAACTTCAATCATAAGACCGTCAGCACCACAAGCAGCTGCTGCCAATGACATTGGTTTTACAAAACGAGCAATACCTGATGCATGAGATGGGTCAATAACAACAGGTAAATGTGATTTTTCCTTAAGCATCGGAACTGCTGACAAGTCAAGAGTATTACGAGTAGCAGTTTCAAATGTTCTGATACCACGTTCACAGAGGATAACATTTTCGTTACCACCTGCCATAATATATTCAGCACTCATAAGAAGTTCCTGGAATGTGCTTGAAAGACCACGCTTTAAGAAAATTGGAGTTTTAAGATGACCAAGTTCCTTTAAAAGTTCAAAGTTCTGCATATTTCGTGCACCTACCTGAATGATATCAACATTCTCGAAAAGTGGAATATGAGAAGCGTCCATAATTTCAGTTACGATTGGCATACCTGTTTCTTTCTTTGCTTCAAGCATAAGTTCAAGACCTTCGCCACGCATACCCTGGAAAGCATAAGGTGATGTTCTTGGTTTGAAAGCACCACCACGAAGGAAATTAGCACCTGCAGCTTTAACATCTTTTGCAATGCTTAAAATCTGTTCTCTTGACTCAATTGAGCAAGGACCTGCAAAGAACTGGAAATTGCCTCCACCTATTTTATATCCTTCAACATCAACAACTGTATCATCGGGATGGAATTTTCTGTTTGCACATTTGTAAGGCTCTGAAATTCGTCTTACGTCCTCAACAATGTCAAGGCTCTGAATAAGGTCAATATCAACACGGCTTGTATCACCGATAAGACCTAAGATTGTCTGGTAATGACCAACAACCTCATTAATTACAAGGTTCTGTTCATGCAACCATTTTGTTAAATTTTCGACCTTCGCAGGGTCAACCTCATTTTTAAGAATTACTACCATTTTTCTTACTCCTTTACCGATAGTTTAAATAAAAAAATCTCACAGTGTTGTTTCACTGTGAGATAAAAATTACATATATTTCAGCAATCTTTATTTTTCCGCAGTGAAACATGACCTTTCCTTATTAAAGAAAAAGCTAAAGTAAAAGTATTCAGCTGCGAAATTAAGAGTTTTCATAAATAATTACCTCTGTTTGCTGATTGTCATTCATTTTAACACATTAAAGTGATGCTGTCAACCATAAATCTGAAATTTTTATGGTTGGTCTTTTAAACATAAAATATAATCTGTTGATACATTATAAAATTTGCTTAATGCAATTAAATCATCAATATTTAATTTGCGTTTGCCATTTTCGTATCTGCCATAATTTTGTTTTGTTGTATTAAGAACGCGAGCAACATCTTCTTGTGTCAAGTCATTGTCTATTCTTAAATCATATAATCTTTTTGTGTAAGTCATAATATCACCTAATGAAATTTTACAATACAGAAAAAATTTTCTCTTGACAGTAACCAAATTGGTTACTATAATTATTCTGTAACCGTTTTGGCTACAAAATAATGTCAAAGGAGGTTTTATTATGCGAAAAGATTTAGAAGATTTATGGAATTATTATTTACTTGAAGTACCGATTAAGAAAACCAAAAAAGAAGAAATCACTGTTCATAACTTCACAAAAATTGAAAAAACTTTTCGTGCCATGCTTACTGACGAACAGATTTGTTATCTTTCAGAGTATGACAAGGCTGTTTCAGAAGTGGGCAGAATCAGTGAACGGCATGCCTTTATCAAAGGCATTATGTTTGCAACACGATTTATTTTTCAAGCATTATACAATGATTGAATGTGTATAAGGTTTCGGTCACCCTGATAAATTATAATTTGTCGGGATATTGCCTTCCCCTTGAGGGGAAGGTGTCACCGCAGGTGACGGATGAGGTGGAAAAGTAGTTTTATTATGATTATTAACGATTGCTGAAGCAACCTACACCTCATCAGTCTGCTTCGCAG
>JAZNWU010000039.1:0-42487 GCA_045593555.1 Candidatus Fimenecus sp. | reverse complement strand
GGTGTCACCGCAGGTGACGGATGAGGTGGAAAATTTGTTATCCATTGATAATTAACGGTTGCTAAAGCAACCTACACCTCATCAGTCTGCTTTGCAGACAGCTTCTCCTCAAGGAGAAGCCTCAACTACAAACTCCAATTTTTCTATAACAAGAAAAGTGGGGTCAAGACCCCACCCTACCATTACTGTTATTTTTTAGGTAATTCATTTATTGTGTCAGTAAAGCCTAACACATAATCAGCAGACACATTATAGAATTTGCAAAGTTTAATCAAATGGTCAATAGTTAAAGGTCTATTTCCTATTTCATATTGTCCGTAGTATTGTTGTGTTGTCCCCAATAATTTTGCTATATCACTTTGTTTTAAATCCTTATCAGTTCTTAAATCCTTAATTCTTTGTTGATAATTCATATTTTTCACTCCTGATTTCCTTTATATATAAAAATTAACATAAATCACAAATGATTTGTTGACAATAAATCAAAAATGATTTATAATATGGTTGTAAATCATTTATAATTTATATGGAGGTGAAAACATGCGACAGGATTTAGAGGATTTATGGAATTATTATTTAATTGAAGCACCAATTCAGAACACTAAAAAAGAGGATATTCTTATACGGGATTATTCTAAAAAAGAAAATAAATTTCGTTCAAGACTGACCGACGAACAAATTGTTTTTCTTGACGAATACGACAGAGCTGTTTCTGAAATCAATCGAATCAGTGAAAGACACGCATTTATTAAAGGTGTTATGTTTGCAACACGATTTGTTTTTCAGGCATTGTGTGATGATTAAATCTATGATAACTTACCAATGGCTGAGATTCTTCACTTACGCTCAAAATGACACAAATCATTTTGCACTTTACGTTTTGCATTTTGCACTACAAAAAATAAGAGGACTGATTTCTCAGTCCTCATTTTTTGTTATTTATGCTTCTGCAGCAATTACATCTGCAACTGTTTTCTCGAGTTCAACTTCACTATAGCACTTCATACCTGTACCTGATGGAAGAAGTTTACCGATAATAACATTTTCTTTAAGTCCCATAAGTGGGTCAATCTTACCCTTGATAGCTGCATCTGTAAGAACTCTTGTTGTTTCCTGGAATGATGCTGCTGACAAGAATGAATCTGTTGCAAGAGATGCTTTTGTAATACCGAGAAGAACCGGTGTACATGTTGCAGGAACGAATGCTTCGCCTGTTTCCTCTGCACGAAGACGAGCTGCTTCATTTGCATGAGCAAATTCACGCTTATCTGTTGTAGCACCAGGAAGAAGGTCTGTTGTACCTGCTTCAGCAACCTTAAGTTTTCTCATCATCTGACGAACGATAACTTCGATATGCTTATCGTTGATATCAACACCCTGGTTACGGTATGTTCTCTGAACTTCCTTGATAAGGTAGTCATGAACAGCATCAACACCGCTGATAGCAAGAATATCGTTTGGATTTGGTGAACCATCTGTAAGGGCTGTACCCTTCTTAACAAAGATTGGATTACCATTTTCGTCAGTTTCTGAATTGAATCTCTTATGGAAACCATAAGGAATCATATATGCACGTTCATCACCGTTTTCGTGGTCAGTGATAACGATATGCTCATTACCCTTAATCTCACGGAATGAAAGAATACCGTCGATTTCTGAAAGGATAGCAAGAACCTTTGGCTTTCTTGCTTCAAACAATTCTTCAACACGAGGGAGACCCTGTGTAATATCCTGGCTTGAAGCAACACCACCGGTATGGAAAGTTCTCATTGTAAGCTGTGTACCAGGTTCACCGATTGACTGAGCAGCGATAATACCAACTGCTTCACCAACTGTAACAGGGTCACCTGTTGCAAGGTTAGCACCGTAGCACTTGATACATACACCATGTTCTGAGTCACAAGTGAGAAGTGAACGAATCTTGATTCTACGTTCCTCAGGATTCTCTCTTGAGTTAACCATATCAGCAACAACTTTAGCTTTTTCTTCTGTAAGCATTTCATCCTTAGATGCAACAAGGTTACCGTCAGCATCACAGAAGTCTTCAAGAAGATATCTGCCTGTAAGTCTTTCGCTGAGCTGTTCAATCATTTCCTTACCGTCAGTAATATCGTAAACTTCAATACCGTCGTGACAATGACAATCTTCTTCACGGATAATAACATCCTGTGAAACGTCAACAAGACGACGAGTAAGATAACCAGAGTCAGCTGTACGAAGAGCTGTATCGGCAAGACCTTTACGAGCACCACGAGAAGAAATGAAGTATTCGAGAACATTAAGACCTTCACGGTAGTTAGCACGAATAGGAACTTCGATTGTTTTACCTGCAGTATTGGCAATAAGACCACGCATACCGGCAAGCTGACGAAGCTGAGCCTTAGAACCACGGGCACCTGAGTCAACCATCATATAGATTGGGTTTGTTTCACCAAGACCTTCAAGGATACCTGAAGAAACTGCATTTGTTGTTTCTTCCCAAACCTTAATAACTGCTCTTGAACGTTCTTCTGTACTCAAAAGACCCATATTGAAGTAATCGTTGATACCGTCAACCTGTTCTTCAGCAGATGCAAGCAAGTCTTTCTTTGATTCAGGAATCTTAGCATCACAAACAGCAACTGTAATACCACTCTTTGTTGAGTACTTAAGACCCTGAGCCTTAATCTTATCAAGCATTTCAGCAGCAACTGTTACGCCGTGAACCTTGATACATTTGTCGATAATTTTTCCAAGTCCACCCTTCTTAACAAGGAAGTCAACTTCAAGTTCGAAAGCATTTTCAGGATTTGTTCTGTCAACAAAACCTAAATCCTGTGGAATTGGGTTATTGAAAATCACACGACCAAGAGTTGTTGGAACGAGTTTTGTTACCATCTCACCTTCAACTTCTTTAGTCATACGAATCTTGATTTTTGCGTGAAGAGTAATATCACCTTCATCATAAGCCATAATAGCTTCGTTAACATCACGGAATACTTTGCCTTCACCAGGTTCGCCTTCCTTAACCATTGTAAGATAGTATGAACCAAGAATCATATCCTGTGTAGGAACAGCAACAGGTTTACCGTCTGATGGTTTGAGAAGGTTGTTAGCAGCAAGCATAAGAAGTCTTGCTTCAGCCTGTGCTTCTGCAGAAAGAGGTACGTGAACAGCCATCTGGTCACCGTCGAAGTCAGCGTTGAAAGCTGTACATACGAGAGGATGAAGCTTAATAGCTCTACCTTCAACAAGGACAGGTTCAAATGCCTGAATACCAAGTCTATGAAGTGTAGGAGCACGGTTAAGCATTACCGGATGGTCCTTGATAACCTCTTCAAGTGCATCCCAAACTTCAGTAGTAGCACGTTCAACCATTTTCTTTGCAGACTTGATGTTATTTGTAACGCCTTTTTCGTTAAGACGCTTCATAACGAATGGCTTGAAGAGTTCAAGTGCCATTTCTTTTGGCAAACCACACTGATAAAGCTTAAGTTCAGGACCAACAACGATAACTGAACGACCTGAATAGTCAACACGCTTACCAAGAAGGTTCTGACGGAAACGACCCTGCTTACCTTTAAGCATATCTGAAAGAGATTTAAGTGCTCTGTTGTTAGGACCTGTAACAGGTCTGCCACGACGACCATTGTCGATAAGTGCATCAACAGCTTCCTGAAGCATTCTCTTTTCGTTACGAACGATAATGTCAGGAGCATTAAGCTCTAAAAGTCTTGCAAGACGATTATTTCTGTTGATAACACGTCTGTAAAGGTCATTTAAGTCTGATGTTGCAAAACGACCACCGTCAAGCTGAACCATAGGACGGATATCAGGTGGAATAACAGGAATTACATCCATAATCATCCATTCAGGACGGTTTCCAGACTGTTTGAAGGCTTCAGCAACTTCAAGACGCTTTAAAATTCTTGTTCTCTTCTGACCTGATGCATCGCTAAGCTCCTCACGAAGCTCTTTACAAAGCTCATCAACATCAACTTCTTCTAAAAGTGTCTTGATAGCCTCTGCACCCATGCCAGCTTTGAACTCATCATCATACTTTTCTACATAATCAGCATATTCTTTTTCTGTAAGAATCTGATTCTTTGTAAGTTCTGTATCACCCGGGTCTGTAACAATGTACTTTGCAAAATAAAGTACTTTTTCAAGGTCACGAGGTGAAAGGTCAAGGATAAGTCCCATTCTTGATGGGATACCCTTGAAGTACCAGATATGTGAAACAGGAGAAACAAGTTCAATATGACCCATTCTCTCACGACGAACTTCTTTTTTAGTAACTTCAACGCCGCAACGTTCACAAATCTTGCCCTTAAAGTGGTTTTTCTTATACTTACCACAATGACATTCAAGGTCTTTCTGAGGTCCGAAAATTCTTTCGCAGTAAAGACCATCTTTTTCAGGCTTTAAGGTACGATAATTTATTGTTTCAGGCTTCTTAACCTCACCATAAGACCATTCTCTTATCTGGTCAGGAGAGGCAAGACCGATTTTTATTGCTTCAAATGGTTTCTTTTCCATTAAATGTAGCCCTTCTTCCTTTTAATCTATTACAAATAGGTTAAGTCAATCAATAATTCTCTTCGTCATCCATTAAATCATCATCAAAGTCGAAGCCCTGTTCTTTATAGAAATCAGAGTCATCGTCCTCGTCAACCTCAACGCCATCCTCATTGTCAAGAACGAAACCGTTGTCATAAGTTGCATCGTTGATGTTTTCAAATTCAATTTCAGGGTCAACAGCAGGAATAACATCATAATCATCAGTATCAAAACCGTTCTTGATGTCGATTTCCTCACCGTCTTCATCAAGTACACGAACATCAAGAGCCAATGCCTGAAGTTCTTTGATGAGAACCTTGAAGGACTCGGGAACACCGGGTTTAGGGATGTTGAGACCTTTAACGATAGCCTCATATGTCTTACGACGTCCTGTAAGGTCGTCAGACTTAACTGTAAGAATTTCCTGAAGAGTATAAGCTGCACCGTAAGCTTCAAGTGCCCAAACTTCCATTTCACCGAAACGCTGACCACCGAACTGTGCTTTACCACCAAGTGGCTGCTGTGTAACGAGAGCATAAGGGCCGATACTACGAGCATGAATCTTATCATCAACAAGGTGATGGAGTTTAAGGTAGTACATAACACCTACTGTTACAGGGTTATCGAATTTCTGACCTGTACGTCCATCAGTAAGGATTGATTTACCGTCTTCACGGTAACCTGCTTCCTTGAGAGCTTCACGGATATCTGCTTCGTGAGCACCGTCAAAAACAGGAGTAGCAATCTTCTGGCCAAGCTTTCTGTATGCAAAACCTAAATGCACTTCAAGAACCTGACCGATATTCATACGAGATGGAACACCCAATGGGTTAAGAACGATATCAAGTGGAGTACCATCATCGAGGAATGGCATATCTTCCTGTGGAAGAATACGTGAAACAACACCCTTGTTACCGTGACGACCAGCCATCTTGTCACCAACAGAGAGCTTTCTCTTCTGTGCAATATAGCAACGAACAATCTTATTAACGCCAGGGCTTAATTCATCGCTGTTTTCTCTTGTAAATACTTCAACGTCAACAACGATACCATATTCACCATGAGGAACACGAAGTGATGTATCACGAACTTCTTTAGCCTTTTCGCCAAAAATTGCACGAAGAATTCTTTCTTCTGCGGTTGTAACGTCTGTTTCACCCTTAGGTGTAACCTTACCAACAAGGATATCACCTGAATGAACTTCAGCACCGACACGGATAATACCATTTTCGTCAAGGTCTTTAAGAGCATCCTCACCTACGTTTGGAATATCTCTTGTAATATCTTCAGCACCGAGTTTTGTTTCTCTTGCTTCGATTTCATATTCTTCAATATGAACTGATGTATAAACGTCGTCTCTTACGAGTTTTTCGTTAATGAGAACAGCGTCTTCGTAGTTATAACCTTCCCAAGTCATGAAGCCGATAAGAGCATTCTTACCAAGGGAGATTTCACCGTTTGATGTTGCAGGACCGTCAGCGATAACTTCGCCTGCTTCGATTTCCTGACCGAGTGATACAATTGGACGCTGATTGATACATGTACCCTGGTTTGAACGCATAAACTTAATAAGCTCATAAGTATCAACTTCACCATCAGCAGTTGTGATAGCAATAGTTTTTGCATCCATCTGGGTAACTGTACCTGCACGCTTTGCAAGAACAACTGTACCTGAGTCAACAGCTGCCTTGTATTCCATACCGGTACCTACGATAGGAGAATCTGTCTTAAGAAGTGGAACAGCCTGACGCTGCATGTTAGAACCCATCAAAGCACGGTTTGCGTCGTCATTTTCAAGGAATGGAATCATTGCAGTAGCAACTGAAACAACCATCTTTGGAGAAACGTCCATATAGTCTGCTTCTGTTGTAGCAACTTCAAGGAAGTTATCTCTGTGACGAGCTGTAAGCTTTGCATTGATGAATTTACCATTTTCGTCGAGAGGCTCATTAGCCTGAGCAACAATGTAGTTATCCTCAACGTCTGCTGTCATATATTCAACTTCAGCAAGAACTGTACCTGTTTCTTTATCAATTCTTCTGAAAGGAGCTTCGATAAAGCCGTACTTGTTAATTCTTGAGAATGTTGCAAGGTATGAGATAAGACCGATGTTAGGACCTTCCGGAGTTTCAATAGGACACATTCTACCATAGTGAGAATAGTGAACGTCACGAACTTCGAAACCTGCACGGTCACGAGAAAGACCACCAGGACCGAGTGCTGAAAGTCTTCTCTTATGTGTAAGCTCTGCCAATGGGTTTGTCTGGTCCATGAACTGAGAAAGTGGAGATGAACCAAAGAATTCCTTGATTGCAGCCATAACAGGACGGATATTGATAAGGGCAACAGGAGTAACCTTATCAGGTTCCTGACCCTGAAGAGTCATTCTTTCTTTTACAACTCTTTCCATTCTTGCAAAACCGATTCTGAACTGGTTCTGAAGAAGCTCACCAACTGAACGGATACGACGGTTTCCAAGGTGGTCGATGTCGTCTGTTACACCAATTCCTGAAGCCAGACCGTTAAGGTAGTTTATTGTTGCAAAAATATCTTCAACAGTAATGTGCTTTGGAATAAGGTCATCAGCACGAAGAGCCATTTCTTCTTTAAGTGCTTCCTTATCGTCACCACATTTATCGAGAATTTCCATAAGAACCTTGAAGTTAACCTTTTCGTTAATAGCGATTTCTTCAAGTTCTTCTTCAGTAAACATAGGAACATACTCAAGGACATCAACCATACCGTTTGAGTAAACCTTAACTTCCTTACCTTCAACATCGAGGATTACAGTGTTAACACCTTCCTGCTCGATTCTGTAAGCAAGTTCTTCACTGATTATGTCACCCGGTTCTGCCATAATTTCACCTGTAAGTTCACTGACAACAGGTTCTTTAACCATCTTGCCGGCAATACGTGAAGCAATACCAAGCTTTTTATTATACTTATATCTACCAACTCTTGATAAGTCGTATCTGTGAGCATCAAAGAAAAGACCGTTAAGATGAGCCTGAGCAGTTTCAAGTGCAGGTGGTTCACCCGGACGAAGCTTTTTATAAACTTCGATAAGAGCCTGTTCAGTATTAACAGTTGTATCCTTTTCCAAAGTAGCCTCAATTCTGTCGTCATATCCGAAGAATTCACGGATTTCGTCATTTGAACTAAGACCTAATGCACGGATAAATGTTGTGATATAAATCTTTCTGTTTTTATCAATTCTTACATAGAAGAGGTCGTTTTGGTCAGTTTCATACTCAAGCCAAGCACCACGGTTAGGAATTACAGTTGTTGTATAAAGTTCCTTACCTGTCTTATCATGAGTCATACCATAATAGACACTTGGTGAACGAACGAGCTGTGAAATAATAACACGCTCTGCACCGTTAATAACAAATGTACCACTGTCTGTCATCAGTGGGAAATCGCCCATATAAACTTCGTTTTCCTTGACCTCGCCTGTTTCTTTATTGAAAAGACGTGCTGTAACTCTGAGAGGAGCAGCATAAGTAGCATCTCTCTCTTTACATTCCTTGACAGTGTACTTTGGCTTATCGTCCATACGATAATCAACAAAAGTTAATTCGAGATTTCCTGTGTAATCGGTAATAGCATCGATATCACGGAACACCTCTTTAAGTCCTGTTTCAAGGAACCACTTGTATGAATTTTTCTGTACCTCGATAAGATTAGGCATCTGCATAACCTCATTGATTTTTGAGAAACTCATACGGGTATTTCTGCCAAGTTTTACTTCTTTGACATTTACCATAGGGCTTATCACTCTCCGTTCGTTTTTTTATTCCTAAGCCTTAAAACTATATACATAGTATATAAGGCGTGGAGATTACTAAATTAAAGTTGTATTTACGCCTTGATTTTCGTAGAAAATTATGGTAAAATTCTTTTTACGAAAAATGCTCCAGCGTATACAATTCCATTTTAATAGCAGTTTAATATTATAAACAAGTCAAGTCAATATGTCAAGACTTATTTTCAAAAATAAAAATATTTTTTCAAATAAAATTCAAGGATGTTTTTATGAAAAATTATAATCGTTTAGTTTTATCTTCAAAGGCAGTTGCCATATTTAAAAATGTAATAAGTGATAAGGGTGTCGATTCACTTTTAAAATTACTTGAATATGACGGAACAGATGAAAAAGAATTTTTGTCACTTTATTCCCACTTTATTTCAATTCTTTACGAAAAAACCGATGACTTGTGTGAATACATCAACGCACTTTTGCAGAACGACGAAAATATATATGTAAAAGAATCTGCAAAAGGACAGGCATCTCCCCTGCTTCAGAAAGCACTTCTGAACGAGTTGGATTTCTTTGAAGAACTTTCACAAGTAACCTGTGACGATATAAAATCAATAATTGATACAGATATTTACCTTCCTGAATGGAAAAACAGTACTCTTTCAGTTAAAGGTGAATACATCAAAAAAATCGAGTCCATTAAGACAACGGGATATGGCATTTATGCCACACACAGAATGTTCTTATATAAGGATAATGAGATTATCCCCGTTAAATATCCTGACCCACAGCGTTTATCACAAATGAGTGGTTATGAACTGGAAAGACAAAAGGTTATTGACAACACAATGGCATTACTTCAGAATAAGCCTTGCAACAATGTGCTTCTTTACGGTGATGCAGGTAGTGGTAAGAGCAGTACAATAAAGGCTATCGTCAATGAGTACTGGGAAATGGGACTCCGTCTTATTGAAATCAAGAAGAATCAGTTGTATTCATTACCTGATGTCATTGAAAAGCTTGCTGACAATCCATTAAAATTTATCATTTTCATTGATGACTTAAGCTTTTCTACAAACGACAGTGACTTTGGTGCATTGAAAGCTATTCTTGAAGGTGGCGTTGCCGGTAAAACCGACAATATTGTAATTTATGCCACAAGTAACAGAAGAAATCTCGTTAAAGAGAATTTCAGTGACCGTAATGGTGACGATATTCACCTTCAGGACACAATTCAGGAGGTTATGAGCCTCTCTGCAAGATTTGGTTTAAAAATAACTTTCTCAAAACCTAATAAAGATTTATATTTATCTATTGTGGAAAATCTTGCTATGCAGTATAATATAAGTATTGCAAAAGAAGAATTATCAATTCAGGCAGAGGCTTTTGCACTCCGTAATGGTGGCAGAAGCCCAAGAACAGCAAAGCAATTTATTGAATATTTAGCTTCTAAATAAGGAGAGGAAATATGAGAAATTATAAGTATGATTGGGAAAATCCCGCAATTTTCAAAAGAAATAAGGAAGACGGTCACGTTATCGCCTTTTCTTATTCAGAAGAGGCAGATGCTTTAAACCGTGTTGCTCCTGCTTCAAAAATGACTCTTAACGGCAAATGGAAATTCCATTGGCAGAGAGGACTCAACGACTGTCCTACAGATTTTTATAAGGATGAATTTGACACATCTTTCTGGCGTGATATTGATGTTCCGTCAGTGTGGCAGATTGGTCAGGATACTGAAAGCTATCCTTACTATTACGCATCTACATACTGTCGTGCTCTCAGCAGAAGCAAGAACAAGATTCCGTCAATTGACCACACAATGCAGGAAATCGGTATTTATGTAAGAGATTTCGATATGCCTGAAAATTTTGACGGTCAGGAAATCTTTATGCACTTCGGTGCAGCTAAATCTGCTATTGAAGTTTATCTTAACGGTGAATATGTTGGTTATTCACAGGGCTCAATGACACCTCACGAATTTGATATTACAAAGTTTGCCCGTAAAGGTTCAAACAGAGTTGCAGTCAAGGTTTATCGTTTTTCTGACGGTGCTTATCTTGAAAATCAGGATATGTGGTTACTCTGCGGTCTTTACAGAGAGGTTTATGTTTTCGCTGAGCCTAAAAAGTGTGTCCGTGACTTCTTTATCACAACTGACCTTGATAAGAATTACAAGGACAGTGACACAACTCTTGAAATAAAGGTTAATGATTATGCAGGTAACGGCACAGCTTCAGTTAAGGCTGAAATCATTGACGGTAACGAGAGAATTTTACTTGGTGAAGCAGAATTTGATGGTTCTGCAACACTTAAGTTCAATAAGCTTATCGAAAATCCAAAGAAATGGTCTGCTGAAAGTCCATATCTTTATAAATTACTTATCAGCATTACTGCAGACGGTAAGACAACATATAAATGTATCCGTTTTGGTTTCAAGAAAGTTGAAATTATCGGTGAAAAATTCCTTTTCAATGGTAAACCATTAATGCTTCGTGGTGTTAACCGTCACGATTTTGACCCTGATAACGGTTGGGCAGTTCCTACTGAAAGATACCATCAGGATTTGAACTTTATGAAGAATGCGAATATCAACTCTATTCGTACATCTCACTATCCTGATGACCCATATTTCTATGACCTTTGTGATGAATACGGTTTCTATGTTATGGACGAATGTGACCTTGAAACTCACGGTGTTCGTCGTAAAGGCGTTCCGGGTGACAACCCAATGTGGACAAATGCTGTTGTTGACAGAATGGAAAGAATGGTACTTCGTGACAGAAACCATGCTTGTGTATTTATGTGGTCACTTGGTAACGAGGCCGGTGATGGCAACAACTTTATGGAAATGAAGAAAGCTGCACTTAAGCTCGACAACACTCGTCAGTTCCATTACGAAGGCGACTTCAATTTCACAAAGAGTGATGTTATTTCAAGAATGTATCCTGTTGAATCAGTTATGAAAAAGCTTTGCAACAAAGAGCCTATTGAAATCTCTCTTTATGATAACATTGCAAATGCACTTGCTGCTGACTCAAAGCCAATTAAGAAAGAAGATTACTGCAGACCTGTTCTTCTTTGTGAATATGCTCACGCTATGGAAAACAGCCTCGGTAACTTCCAGGAATATATGGATGACTTTGAAGCACATGACCATATGTGTGGCGGATATATCTGGGACTTTGTTGACCAGGCAATCCGTAAAAAGACACCTGACGGTGACCAGTGGCTTTACGGTACTGACTTTGAAAAATATGAACCTGGCAGATATACTCACCTTCCAAACACAACTGCTATGACAGGTTCAAATACATATTTCAATGCTAACGGTATTATCACAGCAGACAGAAAGCCTCACCCATCATACTTTGAGGTTAAGAAGGTTTACTGTGAAATCAAGGTTAAGGAAAAAGATTTAAGTAAGGGTGAATTTACTCTTATCAACAAGAAACTCTTTACTGACCTTTCAGATTTTGAATTCAAGTGGAGTTTACAGGCTGAAGGCAACGAAGTACAGAGTGGCATTGTTGACATTAACTGTGGTCCTCTTTCACAGGTTGACTTTACAATTCCTTATGACCTTAATTCTCTTTCTGAAAAAGAATATATTCTTATTATTTCTTATCTTAACAAAACTGTAAAGCCTTGGTGTGAAGCAGGATATGAGCAGGGCTTTGACCAGTTTATCGTTAAAGAAGCAAAAACTGAAGAAAAGAAAATTGACGGTAATGTAACTTATGTTAAGAATGGAAATGTTGTTTTTGCAAATGGTGAGAACTTCAGTGTTAAAATTGACGGTGGCAAAATCACATCTCTTAAATATGACGGTAAGGAATATCTGAAAGCAGCAGTTACTCCAAACTATTTCAGAGCAGTAACTGACAACGACCTTTCAAATACAAACTTTGTACCATTTACTATTCCGTTCCACCCATATTTCAATTGGCAGAGAGCAACAAATGGTGCAAAAGGAACACTTAAGAATGTTGAAAAGAACGGTAAAGGTCAGCTTGTTGTTACAATCGACTGGAAAGTTCAGTTCTTCTCAGGTGTTACATCTGTAATCGTTGTGAGTCCTGACGGAAGTCTTGAGCTTTCTCACACAGGTACACCTAAGATGTTCAATCTTCTTCGTTTCGGTACAAAGATGGGACTTCTTCGTGAGTTTGACCAGGTTAAGTGGTATGGTCGTGGCCCACAGGAAACATATTTTGACAGAAAAACCGGTGGTAAGATTACTCTCCACGAAAAATCAGTTGCAGACCTTGAACATCACTATATGCGACCACAGGAAAACGGCAACCGTACTGATGTAAGATGGGTTGAAATCAGAAACAAGGAAAACCAAGGTCTTCGCTTTGAGGCTATGGGCGAAACACCTATCTGCTTTAGTGCATGGCATTACACACAAGACCAGCTTCAACTTGCAAAGCATATTCACGAATTACCACACTATGACATTACAACATTCAATGTTGACTTGAATCAAATCGGTGTTGGTGGCGATATGCCGGGTGACGCACAGGTTCGTGAAAAGTATCAGTTGAAACCAAATAAGGAATATACTTATACATTCAGAATTGTGCCAATTAAATAATGCAATACAAATATGGCGTACAGAGTAAAATCTGTACGCTTTTTTATTGAAAAACTGCAAGGTATGATGTATAATTTCACTATAATAAAAAGGAGGAAAATATTATGAAATCAATACGTCAAAAAATAATTTCAGTTGCACTTGTGCTCTCATTACTTTTCTCTGTGTCAGCATTTTATGCAACTGCTATCGAAACACCTTGTGACTGTGACAATTGTCCGTCAATCGTTATTCCGGGACTTTTCCAGTCAGATGTCCGTTATCTTGATGAAAACGGAGAGCCGATGCTTAATTCTGAAGGTGAGCCATATTCAGCTCCGTTCTTTATGGAGGCAACAGGTGATGTTGTGAAACTGGCTCTTGAAGAAGCTTTAGTTCCGTTGGCATCATTACTTTTAACACAACGTGATATTGAAAACTGTTGTGCAAACGCTATTGCTGATGTTTTAGGCAAGGCTTTGCTGGGCAATCTTGAATTAGATGAATATGGTCATAATATCAAGAATATTCAGGCTGATAAATATGAAACAAGTGTTGCAAATCTTACTGCAGAACAGCAAGAATACATTTTTGACCAGATTCCACTTTATGATTATGTAGATGTAGCAGGTTCTGACCATCTTTATTTCTTTTCTTATGTTCACACAGGAAACATTATTGACGCAGCAAACGACCTTTATGAGCTCATTCAGATTGCGAAGAAAGAAACAGGTCACGATAAAGTAAATCTTGTACCAATCAGTCAGGGTGGCTCTATTGAAAATGCTCTTATGCAGTTATACATTGATAAAGGTGAAGAATTCAGTGATGATGTAAACAGAGTCTGTTATGTTGTTCCTGCTGCTGACGGTGCATGTATTCTTGGTGATATTTACCGTTATGGTTTAATCGATGACCCTGAAGCACTATATGATTATATGATTCCGTCACTTCTTGACGAAGAAAGCGAATATCTTGCATATATTATCAACATAGTTCTTCGTCTTTTCCCTGAAGCTGACCTTAACAATATTCTTGATACTGCCGTTCATACACTTGTTGAAGATTACCTTGAATATTCAACTTGTCTTTGGGGACTCATTCCTTCTTATGATTATCCGACATGTAGAGAAATGTATTTAAGTGACCCTGAAGATGTTCATATTCGTGAACAGACAGATTGGTACTACAATGCACAGGTTAATTCAAGAAAAAATATTCTTGATGCACAATCAAAGGGTGTTGAATTATTTGATATCTGCGATTATAACTATGTGAAATACAAAATTTTTGATAACTGGGATAATATGAACAGTGATGGTATTATTCATACTGATTCAGAATCCTTTGGTGCAACTTCCGTAGCAGTAGATGTTTCACTTCCTGAAGACTATGTTCAGGCAAATACGTATTGTTCTGACCCTGAAAATCATAACCACATTGATGAAGGAAGACTTCTTGATGCATCAACAAGCATTTTGTGTGAGCGTTCATTCTATTTTGTAAACCAAAACCACGAAAGCACTGCAAAAAATGACGTAATCATTAGACTTGTTACAAGAATTCTTACTGATTCATCATTCGATAACATTTACTCTGACCCCGGATTCCCGCAGTTCAATTATGCAAGAAATTCCATTGGCACTATTGAATTCTACGAGGAATGGAAGGATTATGACACATCCACTTTAGATGAAGCAACTGCCAAGGAATTCCACGAGGCTTCTGCTGAGCTTGGTGCAGCAATCGAAAGCACCTATATGCCAACTGAAGAGTTTGAAGCAGCAGCAGAAAGATTTGAAAATGTAGTTTATATCATCGAAAACGGCGAACCAGAAGAAACAAGCACAAACGGTATTATGAAGGCAATTACAATAATTCTTCGCATTACAAACACAATTATGTTTAAAATCTTCGGTGGAAACGGATTTTCAGATATGGTTCTTAAATAATAAGCTATATAAAGCATTAACTCCGTAAATTGGGGACGGTCCCCTCTTTACGGAGTTTTTGTTTCAAATAATATCGTCATTAATTACAAATTGGAGTTTGTCTGTTAAATGCAAAATGCAAAACGCAAAGTGCAAAGTGTTGGAACTGCGTTGCAATTATAAATAGCAGGTCATTCTGAGGAGTGTAACGACGAAGAATCTCTGTTAGTTTATATGTTATTTGGATAGAGATTCTTCGCTTCGCTCAGAATGACACATTATTTCAATCATCTCGATAAATTATAATTTGTTGCAAAAGACAAGGGTGAATGCTTAATACATTCACCCTATTATACATTATTTAATTAATGCTATTGTTTCTACTTCAACTAATACATCCTTTGGAAGCTGTTTCGCTGCTACGCATGAACGAGCAGGTTTACTTGTAAAGTACTCTGCATATATTCCGTTAAATGTTGCGAAATCTTCCATATTCTTAAGGAAACAAGTTGTCTTTACGACATTTTCAAGGTCGCTACCTGCTGCCTCAAGAAGATTTTTGATGTTTTCGCAAACCTGCTTTGTCTGTCCTTCAATAGTTGTTGCTTCAACTCCACCATTTGCAGGGTTAATTGCAATCTGACCTGATGTGAAAACCATATTTCCAACAACCTTAGCCTGTGAATATGGTCCGATTGCTGCAGGTGCTTTATCTGTACTGATTGTTTTAATCATAATTATTACTCCTTATACAAGTTTATATCCTTGACTGATAAGCTCATTCTTAATAAGCTCAATATGTTCAAAGTTACGGGTTTCAAGCAATATTCTCAGGAAACAACCGTTGATGTCTGAATTTTCTGATGCTCTTTCATGGTGGATTGAGATAACATTACCACCCAAATCGGCAATAATATTTGAAACACCTTTAAGCTGACCTGGTTTATCAACAAGCTCAATGGTAAGTGAATATGTACGACCACTTGTCAAAAGACCACGCTTGATTACACGGGAAAGGATTGTAACGTCAATATTACCACCAGAAACAAGACATACAACTTTCTTTCCCTTAACCGGGATTTTATTGAACATTACTGCTGCAACTGAAACTGCACCTGCACCTTCAGTAATAAGTTTCTGCTGTTCAATAAGTGCAAGAATTGCCGTTGCGATTTCGTCATCGGAAACCGTTACAACTTCATCAACATATTTCTTTACATACTCAAATGTATTTGCACCCGGTTCTTTAACTGCGATACCGTCAGCAATAGTTGATACATTGTCAAGACGCTCAATTTTATCATCTTTAATTGAGTTATACATACTTGGTGCACCTTTTGCCTGAACACCGTAAACCTTGACTTTAGGATTAAGTGCTTTAATTGCAAACGAAACACCACTGATAAGTCCGCCGCCACCGATTGGCACAACAACTGCATCAGCATCAGCAATCTGGTCGAGAATTTCAAGACCGATTGTACCCTGACCTGCAATTACATCGTCATCATCAAACGGATGGACAAAAGTATAACCTTTTTCGTCACGGAGCTGTAAAGCCTTATTATAAGCATCGTCATAAACACCTTCAACAAGGCAGATGTCAGCACCATAGCTCTTTGTTGCTTCAACTTTTGAGATTGGTGCACCATCAGGAAGACAGATAAGTGACTTTATGCCATTCTTTGTTGCAGCAAGTGCCACACCTTGTGCATGATTACCAGCTGAACAAGCAATAACGCCATTTGCCTTGTCTTCAGCTGACAACTGACTGATTTTATAAGCAGCACCACGAACCTTGAAAGAACCTGTTACCTGAAGATTTTCTGTTTTAAGATAAACTTCACAGTCAGGGTTGATTTTTGGTGCATAAATCATATCTGTTTTACGGATAAGGTCCTTTAAAACGAATGATGCGTGATAGATTTTATCGAGTGTTACCATGATATTACTTCTTTCTAAAAAAGATTAGAGTTATTCTAACACAATAAAGCATTAAATTGCAATAGGGAAATGAAAAAACATAATAAAAAGGAAGTCATTCTGAACGAAGTGAAGAATCTCAATATTCAACCACACACTTTGGAAGAGATTCTTCGCTACGCTCAGAATGACACTGATTTGATATTAGTTTTTACCACTTAATTGTTTCGTTGTAGTCATCGTAACCATAGTTACCTGCTGTATTTTTGAGTAATTCGGCTATATCTACTTTTTCACCATAAGGGTCTTTAACACTGATTTTCTTAAGAACAGGATTTATTCTGTTTAAGAAACCGATGAAAACATCACCTTCAGGTGTACCTGAGTTATATGTCTGATTTCCACGGAACACATTTCTCACAAGTACAGTTGCATAATCAATGAGTTTAACCTTTTTAATGCTCTTGTCACACTTGATAAAGAGAAGCTTTGCCAATGTGCCGAGTTTTACTGAACAGAGAAGTTTTCCTGCCATACGAAGTGCAAAGACAAGACCTTTGCTTTCTTTAATATGGAATTTTCTCATAGCTCTTTGAGTATCATCACGCAAATCAAGAAGAATATTTCTAATCATTGCATCAAAAACTGATGTGAGATATTCCTTACAAGACATACCCTTTGTGTCATAGTCAAAGTCAGGTGTTGGAATGCTCTTGATTTCTGCCTGATTTTCATTCAATGTAACAAGTCTTATGTATGATGGGTCAGCAATAATTGAGCCTGTTGTAACATCAAAAAACTTATTGCCTTTTTCTGTCACAAATTCATTGATACTCTGGTTATGCATATGGCCTGTGAAAACAAGGTGAACGCCTTCGTCAGCAAGAAGTGTTGCAACTGATTTGTAGTCATACATAAGTGCTGATTTAATGATTGAGAAAATCGGCTGAATCGGTAAAACAGGATAGTGGCAGATTGCAAACATTGTCTGATTATCTTCTCTTGCTTGTTTAGTCTGCTCCTTAATCCATTCAACCTGTTTTTCTGTTAAACTGAACTGACCTTTTGTTTTAATGTCAGCATTTATTGCTAAAAGTCTTACACCGTCACTTAACTGTGCAACATAAGACAAATGCTCCTCATCAACTGCGATAGCATCGCTGAAACCAAAGTCATTATATAACTTAATAAGGTCTTCCTTTGGTGTTGGTTCAGGCATATATCTTCCGTTTTCACCGAATGCAAACGGGTCACCTTTCCAGTCGTGGTCAGCTGTAATAAGATAAACCTTTTTGCCTTTTGCTTTTATATCATAAAGAAGTTTAATAAACTTTTCGTGGCTCTTTCTTTCACCATTCTGTGTAAGGTCACCAACGATAATGACTGTATCGGCTGAATCTGTTTCACCAAGATACTTGAAAACTGCATTATTGATACTTTCAGTTTCGGCAAAGCATTTCTGCTCATAGTGCATAAAATCTTCATACTCAGAACCACTGCAACCTAAATCTGTATCAAAAAAATGAGGGTCTGTTAAAAGTAAAAATTTATAATCTTTCATACAATCACCTATAAATAAAGCCTACATATAATCCATGCAGGCTTTAAGATTCTTAATCTATTGTTACGCCGCTTGTTTCTCTCTTCTTTGCAAGTTCAGCAATAATTCTCTTCTTTTCACTACCAGCAATCTTATAGAAGAACATTGGAATTGCACAAAGAAGCATGCTTATACCGGGAACAATTGATACAAGTGAGAACATAGCAAATCTCATTTCAGCTGGCATATCAAGAGCAGATACAACTGCAGTTGAACTGAGCATCTGTGCAGGGTCAAGTCCGATTACCATATACATAATAACGATACCTGATGTTGCAAAAGCATTACCGATTTTATTGATAAAGCCCTGACAAGCAGCACCGAGAGCATTATCACGGAAACCTGTTGTAAGTTCCATATAGTCAAGGCAGTCACCAATCATTGCAAGGCTGACTGTATTGATAACACCAAGAGGAATACAAGAAATAATGATGAATGGAATACAAGCATAAAGGTTCATTGTAAACCAACCAACAATTGTTGTAACGATACTTGCTACAAAACCTGCAAGACAGCTTACGATAACAAGTTTTTTGTAGTCATATTTTTTCATAAGTTTAGGCATAAAGAGTGTTGCACCAAAAAGACCTATAATTGAACTAATCTGGAAAACTGTTTTAACTGCTGAAATACTTGATTCAATTGCAGCTATTCTTTCAGCCTCTGTTGCAAGAGTTGCAAGGTCCGGACCAATGTAGAATGAGTAACGAGCAACATGAATAGCAGCTGCAGAAACCATATAACGACCACTTGAAAGAACACCCATCAAAAGAACAAGAACAAGAGGTTTACACTTGAACACACGAGAAAGTTGTGATGGTTCACCACTCTGACGCTTGCGGACAGGCATTTTAACTCTTTCCTTAACCCCTGTACATGCACGAGCATAGAGAATTGAACCAAGACCAACTGTAACAATAGCCATAACAAGGTACTTTCTCTTCTGCACCATAAGTGGGTCAGGTGCTACATCTTGGCCTTTAACCCAAGCAGCCATAACAAGACCTACAACAAGGAAAAGTACTTCAGGAACAGCAGAACCGATACTGTTAAAAATCTTACTTACAGAAATTACTGAACTTCTTTCTTCAGAATCAGGTGTCATAACATTTGGAAGTCCCCAGAAGGAAACGTCACCTATTGTATAAATCATACCCCATGCAACATAAACAATAGCTGAATAAACCATCAACTCTGTTTTCCCAAGATCAGGACTTAAATACATAAGGAATGTTACAACCGCAATTGGAATAAGAGCAAAACGAATAAACGGAAGCATCTTACCACTCTTCAAATTGCTTCTGTCAACAATCATACCCATAAGTGGGTCATTGATAGCATCCCATACACGTGCTAAAAGCATAAGCAAAAGCACAAACATAGGTGTCAACTGCAAAACATTGAGGTAATAGTCACTTATATAACTTGACATAAGTGCATAAATCATACCCTGACCTAAACCGGCAACGCAGAATGCAGTCATTTCACTTTTTTGAACATATTTTTTCTGTTCCATAAATTCTTCTCCTTTACGGTTTTATTGTTACATATGAATTGACAAAGTCAAAATAAACTGTGCTGAGAAATAAAGTACATGGTTCATTATCACATTTTTGCTTGTGTTTCCGCCTTTAAGGAAATAAACACGAGAAAGCACAAGGTCGGAAAGTGCAAACAGAACTGTTCCTATAAACATCAACACAAATCGCCAGAACACATCAGATGTATCAACGCCATTTGCCATTGGTAATATTGCAAAACAATTCATTGCATTAAGGCTGAATGTAACGGTAAGCATTGTAACAACGGAATAAATGAAAGCCAATAAATTAAACTTACCGTATTCAAAATCCTTATTTCTATCAAGAAAACGACTGATAAGTGTTACTGCTATTGCACTGAATACTGCAAGAGCAATCTGCCACGGCACATATTCAGGATAAGCAGACAAAATACCTGCTATGTAAAAGCCATGTCCTATAAGGAAGCTTATCATACCTGCAAATGTATAAGGCTCGTCATAATCTTTATGTACATACTTAAGGTCAAGCCATATATCACCCACAAGTCCGAAAATCAGTCCCACAACGATAAATATACCGTAATAATAATTATAAGAAGACAAGGACAGAGAAATCACCGAAGACATAATGAATGTCAAAGATGCCGCAGTCTTTAAAAATAAAGCTTTTACTCCACCTTCTTTGATTCTCACAACGAGAAATCCGATAACAAGCAGAATATATATTGCAAGTAAAATGAAATATAAAGTTTTTAACATCAACAACCACTCTTTTTCATAAGTTCGACTTAAAATACATTATAAAAAATTATACCAATAATTGCAAAAATTTGCAACTATCAGTATAACCAAAAATTATTCTATTTTTTAAACACTGTGACTATTTCAGCAACAATGTACTTGCAAAAGTAAACTGTGCCGCATAATACAGAAGATGGTTTATAACAACATTAGGCTTTGTGTTGCCACCTTCTTTGAAATAAATATTTGAAAGCACCAAATCAGAAAGTGTGAAAAGAACTGATGCTACTGCAAGCATAAATAATTCCTTTGAGAAGCCTTTGTAGAAAAGTCCGTTGATTGCTGTAAACATTGTACATGAAAGGAATACACCATAAACGAAAAGGATTTTTTTGTATCTTCCGTATTTCACCTGCATAGGCTTTTCAAGGGCCAGAGTTACAACAGCAAAAATCAATGATGCAATAATATTAATTATAGCATACCACCACTCAAATTCGCCCTCACCATATTTGAATGCAACGGCAGGAATATAGAAAATATGGTTTGCAATAAAGCATATAATACCTGCATAAGTGTAAATATGGTTATGCTGTTTATAGACATATTTCATATCGAGCCACACATCACCCAAAAGGCCAAATATAAGTCCCATAATAACAAGGATGCCATATTCCATATTTTTATTGTTATAGGCTAATGCTGAAAAAGCAGTTCCTATAAAACAAACAGATGCTCCTGCCTTTAAAAACATTGCACCAACACCGCCACGTCTGACACGCATAACGAGAAAGGCAATCGTAACTGCTATACCCACAAATATTGCAGTCGCATATATGTACTGATACATAAACAATCCCCCAATTTCCCATATTTTCCCTATACAATATATTATAATGTTATTTCTTTAACAATTCAATATTGAATTTATACAAAATTTAATTCTGTTTTTTGACAATACCGTATTCGTCATCAAGTCTGAAATAAGGACAATGGTAGTTTGGTGTTGTTAAAAACCTCATCATTTCATCCTCATCAAGGTTAATATCGCAACAGTATTCTTCCAGTTCATCATCAAAATAATAATTCACACAATTTTCACACTGGCTCATATTACACCTCTGTTACAAGATTTTCATAGGATTTTCTTTTTTTAGTTGGTGCAGTACTACCTTCTTTTGCATATCCTAAAGAAACAACAAGCCTTACGGGATTTTTAAGTCCACATGTTTCACGGATTTTTTTGTCGTCAAACCAACCTAAAATACAAGTACCAAGACCCTGTGCAGTTGCTTCTGCCGTCAGATATGCAGTTGCAATTCCGATATCAATTGAACGGTAGTCATTATTCTTGAGTTTTGAGCCTATACCTGCTGTCTGGTTATACTTTTCTTCTGAAATTACAATCATAACCGGAGCATCGGCAGTAAATTTATTCATACCCATACCCTGAGTTGCTTTTGCTACTTCTTTCGCCTTTTCCCCCGTACAAACTGTAAAATGATAAGGCTGACTGTTACAGGCAGATGGTGAAAGACAGGCACTTTCTAAAATTGCCTTGATTTTTTCATCTTCTACTTGTTTCTCACCGTCATAAGCACGACATGAATAACGTTTTTTTGCTGTTTCTGTAAAACTCATATTATCACCCTGTTTATTTTGTTTTCTCGATTATTTTTACTAACCTTGGACGATTATATCGTTGAATAATTACAAAAATCATATCAAATAATGCAGCAATAATTGATGTAATTATAAATACAATCGGCACACCAAATTTTATTGAGAAAAGAATTGGGACAAAACTCAAAATCACAATTATTTCATGTACCAATTCAGCGTTGCACATACCAATAGCAATATTGTGTAAAGTATCATTCTCAAGAGAGAACGCCCCCGGTGACCATGAAGGAACTTTTTCTTTCCATTGTTTGACTTTCAAGAATTTATATACCTTTTTTTCAAATGATTTTTGAGTAAACCACCAACTGTTATAATTATAATGTTTGTGAAAAATTGGATGTGTAATTTTTCCCACAACCAATCTCATTACAAAATGATAAGAACAAGTCATAAAAGTTATATAAAGTGCCTCTATAACGCCATTATGCGTAACTTTAAACAATATATAACATATTACAAAAAGTGAAACTGAAATCGCAATAGACGTGTAAAGAATTTTTTTCATAATACCCTCCTCAACAGCAAAATTATATAAGTTAAGTTTATCACAAAAGTAATGTTTTTACAACAAAAAAGGAGAGTTTGCACTCTCCTAATTTATATTTGTCAGATTATAACTTCATTGCAATGTCCCAAGCGCCCCAGATAACTGTACGGAGATTGCCAACTTTCTTTGCATCACCGATAACGTGGATGTGTTTGCCTTTTTCCACAACTGGAGCAGGTCTGTAACCAACAGAGAGAATTACGCTGTCAGCAGGAATTGTTTCTGTCTTTCCGTCCTTTGTCATAATAGTTACGCTTGTATCTGTAATTTCTGTTGTCTTTGTTTCAAGATAAACAGGAACTTTATTTGTCTTGAAGAAGTCACGAAGGTAACTTGTATTAGGAAGCGCAATACCCGGAGTTGTAACAAGGTCATCCTGCATTTCAACAATTGTAGGATTTTTGCCCTGAAGATAAAGTTCGTAAGCAATTTCACAACCTGTAAGACCACCACCGATAACAACAACATTATTACCAACTATGCTGTTATCTAAAAGGAAATCAATAGCTTCAACTGCCTTTTCAGCACCCTTAACAGGAATCTTATTAGCAACTGCACCTGTTGCAACGATAATCTCATCAGCATTAAGAGATGCAACATCCTTGATTTCTGTATTCATATGAATCTTAATTGCATCATAACGGAAAATTTCACGATTATACCATGCAATAAGGTCACGGTCTTTTTCTTTATATGATGGAGCTGCTGCAGCAATAAATACGCCACCGAGCTTGTCACTCTTTTCATAAAGGTCAACCTTATGACCACGCTTTGCACAAACGATAGCTGCTTCCATACCACCGATACCACCACCGATGATAGCAATTTTCTTTGCTTTCTTTGCAGGCTGAATCTTATATTTCTTTGACTGCATTGTCTTTGGATTAAGAGCACAACGAGAAAGTCCCATTGTATCTAAAAGGTCCTGTGTATTCGCGTGACCCTTTGATGTTGAGAAGTTGAAGCAACCTGCGTGACAACAAATACAAGGCTTGATGTCTTCTAATCTGTCATCAATAATCTTTGTAATCCATTCAGGGTCAACAAGGAACTGACGAGCAACACCGACACCGTCAATTTTACCTTCTGCTACTGCCTTTGCACCAACATCAGGCTCCATTCTACCTGCACAAACAACAGGGATATCAACAAACTTTTTAATATGAGCAACATCATCAAGGTTGCAGTTCTGCGGCATATACATTGGTGGATGTGCCCAATACCATGAGTCGTATGTACCATTATCAGCATTAAGCATATCGTAACCTGCGTCCTGAAGATACTTTGCAGCCTTTTCTGATTCAGGCATTGCACGACCTGCTTCAACATAGTCTTCACCAGGCATTGCGCCTTCGCAGAATCCCTTCATCTTTGACTCAACTGAGTAACGAAGTGAAACAGGGAAATCCTGTCCGCAAGACTCTTTAATAGCCTTAACAACTTCAACTGCAAAACGATATCTGTTTTCAAAGTTTCCACCGTACTCGTCAGTACGCTTATTAAAGAATTCGATTGCAAACTGGTCAAGAAGATAACCTTCGTGAACAGCGTGAACTTCAACACCGTCAACACCTGCATCACGACAGAGCTTTGCTGTCTTTGCGAATGCTTCAATAATTTCGTGAATCTGTTCCTTTGTCATTTCAGGACAGATAATATCAGGAGCCCAACGAGCAGGCTGTGGACTTGGAGAAGCTAATTCGTGAGAAGTATCGAGAATAGGCTTTACAAGTGCACGAGTAAATTTATTTCTATGGAGTGGTGCAACGAGTTCAGTAATAGCCCAGCTTCTACCCATACCGGCTGTAAGCTGAACGAACAATTTTGCACCTGTCTTATGGATTTCGTCCATAAACTCTTTAAGTTCTTCAAACATTTTTGGATTTTGCCAGAGCCATTTGCCCCAGAAAGTATCACGAAGCGGTGCGATACCGGGGATAATAAGACCAACATTGTTGTTAGCTCTTTCTAAGAAAAGCTTTGCAGCTTCCTTATCAAAATGACAACCGCCAAGTTCAAACCAACCAAAAAGTGATGTACCACCCATCGGGCACATAACAATACGGTTTTTGATTTCACAGTTACCTATTTTCCAAGGTGTAAATAATGATTCATACTGTGGATTCATAAAAACACTTCCCTCTCAATATTTGAGTTTTTATCTCAATAGTATAAGTATATAAAAATAACAAATTTATGTCAAGGACATTTTGTTAATAAAATAACAAATCCTGTTTTTGCAATAAAAAAGGACGATTCGTAAATCGCCCCTACAACTTTGCACTTTGCATTTTACATTTTGCACTTTTAAAATCCGCCACCTACAACGATTACATATTCAATTTCAGCATCTGCTTTATCAACCATAATTCCGCTGATTTCAAGGTGTCTGATTGCGATTACAGAAACATAACTCCATGTTCCTTTTTCAATGATACCTTTTTCATTGATTTTAACCTTAACAGTAGGATTTTTGTAATGAACCTTGATGTCTGCTTCTTCATATTTAATGTCAAAGTCAGGGAATTGTTCTACTGCAGTAGCAACATTACCAAGGACATTGATTGCATGGCCAACAGTACCTTCCTGTGCATCACCGTAAATACCGTCTGTCTGTTCAACCATTGTCATTTCAATAACTGTATATTTACCCTGCTTATATGCCTTTGCACTCTTAACATCTGATGGCTGAAGCTTTGTAAATCCACCTGTAAGTCCGTTATATGTTGTTGAGTTATTCTTGATTACAGTATCAATAACAGGCTTTACCATATTGATAAAGAAATTCAATGCTCCGTCACCGTCATTGAGCACAAGCTTATTGAGTGCCATTGTCTGTGATGACTTTGCAGTCGGATGAGTCTTGACAGCAGACTGCTTATAGAACTCAACAATTTCTTCCTTTGACCAATCTGCAGGGTCAGAAGAAAGAGGTTTCTTTGTAGTTGTTTCTGTTTCCTTGTCATTATCTTCTTTATCATTATTTGTTTTGTCAGTTGGCAACTCCTCACCCGAGTTATCACCTGTTGTTGATTCCTCACTTGAAACATCTTCAGTTGTGCTTTCAGTTTCAACATCATTTGAGTTAACTGCAGCATCTTCAGTTGTATGTTCTTGTGTTTCAGTAGGGTCATTATTTTTATCATTATTACATGCAACAAATGCAAACATCATTGATAACGCCAATAAAATTGCAATTATTTTTTTCATAAATAGCAAACCTCCTGAATGTAGTTTACACATTCATACTACAATAATTCATATGAAATGTCAACGAATTATTATACGGATGTTAAAAGCTCCTCATATGCTGTTGCAAAAGTTGCACCTGCTGTTCTGCTGATAATGTTTACTTCTTCATTTTCACCGATAAGTGAATGATATTCATTATCACGAAGAACATAACCTGCCTGATCATTACAAAGGCCATAAACCATTATATATTCTGCGTCAGAAAAATCTTTAGCCGGTGCATAGTTCCAACCGTCACCTTTCCAGTCTGCATCACCTGATTCAGGACCACCGAAAATGAGCATCGGGTCAAATTCACCGGGGCAAAGGAATATACCGACTTTGTTACCGAGTTCCACATATCCGATTTCAGTAACAAGCACATATTTCAAGCCGTCTTTTACGATTATTGCATTGAGAATATCCTCACGAGCTGCAAGTGTTAAAATTCCGTTATCAACATTCAATTTAACTTCTTTATGAGCCACATTGAGAACAGGCTCAAGTTTAATATCATTATTGATTTTTATAACTTTATCAGCAAGAGCATAACCATAAGCCTCGATATTTTCAATATCTGTTGCATTTTCAACATCTGTAAGTTCTCTTTCCTGTCTTATTGCAAGTTCTGCACCAAGAACATAAACAACATTTGCACCTATCTTTTCATTGATTGCTTTTTCAATGTAATAAGGATAGTCAGCAGTAAGTTCATCAGGACCTGCACCCATACCTGTACAATGCATTGAGCCTTGTAAAATCCAGGTTTCCTTTGAACCGTCATCAGGAACAAAACGAAGTCTGTGAAGATTTTCGTCAAATGACCAAGGGTCACGAGCATCACGCATATATTCTGAAATATTAGTATATCCGTAATAAAGGTCACCTGTTTCCATATTCTCAATTGCTGTCATAACACAATCAGCTGTTTTCTCAAAGAGATTTTCCATAAACTGCTGATTTTTAACCACTTTATAGTCATCAAGTAAGCCACCGAGAGCAGCGTTGGTTGTATTGATGATAAGTCCTGATAAAAGTGGAATATTCATACCGAGTGTGTCGATACAAGAATGTTGATGAAGCACAGACACATCCATACTTATAATATTATGTCCTTCTGATTTTACTAATTCAGCAACTCTTGAACGGATTTCCTGAACATCACCACGAGAAAGGCCGAAACCATCAATAACTGCCTGAACTGCAATTCCGCTTACGCCGTCGCTGATTGCATAAACACGGACTCTCTGGTCATCATTAATCTTCTGTGGGACTCTGCCTTCAAAAACTTCAAGAGTACCTGCAAGAAAATATTCGCCGTTCATAACATCTATACCTTCAAGAAGTGATGCACCTGCATAGCCCAATGACCATTCTGAATCATCAGTTACATTTTTATCAAACTTCGCTTCGCCTTCGTAGAAGTTTTCTGCCTTATACTCCTCAACCTTATCCCAATTACCGTCATATCCCGGCCAGAAAACATTGAGAACTGTGAGAATTCTGTGAATAAGCGTATCAAGGCACATATTGAAAGTGTTTTCAATATTGATGCTCTCTATCTGCACACAGGCAGCAGCAGGAAAACCCACAACTGAAAAAGCCAATACAACTGAAAGTATTATTGCTAACATTTTTTTACTCATAGATAAATCCCCCTTGGAGGTTATTTAATTTATTCTATATATTATACATCTATTTTTTCATTTCTTCAATATTGTTTGATAAAAAATGACAAAATCTCAAAAGTGTAAAACTTATCCTTATTTCCTTGACAAGTGTCAACCCATATAGTAAAATTCTAACGGATAAAATCGAGCAGTGTCGTATGTTCAACATAAATACTTCTTTTGTTGAGTATTTCGTATAATAATTGAGAAAATGAAAGGTTATATAAATATATATGAATAAAACACAACTTTCAACAGTAAAGGATATTGTAAATTTTGCCGCTGAAAAATACAGCGAAAAAGATTTTTGCAAGTTTATCCGTGATACTGAAATCTATATTAAGAATTTTTCAGAATTCCGTGAAGATTGCTTTGCTGTCAGCAGATACATAAAGACCATTGAAAAAGAAAAAATGCATATTGCTTTTATCGGTAAGACAAGTTATGAATATATCGCCTGTCTTACAGGTATGATTTGCAGTGGTAATGTTGTTGTCCCTTTTGACCCTAACATCTCTGTAGAAGAAGCTTGTGTGCTCTTCCGTGATGCTGATATTGAGATGCTTTTCTGTGAAGAAGAATTTTTAGGTAAAGCAGAAGAAATCCAGAAAACATATAAAGGTATCCGTCAGGTTGTATCTCTCGGTGACTGGCGTTGGTTTGACAATATTTTCAAGACATATTCATCAGACTCTGAATATGCTCACCTTTCAGATATTGAAATAAACCCTTATGACTGTGCATTAATTATTTATACATCAGGTACAACAGGTGAAAGAAAAGGTGTTATGCTTTCAAACCACAACCTTGCTTCCAACTCCTGCTACGATACATACAAAGCAGCAGATGGTGAGATTTGTCTTTCAGTTTTACCTATGCACCATGTTTTCTGTTACGCTTGTGATGTGCTTAAGGTTCTTTATGACGGAGCAACTATCTGTCTTAACGGTGCACTCACAAATATATACAGAAACTTCCTTATATTTGAACCAACAAACACAAGAATTGTTCCACTTCTCTGTAAAGCTATTATCACAAAGATTAAAATTGCAGAAAAGAAACATCCTGAAATGACTCCTCGTCAGGCTGCTGAGCTTGTTGTGGGTAAACGCCTTACAAGATTTATTGCAGGTAGTGCCTTTTTAAGTGGTGCATTGATTGACGAATTTGCAAAATACGGAATTACTGCCCGTCAGGGTTATGGTATGAGTGAATGTAGTCCTCGTATTACAACATCTGACTTTTCAGGAGATAACAAATATTCAAACGGTGTTCTCACAGGTGTTGATGATGTAAGAGTTGTTGACGGCGAAATTCAGGTCAAAGGTCCATCAGTTATGCTTGGATACTACAAAAAGCCTGAAAGAACTGCTGAAAGCTTTACAGAAGACGGATATTTACACACAGGTGACCTTGGGTATATTGAAAATGGTCATATCTACCTTGTTGGCAGAAAGAAAAATCTTATAATTCTTTCAAACGGTGAAAATATTTCACCTGAAGAGCTTGAAAATAAATTTGTTGACGACGGAATTGTCAAGGAAATCGTTGTCCGTGGCGAAAAAGATACAATTATTGCAGAAATATTCCCTGACGAAGCATTGGCTGGTGCTATGGGTATTACTGATATTTCTGCTGAAATCAGCAAAATTGTTGACAGAGTTAACTCTACAATGAATACTGACAGACATATTCATTCATTTATCATTAGAGAAACTCCTTTTGAAAGAACCTCAACAGGCAAAATCAAAAGAGCACAGTTTAGTTTTGCAGAGGATGAAGCAAAATGATAGAAAAGAAATTGCGTAACGGTCAAATCGTTAAAGCGTATCCCATCTCCAACTCACAGAAAATGATGTTCTTAATGTCCTTAAAGTACGGTTCAGGATATCCTGTCAACAACATTGGTTGCGGATATTACTGGCAGGGCAAAATGGACGAAAATATTATGAAAGAGTCCATTTATGAAGCAATTGAGCGTTGTGACACAATGCGACTTCGTTTCACAAAGGATAAAAAAGTCAGTCTTAATCTTCATCAGTATGTTACTGAAAAAAGTGAGCTTGTTATTGAGGACTGGGATTACAGTCATAAAACAGTTGAAGAGGCTGAAGAAGAGCTTACAAAAATTTCAAGACAGAATATTCCTATGTATGAATGTGAAGTTCACAAGATTGCCATTGTTAAATTCAAGAATGGTTATCACGGACTTTTCATAAGATTCCATCACCTTGCAATGGATGCTTTTTCAGTCAAGATGTTCTTAAATGATGTTATTGAAATCTACAAGAACAAGACTCAGGGTACAGCTTATCCAAAGCCAATGAGACCATATATCCCTGTTCTTGAGAAAGAACTTGAATATCAGGAATCGGAACAGTGTGAAATCGACAAGAAATACTGGTATGATTCACTCGCAAAGTCAACTGAGCCAATCTTTACTGACTTTCTGATTGACAATCGTCTTAAACATCAGCAGGAACAGAACCCCGGTCAAAGATATGCTGATATTCATTCAGGTCTTCCTGATGCTGACATTTTCAATATGAGTATGAGTGCTGAAGACAGTGACAAGATTATGAAGCTTTGTGCTGACAGAAATCTTTCAATATTTGCTGTTCTTTCAATGGGTGTGCGTACAGGTCTTTCATGCTTTAACGATAATCAGGAAGATGTTTCATTCAAAATGATTATCAACCGTCGTGGTACAATTGCAGAAAAGAAATCAGGTGGTCTTCGCATCAACTTCTTACCAATGAGAAGTATTATCAAGCCGGAAGAAACATTCTGTGAAGCAATTCAGAAGATTTCCGATGTTCAGAACGAAATGTATCAGCATGCAAGCTTGAGCTTCATGGATACTCTTAAGGAAAGACACAAATCTATGCCTGAAGATTCAAAATCCGACTCAACATATGACAGCTTTGGTCTTTCATATCAGCCACTTATGAAGAGCATATATATTGACGAGGAAATGGAAAAGACTGCCAAGAGTATCTGGTACAATAACGGCTCTACAATGATTCCTCTCTATGTAACAATCAGACATAGAAAACAGGATAATGGTCTTGACTTCTGTTTTGAATACAGAAAAGAGCCTCCTGCAGAATATGACCTTCGTATTCTCTATACAAAAATCGCTAAAGCACTCGTTATTGGTGCTGAAAATCCTGACATTACAGTCGGTGAAATATTAGATAAAATCGCACTTACAGATGCAGAAAGGAACGGTAAACCAGAATGCAAGAATTCACACAGCTTGTTGAAATCCTTGAAAACTACGTGGAAGTCGAAGACATCTCTCCCGATAGCAATTTTAAAGCTGATCTTGAAATGAGTTCATTTGACACAATGTGTGTTGTAACAGATGTTAAAACTATTTTCGGTGTTGACCTTAAAGCAAGAGATTTTATCGACCATAAAACAGTCGGTGAAATGGCACAGTATATTGCATCTGTAAGAAAATAAAATTGCCCGGACAAAGCCCTTTGCGACCATCTGGTTGCGAGGGTTTTTTTATGTAAAATACAGAGTGAAAATTATCCGATACAACAAAAAAAAACGGAGAATGGTTTAGCCACTCTCCGTTATTTTTATATTATAAATTGGATTACCAGACAACTGAAACCTTTGTGCCGTCAACTGTATATGTTGCGTCGCCGTTTTCTTCTTTGTCCATAGCATCTGTAAATGCTTCAAGCATTGTCAAATCAGGGAATACGATTGAATATTCCATTGTAAGACATGCAGGTTCGTAAACTGTTCCACTTAAATGGAAGCCTGTAAGCCACCAATGCTTTTGTGGTGCTGTGTTTATAAGGACGGTATCCTTATATGAAAGCTTCATTTGCATTTCCATCATCTGTTCATCAGTAGCACAGTTGTAGAAAGTACCCATTTCTTCACCCGGAACTCTGTTGTAAAGACCAACTTCAGCACCATTTGTAACATAGAAATATGTGCCTTTCCATACCTGAATCATCCACTCGAGTCCGTCATAATCGAAGTGGTATCTTCTTGTTTCGTAATCATAAACACCGATGGCATTTGCAAGGATATCATAAGTAACTGCAAAACCTAAATTTCTTGTCCAAGCATCAACAACTGTATAGACAACCATTTCGCTGAAATTGAAGTTAAAGCCAAGGCCTAACATACCTTTACCGTCAAAGTTACCCATATCCCCTGTTTCAGTATTGATATACATACCTGTACGGATTGTATCATAACCACCGTCACGATAAATCATATTAAAGCAAACCTGATAAACAACAGGGTCATCAGTAGGCTCAGCAAAAACTTCAATCTTATCGATAATGCTCATATAAGCACCGATAAACAAGTATAAGCCACCTAAGCCTGTACCTGCTTCGTCACTTTCTTTACAAAGTCTGTACATTTCTTCTCTGAATGCTACTGTGTCAATCTCAAATGTTTCCACAACAAGTGATGAAAGATTGTTGAGAGGTGGAAGATTACGAAGAATAGCTTCCATATTAATTCCACTGTTTTTTACAATATAAAGATTTGCGTCAGTAAGAAATTTGTCAAATGAAATGTCAATTTTTTCGTCTGATGGGAATCTGCCATCTGTCATTGTACGGAAGAAATCACCGGCAGCCTTCCATTTTAAAAGGAATTCTTCAGTTGTAATTGCAGGATAACCTTCGTCAGCAAGCATTTCAACATATTCTGCACGTGTTTCAGGTGTCTGCTCTGCTGCAAGAACAGGAGTTGCAATAGTGCAGATAAGAACAAGTGATAAAATCACAGCAGTAATCTTTTTTAATAGTTTCATAATCTGTAATCCTTTCAAGTAAAAAATCACTATTGGTAATTGTAACATTTTCTGGCGTAAAATTCAATAATTTAAGCATTAAATCATGTACTAATTTTTGCCAATTATAGCACCATTTTTTTGCAATTAGTCTTTATTTTGTATTTTGGATATGATATAATGAATTAATTATTTTTTGGGAGATGTAAAAAATGAGTGACAATCGTACTATGCAGTATGCAGAAATTTTGTCAAAGCTTATTAAAGTCGAAACAATTTCATCAAGAGAAAATAAAGACATTACTAAATTTTTAGAGTTCCATAAGGTACTTCGTGAAATTTATCCTAATCTTTTCAATACTCTTGAATGTGAAGTAATTGATGGTAGCCTTTTACTTAAATGGAAGGGAACTGATAGTGCTTTAGAACCTGTTATGCTTATGAATCACCATGACGTTGTTGAGGCAAGTGGTGAGTGGAAATATCCGCCTTTCTCAGGTGAAATTGCAGAGGACAGAGTATGGGGCAGAGGCACTCTTGATACAAAGGGTGGTCTTTCAATGATGTTCCAGGCTGCTGAAGAGCTTATTAAGGAAGGCTTTACTCCAAAGAGAGATACATATTTCGTGTCAACCTGTACTGAAGAAACAGGTGGCGAATGTGGTAACAAAATTTCACTTATGTTAAAGGAAAGAGGACTTCACTTCTATATGGTTCTTGATGAAGGTGGTATGATTCTTTATGACCCAATCGGTGGTGCTGACGGTACTTTTGCTATGATTGGTGTCGGTGAAAAGGGATATATGGACCTTAAATTCACAGCAAAGTCAAACGGTGGTCACGCTTCTGCACCCGGTAAGGACACTCCACTTGTAAGACTTGGTAAATTTATGGTTGAGGCTGAAAAAGCAGAATGCTTCCAGGTTCAGATGTCAGACACAATCAAAGAAATGCTTTCTCGTTTTGCTCCTACAATGAGTGGTGTTATGAAGATGGCTTGTGGAAATGTAAATACATTCAAGCCTTTACTTCAGAAAGTTATGCCTATGATTTCCCCATCAGGTGCTGCACTTCTCAGAACAACTCTTGCTTTTACCATGAGTAAGGGTTCAGACGGCTCAAATGTTATTCCGCAGGAAGCTTGGGTTGTGGGTAATATGCGTTATTCTCATCATCAGGGTAAAAAATCAAGTGTTGAAGCAATTACAGCACTTGCAAAGAAATATGATATTGAAACTGAAATTATTGAAGACGGTATGGAATCAGGTATTTCTGATTTCAACGGTGCTCCTTTCAGATTCATCGAAAAGGCAGTTAATACTGTATTCCCTGAATACAAGCCTGTTCCATATATTATGAATGGTGCAAGTGACAGCAGATATTTCACAAGAGTTTGTGATAACTGTCTTCGTTTTGTTCCATTCAAGATTGATAATCAGCAATATGGCAGTGTTCACGGTATCGATGAAAATGTTAATATCGACACTCTTGCTCCTGCAGTTGATTTCTATAAATATGTAATTAAAGAGGTATAATTTAATGGCAGAAACCGAAAAGAAAGGTCTTGGCATAAGTGTCAAATCCTTTATAGGTGCAATCGTTATAATCTTTGCACTTATGTGTTTAACATATGCTTCCACCTTTGTAATTCCCGGTGGTGAATATACAAGAGTCCTTGACGAAAATGGTATGGAAACCATTGTTACTGACAGCTTCAGAACAGTAGAAGGTGGTATGCCGTTTTACAAATGGATTTTGTCACCATTTCTTGTTCTTGGTGCTGACGGTGGCGGTGCAATTATTGCTGTTATAATTTTCCTGCTTGTTATTGGTGGTATTTTTACAGCACTTGACAAGTGTGGACTTATGGAATATATGCTGAAGAAGATTGTTCATAAGTTCGGACAGAACAGATATATTCTTTTGTCACTTGTTATGTTCTTCTTTATGTCAATGGGTGCTTTTATAGGTTCACTTGAAGAGTGTGTACCTTTAGTTCCTATTGTTGTGGGACTTTCCGTGGCACTTGGCTGGGACGAGCTGACAGGTCTTGGAATGACTATACTTTCAGCAGGTTGTGGCTTTGCATCAGGTGTATGTAATCCGTTTACTGTTGGTGTTGCACAGGAGCTTGCAGGACTTCCCATGTTCTCGGGAATGTGGCTTCGATTTATAGCATTTATAATTATTTATCTTATCGTTCACTTTTTTGTTAAGCGACATGCAATGAAAATCGCAAAACCTATTGATGAAATTGAGGTTCACGACGATTTTGTTGATAATAAGAAAATGGATAAAGCACTTATCCTTTTCGCAGGTATTCTCGGTACGGGAATTTTAGTTGTCTTAAGTTCTGTTTTCTTAACATTTTTACAGGACTACACAATGATTATCGTGGCACTTATGTTCCTTGTAGCAGGTCTTGTATCAGTTATCGTAACGGGAATGAAAGGCAAAGAATTGCTCAAAAATTTTGGTAGTGGAATTGTAACGATTATTCCTGCTGTGTTTATGATTTTAATGGCAAGCTCAATCAAATATACTCTTATTGAAGGCAAAATTCTCGATACACTTCTTCATTCTGCTGTGGGAATTGCAGAAAGCCTGCCAAAGGGTGCAGTAATTCTCTTTATCTATTTAATTGTTCTTGTGCTTAATTTCTTCATAAGTTCAGGCTCTGCAAAGGCATTTTTGCTTATGCCGTTAATCGTGCCACTTGCACAGATTTTTGATATTTCATCACAGCTTTCAGTTATGGCATTTGCCTTCGGTGACGGTTTCTCAAATGTTATGTATCCAACAAACCCTGTGCTTTTAATAAGCCTTGGTATGACAGGAATCAGTTATCTGAAATGGTTCAAGTGGACATTTAAAATCCAATTTACAATTCTTGTTGCAACCTGTTTGTTATTATTGTTTGGACTTGCAATTGGATATAATTAAAGTGCAAAATGCAAAGTGCACAGTGCAAAATGTAGGGGACGATGTCCACATCGTCCCGTTTTTATTTCACGAAAGGAGAAAATATGAAGGTAATTATTTCTTGTCTTAACTCAAAATATGTTCATGCTTCACTTTCTCCTTGGTGTCTGCTTTCTGGTGTTCGTGAATTTGCAAAGAATAAATATGACATTTCCGTTATGGAAAGTACAATCAATGGTGATATTTACGATTTTGCAAATAAAATTATAAAAGAAAAACCGGATGTGGTGGCTTTTTCGTCATATATCTGGAATATCACAAAAACACTTGAAATCTGCAAAAAAATCAAAGAAAATCATAGTTGCAAAATTGTCCTTGGTGGCCCTGAAGTAGCTTATAGGTCAAAGGATGTTTTAGAAAAATATGATTTTATAGATTTTGTACTTTCAGGTGAAGGTGAATGGACTTTTCCTGATTTTCTCGACAATATAAATGGTGATTTGTCCCTTGTGTCAGGTCTTTCATACAGAAAAAATGGTGAAATCATCACGATTCCCGAAAAGGAATATACTGATACCCCACCGTCACCATTTACAGATGAATTTTTCAATAATCTCAATGGCAGAATTTCATATATTGAAACCAGCAGAGGATGTCCTTATCGTTGTGCTTTCTGCCTTTCAGGCAGATGTTCGCCACTTCGCTTTTTTGACCTTGAACAAGTAAAAAATGACATAATAAAACTTGCGAACAGTGGCACACAGACGGTAAAATTCGTTGACCGTACATTTAATGCAAACAGTAAAAGAGCAAATGAAATTTTACTGTTTATAAAAGATAATTATGGCAGTAAAATTCCTGAAAATGTGTGTTTTCACTTTGAAATAGCCGGGGATATATTAAAGACAGATACCCTTGAAATTCTCTCAACAATGCCTGTTGGTGCTGTGCAGCTTGAAATCGGTATGCAGTCATTCAATGAAAACACATTGAAAACTATCAACCGTAAGACAGACACAAAGAAACTTGTTGAAAATATTAAAAAGCTCATAAGCTTTAACAATATGCACATTCACATTGACCTGATTGCAGGTCTTACGGGTGAAGATCTTGAAAGCTTTAAGAATAGTTTTAATATAGGCTATTCATTAAAAGCGCATATGCTCCAGATGGGTTTTTTAAAACTTCTTTACGGTGCAGATATGCGTGAAAATCGTGAAAAATACCCCTGCACATTTAATGATGAGCCACCTTACGAAGTCACTTCAACACCATGGCTTTTAAGTGAAGAAATAAAAATGCTCAAAGCTACAGAAGATGCAGTTGACAGACTTTACAACAGTGGCAGATTTTTATATACATTAAACTATCTTATTGATGATATAGGAATTTCACCGTTTGAACTTTTCAACGATTTCGGAAATCATATAAACGGAAACAAAATGAAGCTTTCTGACTATGCAGAAAATCTTTATAACTTCTTTATAGATAAATGTGATAAGGAAGTTTTAAGAGAAAAAATTCTTTGCGATTTACTATCTTGTTCATCATCGGTGCAGATTCCTGAAATTTTCAAGAGAAAAGATAATCTTTATAAAAAAATCAAGAAATATTTCATTGAAAATGTGGATAAAAATATCAAAATTGCAATTCTGTATTCTACAAATCAGGTTTTTGCAGTTAATCAGGCACAAGAAAAAAACCTTCACAACAGATATGAAGGTAAGCTTTATGATATTAATGAACTTATCCTATGATTTCATTATTTCAAAATAAAAAACGGAGGATGATTTTTACTCATTCTCCGTAATTTTTTATGTTTAATTGTTGTTAATTAAAGAAGCAATATGTTGAGCCATTTCGCCAACAGTCGGGTTGTTAATAAAATCGTCAGCTTTCAGTTCAACCCCAAATGTATTTTTTATTTCTGTTGTGAAACCGATTATTTCAAAGGAACTCATATCAAGGTCACTTTTGAAATTATCATCGGGATGAATCTCATCAGCTTTGACATATTCATCAAGAAGTTCAACGATTTTTTCATATTCCTGCATAGAGTCTGAACCTTCCTTTCTGCATCCGATACTGCAAATTTTATGGTATAGATTTTACAAAAATCCTTTTCAGTCTCAATGGCATTTTACAATATATATCCATTCTTGTCAAGTTTCATATACCGTAAGCATATTACAATTTGTTTACAAAAAAACAATGGCGAAGCCACAAGACTCCGCCATATCATTACTGCTTATAATCTTTAAGGAAATCTGCAAAGCTTTCCATTGCTTCACCGAGAATTCGTCTTCTTGGAAGATAAACGATTCTCACATGGTCAGGTGTCGGATAATTAAATCCCTTGCCGTGCATAAGAAGAACTTTCTTTGATTTAAGGAAATCAAGTACAAGTTTTTCGTCGTCGTGAAGATTGAACTTTTTCGCATCTAATTTCGGGAAAATGTAGAATGCAGCCTTTGGCTTCACAACTGAAATACCGTCAATATTACAAAGAGCATTATATACAAATTCTCTTTGTTCATAAATTCTTCCACCTGGTAAAAGCAACTCGTCAACACTCTGTATTCCACCGAGAGCAGTCTGCACAATACTCTGAGCAGGAACATTAGAGCAAAGTCGCATTGTTGAAAGAAGATTAAGTCCCTCAATATATCCTTTGATTTTCTTCTTGTCACCACTGATTACCATCCAGCCCACACGGAAGCCTGCCACTCTGTGAGATTTTGAAAGTCCGTTAAAGCTGACACAAGGTACATCAGGTGCTAAAGATGCAAGTGCTGTATGAGTATTACCGTCCATAACAAGTCTGTCATAGATTTCATCAGCAAAAAGAATAAGGTCATTCTGTCTTGCTACCTCAACAATTTCCTTTAAAATCTCGTCACTATATAATGCACCTGTCGGGTTATTAGGGTTAATTATAACGATACCCTTTGTATTTGGTGTGATTTTCTTCTTTATATCGTCGATATCAGGATTCCAATCATTCTGCTCGTCACACATATAATGAACAGCCTTACCACCTGCCAGAGTTACAGATGCTGTCCAGAGTGGATAGTCAGGAGATGGCACAAGAATTTCGTCGCCATTATCTAAAAGACCCTGCATTGACATTGTAATCAATTCGCTGACACCATTTCCAAGATAGATGTCACCGATATCAACACCTTTAACACCCTTAATCTGACAATATTGCATTATAGCTTTTCGTGCAGAAAACATACCCTTTGAATCGGAATAGCCTTCACATTCACGAAGATTATACATCATATCACGGATAACTTCATCAGGTGCTGCAAAGCCAAATGGTGCAGGATTACCGATATTGAGTTTTAAAATTCGCTGGCCTTGTGATTCCATTCTGACAGCCTCATCCATTACAGGACCACGAATGTCATAACAAACATTATCAAGTTTTGTGCTTTTATTGAATGTTTTCATAGTAATACCTCAATGATATTTTCTGTTGTTATCAAAAAAATATTCCCACCGTTGCCAGTGGGAATTTTAGTAGTCGAAAATTACTGCTCAACAGGATAAACGCTTACCTTTTTTCTGTCTTTGCCCATTCTTTCGAACTTAACTTTACCGTCAACAAGTGCGAAGAGTGAGTCATCAGAACCACGACCAACGTTGTTACCAGGATGGATGTGAGTACCACGCTGCTTAACAAGGATGTTACCTGCGAGAACAAACTGTCCGTCAGCTCTCTTTACGCCAAGACGCTTTGATTCTGAATCACGGCCGTTCTTAGTTGAACCCATACCTTTTTTATGAGCAAATAACTGAATGTTTAATTTAAGCATTAAAAACACCTCTTTCAAGTTTCAAGTTGTTGGGATACTGACTTTGCAATTCACTTAAATGTAAATACAAGCCGTCAGTAATCGTCTTCGATTTACGAGCATCATTTAAATTCATTGTGAATTTTAAATACCCGTCACGGACCTCTGCTTCTGGACTTAACTTCATAATCTCGATTATAGTGTTTGCTGCCATATAGACTGCTGAAGAAACTGCACTACAAACAATGTCTGTGCCGTATTCCCCTGCACCGCTATGACCACTTAACTCAAAGGAAACTATTATGTCATCCGAAAACAGAAATTTTGCTGTTGTCATTATGCGTTAATACCGGTAATCTCAACCTTTGTATATGGCTGACGATGACCCTTCTTACGCTTTTCGTTCTTCTTTGGCTTGTAAGTGAATACTGTGATTTTCTTACCTTTACCATTCTTAAGAACCTTAGCAGTTACTGTTGCACCGTCAACATATGGTGCACCTGCTTTAAGTCCGTCTTCAGAACCAACTGCGAGAACCTTGTCAAAAGTAATCTCTGCATCTGCTTCTACGTCAAGCTTTTCTACAAATACAACGTCGCCGTTCTGTACTTTGTACTGCTTGCCGCCTGTTACGATGATTGCGTACATTTTTCTAACCTACCTTAAATATAGACTCGCTATCGAGGGTGGAAAACTCACTTGCAGTATGCCTTTGGGCACACTACCCCCTAATATGCGGCTTAAATATGATAACAGAACATGTAAAAAATGTCAAGCATTTTTTTGCTTCGCCAATGAAGTAAATCCTGACGGATATGAAGTAGCTTTGTATGAAATATGCCTTGCGGCATATGAAAGGATTTACTTTATTATGAACAAAGTGAATAACAAGGTTCTGACGAAGTCAGGTTCTTACTTCATATTTATCAACGATAAATACTTCATTATTATATCGTTTTGCATTTTACACTTTCATAAAGTTTTTCGATATCAGCAAGATGTGTATAGTTTTCTGCCTGGATTATGAGATTGCGGGCATCATTATATGGTTTTGTGATTCGTCTGTAAACTGAAACACCTTTTGTATATGCTTTAAGCTCTGCTTTTGCCTGTCTGCGTTCTTTTTCCGAATTATACTCACGATTTTTGATTTCTTCAGGAATTTTATCATTTGGAATTGTGAGATTTTCTTTTCCGTATTTTGCAAGAAGCTTTGCACTTCGTTTTTTCTCACGGACAAGATTAAGAGCATCTGCACGGATAAGCTTTTCTTCCTTTGTAGATTTAGGAAGATTTTTCGCAACTCTCTTTTCTGCTTTCCAATTATCATAGAGATAAATCTCACCCAATGCAACTGTATCTTTTGCAGAAACAAGCTTTGCCTTATATCTCTCTGTATTGAATTTCTCAAGTTCTTCTCTTACAAAAGGCAGACTTTCCACAAACTCGTTATATTTTTTTATTTCACGGATTTTCTGTTTGCTTGCAGTTTTGTCAACAATCTTTTTAGTTGCATTATTCTTTGCTGCCTCGATTATCTTCATTGCATCAATAAGCTGTTCGTTATCGAGTTCGCCATTTCCATAGTCCTCAAACATAGCACGGATTTTAAGAACCTGAACATATCCACGATGCTTGTTTTCGGTAAGGTCATAGAAAAGATACGGAATAAGATTCATTACAGAACCTATAACAGAGCAGATTATAAGCACAGTGAAAAGATTATTTCTCAATTCGTCATTATAAAGCACAGTATAATCGTCTAAAAGTCCCATTTTCTCGTAAATTGCAGGAATCACAAGACCTGTAAAGAAACCTAAAATTGTGCCGATAAGTGTAAGTGGTGTGAAAAGACCATCAACACGGACACCTGTTTTCCATTGGTGATAGTCACGCATATCAGCCTGAATGTTAGGAATATAGACATTCTGGAATGTATTTACGAATGTGGTAAGATAGAAAATCACACACATAAGCACAAGATTATCTCTTACTAAAAACAGACAACCATAAAGAACAACATTTATAGAGTTATGCAAAATCAAAAGATTTCGTTTGCCGAGCCATTTAATCATAAATGGAGCTAACAGCATTGACCAGAGAGCAGCATTTGCAATAACTGTATTGGCAAGTCCCATATACACCTTGTTGTCACCGTTGTTTGCATAGTTAAAAGTCCAGTTTATCAACACGCCACTTGAACCTTCAAGAAATCCAAGCCATGTAGCAGAGTTGATTATCCAGAAATACTTATTTTTCGCAACCTCACGGAGTGAATCCATAAGACTTACATATTCCACAGGTCGTTTCGGAATAATAATACGTTCTTTCATTTTCGGAGCAAAAATATAGAGAACTATAAGACCGACTATTGTAAAGCCTGGATAAATAACACGGTAAGTCCAGATGTTGTCCATACCCCAGGTAAGACCTGCAACCGTAGGAATAACAAAATTTGTGATTGACGGAGCATTTGAATACAAAATCTGTGAAATGCTCATTACATGTGCTCGTTCCTGTGCATTAGGGGATACAACTTGTTTTAAATATGTAAAAGATTCATTGTAAAAGCATAAAAATGCAGACAGAATTACAAACATGAACCATACAACAACTACCTTTGTACGATATTCCCAATTTTCATAAGGCAACCAGACAAATATACTTGAAATAAGCACTATCGGAATAGGTGTACGAAGAAGAATAGGTATGAATTTCCCACCCGGGAGTTTATGATTATCGAAAAACCATCCTCTGAAAACAGCAACAGGCAGTCCCGCAATATTTGCAAGAATAAGCATAATCTGAAGATGCATTGGCTGAAGTCCGATACTTGCACCAACGATAAAATTGTTGGCACTGAGTCCTATGGCACTTGCAAGTGTCGATGCCCAGTTAATACCGAATCCTGCCAAACCGATGGTTGCAACTTCCTTGTACGGAACATAATTGCCTTCAGCAGGAGTATTCCAATGTTGTTTTATATTAGAAATAAGTTCATTGATTTTCCCCATTTTCATTCCCCTTTTTTCATATTGAAATAATTATAGAATAATTCAAATCTAATTTCAATATAAATAAAAAACTATAATTATGTCGTTTAACAAATTATAATTTATCGGGGAGGCTTCTCCTTGAGGAGAAGCTGTCTGCGAAGCAGACTGATGAGGTGTAGGTTGCGATAGCAACCGTTAATAAATATAATATTTCACCTTTCCACCTCATCCGCCTCGTTCCTCGGCACCTTCCCCTCAAGGGGAAGGCA
>JAZNWU010000038.1:0-6649 GCA_045593555.1 Candidatus Fimenecus sp. | reverse complement strand
CCTTCCCCTTGAGGGGAAGGTGTCACCGTAGGTGACGGATGAGGTGGAAAGGTGAAATGTTATATTTATTAACGGTTGCTATCGCAATCTACACCTCATCAGTCTGCTTCGCAGACAGCTTCTCCTCAAGGAGAAGCCTCCCCGACAAATTATAATTTATAAAATAAATTTTATTTAACTTTTATACACACAAAAAGGACCTGACATTTAAGTCAAGTCCTTTATCTTTAATTATCTGTTTTTAATTAGTAAGAAATTTTGTATTCTGTGATAACCTGAATACCAACCTTTGCACCATTCATTGTGATGAAACCAAGCTTTGCATCAAGACCAAGAACACAAGGAGCATCAATGTTAAGTGCAATAAGGTTACCTGTTGCTTTATCAATTGTAGCAACTGCTGTTACATTTTCATAAGCAATATTGATATTGCTGAGTGAAAGACCAGGAACTGAACCAATAGCACCTGTAATCTGACTTTCTTCAATAACACCTGCAACAGCACCAACACCGTCAGCATTTGCCTTAGGATTTACTGCATTCTTTGCAACAACTGTAATAACATATGTATTACCCTTATCTACACGAGTAATCTTCTGAACACCATTGAGTGTAAGAGCACTTGCATCAGGAAGCTTTGACTTATCCCAAACTTCGTTCTTAGTTTCAATTGAAGCTTCGTCTTTAGCCATAAACATACCCATAAGAGTTGATGCAGCACTTGAAAGTCCGCCTGCTTCAACAATACCCTTATAGTTGATAGCACCGTCTTTTACACGAACAACTGACTTTGACTTTGTTCTTGCAGCTGCAACAGCCTTTTTGTACATATCAAGGTATTCCTGTTCAACGTTTACAGTACCTGCAGGAGCATCAGGAGTTTTATCACCTGAAGGAGCATCTGTTGGTTCGTCACCTGATGGAACATCTGTTGATTCGTCACCTAGAACATCTGTCATTTCATCGCCTGATGGAACATCTGATGTATAATCATCAGAAGCATTGTTGTCAACATTTGTTGAACCGCCATTATTAGTTGCTGGTCCTGAAACAACAGTTGTTTTTCCAACCATACCAACATAAGTATATGCAATTGCAACAGTGCTGAATGTAATTACCAGAGCAAGCATAACTGCAATAGATGACATAAACACCTTTGCAAAGTTTTCTTTTTTAACTGCACTTTTTTCAGCTTTTGCCTTATATTCTTCAATAGTTAATTGCTTTTTAGCCATTTTTTTGAACCCCTTTCAAAAGTTGCATATTTACCTTATTACTTTACAACAAATTGCGAAAAAAGTCAATAAGAATATACAGTATAATTATTTTAATTGATTTTCTCATCATTCTGTTCATTTTTATATTGTTTTGATTTTCAGTTTGTGATATAATATATTTTAATAAAATAAGGAGGTTATGTGATGGCTCAAAGGAAAAAGTCTTCTGCTTCAAAACTTAAGAAAAGAAATTCCACTATCGGAGTAATCGTAACCTGTCTTGTTATTTTTACAATTCTTTTTATAGGAATTACAATGGCTTCTGATAATGATACAGCAGATTCTCCTGAAATCAGCAATTCCGAAATTCAGAAAACAACTGAAAGTACATCTTCAGAAGAACAAACTACTGAAAAGAATGAAACACAAACAAGTACAACAATTCCTGAAATCACAACGGAAGAAAAGACTACTGAAAAAGCAACTACAGAAACTACAACTATCAAACCTGTTCTGACGGGGTCATTCTATGACACAGTTAAATACCGTTCACCTGACGCAGTTCCTGCTGATATTTTCAAGCACGGCAGAAATCTTATGCTCTTAAATCGTCAGTACGAATTACCTGAAGATTTCCAGTGGGATTTGGTCTATTGGTCAAACGGTCAGTATGTTGATGCAATGTATCTTAACTGCGAAGAACACAACTCTGTTAAAGCAGTTGACAAAGCAGCATATCAGCCACTTAAAAATATGTTTGCCGATGCTGCTCAAGCAGGAGTTCCACTTCAACTCGTTTCAGCATACAGAAGCATTCATCTTCAGGACAAACTTTTTACACGTTCAGTAAATTATTATATAAATCAAGGATATTCAGAGGCCGAGGCTATTAACAAGGCAAACTATTCCCGAACTTTTTCCGGTACAAGTGAGCACAACACAGGTTTAGGCTTTGATATTCTCGAAAAAGGCAATTTTACTCTTACAGAATCATTTGAGAACACAGCACAATTCAAATGGCTTATGGAAAATGCTGAAAACTACGGTTTCATCCTTCGCTATGCTGAGGATAAAACCACAAAGACAGGTATTATGTATGAACCGTGGCACTTCAGATATGTTGGTATTGAACACGCAAAGAAAATAAACGAGTTAGGCATGTGTTTAGAAGAATATATTGATTATTTAGAGGCGTAAAAATGGCAAGTTTTAAAGAAAATTTTTTCAGTATCAAAACAGCATTAAAAATTTTCGGACAGTTACTTATAGTTATGGAACCGAAAATTGCGTATCACAAGCATCTTGAGAAAAAAGGTGAGCAGGAAAAGGCTGACAAGTTCGGTTTTCCTGCAGTAAAAAAATGGGCAACATTTGTAACAAAGGTTGCGAAAATGAACATTACAGTAAACGGACTTGAAAAAATTCCGAAGGACAGACCCATTCTTTTCACACCTAATCATCAGAGTTATGCTGATGTTCCGCTTTTGCTCCACGTATTAAAGGACCATAACATAGGCTTTTTAATGAGAAAATCACTTAACAACTTCTTTGCTATTGAGCAGATAAGTCATATTATCAAGTGTGTTCCTATTGACCAGAGCAATCCTCGTGACAGCATGCGTGGTATTCAGAAAACAGCCGAACAGATAAAGAACGGACAATCAATGGTTGTTTTCCCTGAGGGAAAAAGAGGTTATTCAAACACACCTGATGTATTTTTCAACGGAGCATTCAAAATTGTGCAGAAAACAGGTGTAACTGTTGTTCCCGTTTATATGAGGAATGTATTTAAAGTATTTGAGGGTAACGGAAATGTTATTGCTCCTGCTGATATTTCTGTCACAATTCTCGACCCTATTGAAACCAGCGAAATGAAACGTGAGGATGTAAAGCTTCTTCACGACAGGGTTTACAATCTTCTTCTTGACGAATCAAAGAAATATAATGATTGATTATTGAGCAGTTTGTAGAAATACGAACTGCTTTTCTATTGATTAAAGTTTATTTTTAATGTATAATGAAATACAACTTACAAAGTGTGGGAGGAAATAAAATGAAAAAAGGAATTATTTATGATAATTCAAAAAAAGTTTTTCCGATAATTATTATGATTGCCGGCATTGTTTTAGCCCTTGCATTACATATAATGCGACTTAACATACTTGCTGTTGTTAATGTTGGCTATATGTGTGTTGTTTCAGCACTTATAATTCTTGGAATCTTAATTTTCAAAAAATTATACCTTGGATTTTTTGCAGGCTATGGTATATCAGGACTCGGAATCGTTCTCTACTATGCATTCTGGGGTGCTGATGCAGGCTTTGGTGCTTTCTCATCAGGTAAAGCAGGTTGGAGTTCAGCAGAAAACGCACTTTTCGCAGGTGCTGACAATTACAATTTTCTTGTAAGACTTGGCGGTAATATATTGATAATTCTGCCTTGTATTATTGCTCTTTTTGCTCTTTTCTTTGTAGGGAAAAAGCAGTTTGAGAAAAAAGGTGCTCACTTTATTGTTACTACTCTTTTGAGCATTTTACTCGCAGGAACATCAGTTTTCTATGTTCTCACAATGAATCTTCGTTCACAGCCTAATGTTGACAGACTCTGGGAAGGTCACGACGATTATCTTAACAAAGTTGATAAAAATACAGAAAACAAACCAAATGTGCTTTTTATTATGATGGATGACCTGGGTTGGGGTGATATTTCTCTCAATGGTGCGATTTATGACACTCCAAACATCGACAGCATCGGTGAAGACGGTGTTAATTTTGATAATTTCTATTCAAGCTATTCAGTTTGTTCTCCCGCTCGTTTCAGCCTTATGACAGGTCGTTATCCGTTCAGAGGCTATGCAGACAATGTTATTTATCCTACTGTTGACACACTTTCACCATTTGCACAGACAAGAATTTTCAATTCTGTTGAAATTGGTAATAATGTTGACGGTATGCTTGGTGATGAAATTACAATTGCAGAGGTTTTCCAGAATGCAGGATATAACACAGGTGCATTCGGCAAATGGCATCTCGGTGATTACGGTGAATATCTTCCTACAAATCAAGGCTTTGACTACTTCTACGGAAGCCATCATGTTAACGACATGACACCTTTCTACTACGTTGAAGAAGAAAACGGTGAATATGAAATCGTTCATGGTACTGACGAATTTTTCAAAGATGGTAAAAAAGACCAGAGTCAGGCAAGTGAATGGATTCACGAATCAATCAACGATTGGATTACTAATGCCGTTACAAATTCTGACGAGCCATTCTTTGCATATTATGCAACTCCATGGCCACACGGACCTGTTTTCGCAGGTGACGACTTTGACGGCACAAGTGGTATGGGTACATATGTTGACTGCGTAACAGAGTTTGACTATTACCTCGGTGAACTTTTCAATACACTTGAAGAATTAGGTGTTATGGACGACACAATTATCGTTTTCACAAGTGACAATGGTCCTGCACTTGAAGGTTCAACAGGTGAACTTCGTGGTGGTAAATACCTTGCATATGAAGCAGGTCAGAAAGTTCCGTTTATGATTAAATGGACTAACAACAACGGTATCTGGGATGCAGGTACAACACGCCAGCAGAGTGCTGTTCTTGCTGATATGTTCCCGACACTTATTGACCTTTGCGGTATTACAGGTGACAATGGTAAAACAAACTATCTTCCTGCTGACAGAACAATTGACGGTGTTTCAATTCTTCCTGTTTTAAAGGATGATACAGCAGTTCATACAGAAGAACATCCTATTCTTCATATGAAACGTGAGGAACTCAAGGCACTTCAATACACTATGACAACTGAAGATGTTCTCAGCCGTGAGGAATACAAGAATTACAAATATCCTGTACTTACTGAAAACGAATACATAACATTCAAGTATTTCCGTAAGATGCAGAATGACAACCCTGCATTCTTTGATAAGACAAGAAAGAATTGGCTCTTTGTTCTTACAGATGATAAGGGTGAAAATTACAACAGAACAAGCACATATCCGACTATTGCAGAAGAACTTAATCAGAAGATGACTGATGTTATGGATGACTTCAAGTCAAATCGTCGTGGAATCAATCAGGAATACTACAATAATCTTTAATTAAAACTCATACCCCACAGAATCTGTGGGGTTTATTTTTCACAAGGAGTGAAACTCTATGCCGCCACTTTCAATAATGATTAAACCTGCTTCCAGCCTTTGTAATATGAGATGCAGATACTGTTTCTATCATAATGTTACAGAGCTTCGTGAAGTATCTTCTTTTGGTATAATGACAGAAGATACTGCCGACAACTTAATCGAAAAAGCACTTAAGTTCGCAAATGGTGAAAGTGTGGCTTTTGCATTTCAAGGTGGTGAGCCTTTGCTTGCAGGACTCCCCTATTTTCAACATTTCGTGGAAAAGGTTAAATCTGCAAACCGTCTTAACAGTCAGATTTATTTCAGCACACAGACAAACGGTACTCTTGTAACTGACGAATGGTGCGAATTTTTCCACAAAAACAATTTCCTTGTAGGTCTTAGTCTTGACGGAAATTATGAGCATAACAAATTTCGTATTGATGAAAAGAGAGAAAATGCTTTTTACAGAATTTTAAGTGCAGCTGAAAAATTCAAAAAACATAATGTGGAATTTAATATTTTGACAGTTCTCACGGGATATTGTGCTGACCATATTGATGAAATATATAAATATTTCAGAGAAAAAGGCTTCCGATACTTGCAGTTTATTCCTTGTTTGCGACCCTTTGACGATGATAGCGAAAGTGAATTATATATGACAACCGAACAGTACGGAAACTTTCTCATAAAATGCTTTAACTACTATGTTAAAGACTATGTCCGTGGTCAATATACAAGTGTGAGATGGTTTGACAACATAGTTCATCAATTCCTTGGTAATCCTACGGAACAATGCGGAATGTGTGGACACTGTATGCATCAGTTTGTGGTTGAAGGTAACGGAAATGTTTATCCGTGTGACTTTTACTGCACAGACCAATGGTATCTTGGAAACATCAATGACGAAAAAGAAAATTTTGACACTTTGGCTCATTGCGACAAGGCTATTGAGTTTTTAAAAGAAAGTCTTGCTGTTCCCGAAAAGTGTAAACATTGCAAATTTTATCCTGTTTGTCGTGCAGGTGGTTGCAAACGAACAAGAGCTGACAGAGATTACTGCGAAAGCTATAAAAAATTCTTCTCATCTTGTCTGCCACTTTTCAGAACATTCATAAATGAGAAGAAATAATTTCAAATTGATAAATTGGAGTTTGTAGGGTAGGCTTCTCCTTGAGGGTGCGGGTGTCCGGTGGACACCTCTGCGAAGCAGAAGCACTGTCTGAGCCGACAGGCGAGTAATAAGCTGTCTGCGAAGCAGACTGATGAGGTGTAGGTTGCTTCAGCAATCGTTAATAAT
>JAZNWU010000037.1:0-231219 GCA_045593555.1 Candidatus Fimenecus sp. | reverse complement strand
AATATTTGCTATACAGGATTGATTGATTTTGACAAAGTTATTATTAAGATTTTCTTCTAACTGATAAAGTCTTGATTTTAGTCTGTATTTCTCGTTTTCTGTGAGTGCATAAACCTTGTTATCTTCTGTGAAAAAACAGTATATATCATTTAAATTAAGTTTTACTGTTTCATTTTCGGTATAACCGATTAAATCAACAGAGTTATTATTAACAAGTTCTTCAATTTCGTTTATTAACTGTGTTTTTTTATGAGAATATATGAGTATTTCCTCGTCGCGATTTGGTTCAATTACAATTTGAAGTTTCATGAAAATCCTCCTTGCAAATGTATATTATCACACTGACTTTTGGTTTGCAATATATTAAAAGTGTTCGGTATTTTTTGGGAGTGTATTCGGCAAAAAAATTAAAGGACGATTCGTGAATCGCCCCTACAATTATTCAATTCCGAATTACGAATTCATAATTACGAATTATATTATTTCGCCGCCACCAAGGACTTCGTCACCGTCGAAGATAACAAGTGACTGACCTTTTGTGATTGCTCGTTGCGGTTCGTCGAATTTAACATGAAGATTTCCATTTTCGTCTTGCCAAGCTGTTGCCGGTTGTTCCTTATGGCGATAACGGACACGAGCAAGAACACGGATAGGTTCTGTAATTGTTTTTCCGCTGATTATATTTACATTTTTGGCAACTACCGTATCACTAAACAAATCTTCATTATCACCCAAAATAACATTGTTTGTTTCAGGGTCAATGTTCAGTACATAAAGTGGATTTTTATATGCAATTCCAAGTCCTTTTCGTTGACCGATTGTGTAATTCACAATGCCTTTATGTTCACCGAAAGAAAAGCCATCTTTGTGCATAAAGAGTCCTTTTGGGTATTCTTTTCCATTGTACTCTTTAATAAAACTTACATAATCTCCGTCAGGGACAAAGCAGATGTCCTGACTATCTTTTTTTCGAGCAGTTATAAGGTCGTTTTTTTCTGCTATTTCACGAATTTCAGACTTTGTGTATTCACCTAAAGGAAATTTAATGTGTTTGAGTTGCTCTTGTGTTAGCATGTAGAGAAAATAGCTCTGGTCTTTACTCTCGTCAACTGCTTTTTTCAGTTTATATTCTCCGTATTCAAAAACAACACGAGCATAATGACCTGTTACGACAAAATCACCGTTTAATTCGTGCATTTTATCTATCATAGCACCGAATTTAAGAGTACGATTACACTCAATACAAGGGTTTGGCGTTTTACCCTGCTCATAGCATTCAATGAACTTATCAATTACCTGTGCTTTGAATTCTTCTTTAAGTGTGAAAATATAAAAAGGCATAGAAAGTTTATCGGCAACTGCTTTTGCATCACTGCAGTCCCCTTCGGAATACAGTTGCATTGTAGCACCGACACACTCATATCCTTCATTTTTCATAAGTAAAGCAGCGACGGAGCTATCAACTCCGCCACTCATTGCAATAATTGCCTTTTTCATATTTTATTACCCAAGTTCAAGCATTTTATCAATACACTTTTTAGCATCCCTGATAGTCTGCTCGTCCATAACTATTTCTTCTCCACCCTCACCAATCATAGTGTTGTAAAGGTCAACGAGAGTTGTTGCTTTCATATTAGAACAGATAAGTTCTTTTGAAAGTGAATAGAATTTCTTGTCAGGACATTCGTATTGAAGTGATTCAGTAATACTGATTTCTGTGCCGATAATGAACTCTTTTGCATCACTTTTTCGTGCATAATCCATAATTCCTGATGTTGAGCCAATATAATCAGCCTCTGCAACAACCTCAGGTCTGCATTCAGGGTGAACAAGGAAAAGCGCATTTGGATGAAGTGCTTTCGCATTATCCACATCTTTTTTGCTCATTCTTGCATGAATCGGACAGCCACCCTGCAAAAGCTTGAATTCCTTTTCAGGAACCTGTTCAGCGACAAAAGCACCAAGGTTACAGTCAGGAATAAAAAGAATTTTATCATTCGGAATTTTCTTGACAATTTTAACTGCTGATGAAGATGTTACACACACATCACAAACTGTTTTAAGGTCTGATGTTGTATTGATATAAGCTACAACAGTATAATCAGGGAATTGCTTTTTAACCTGTGTGATAAGCTCTTTATCCATCTGTTCAGCCATTGGACAACCAGCAACAGGACTTGCAATATAAACTGTTTTTTCAGGTGAGAGAATTTTTACGGTTTCTGCCATAAAACGAACTCCACACATAATTACAGTTTTCTGTGGTGCTTTTTCAGCAAGAACGCTTAACTGAAAACTATCGCCTGTGAAATCAGCGATTTCCTGAATTTCACGAGCAACATAGCTATGAGCCAAGATACAGATGTCTTTTTCTTTTTTTAGTTGCAGAATTTTGTCCTGCATTTCTTTTACTGTCATTTTGAACGCTCCTTTTATGCGTTGGTAAATGATAGACGGGTCGTCGAGGACGCCGACCCCTACGGATTATTAAATTGATTTATTTTTTCGCAAGACAATGTGGTTGAGGCGAAGCTGTATCAGGTATACCACGAGCCGACATCCACGCAGTATTGCGGAAAAAGAAACAATTTTAATGATGATGTTCTTCGAATTCGAAGTCTTCTGCATTATATTCTATACCGTTTTTGTCGTAATAATCCTTAACGGCTGCTTTGATAGCCTGTTCAGCAAGAACTGAACAGTGAATTTTTACTGCAGGAAGTCCGTCAAGAGCCTCAACAACTGCTTTATTTGTAAGTTTGAGAGCTTCTGATAAAGGCTGTCCTTTAATCATATCTGTTGCAATTGAGCTTGTTGCAATAGCAGAGGCACAACCATAAGTATTGAACTTGACATCAGTAATTATATCATTCTCAATTTTGAGATACATTTTCATAATATCTCCACATTTTGCATTGCCAACTTCTCCGATTCCGTCAGCATCATCTAATTTTCCTACATTATGTGGATTCACAAAATGTTCCATTACTTTTTCTGAATATTCCATTTTTATTTTCCTTCTTTCATTATCTTTTCCCAAAGTGGTGACATATCACGAAGTCTGTTGATTATTGGTGGTAATTGTTCAATAATATATTCCATTTCTTCAGGTGTATTATCTTCGCAAAGGCTCAAACGAAGTGAACCATGAGCAACCTCGTGAACAAGACCGATTGAAAGAAGCACGTGGCTTGGGTCAAGTGAGCCTGAAGTACAAGCTGAACCTGAAGAAGCACTGATTCCCATTAAATCAAGGTAGAGAAGAAGTGATTCACCTTCAACACCTTCAAAACAAGCACTTACATTTCCCGGCAATCTGTGTTCACGGTCACCATTTATACGGCTACGCTCAATTTTAAGAATGCCATCTATTAACTGTTCTCTCATTGCCACAAGTTTCTTTGTGTTCTCTTCCATATTGTCACAAGCGTTTTTAAGTGCTGCTGCCATACCAACGATTGCAGGAACATTTTCAGTACCTGCACGACGGTTTCTTTCCTGTGCACCACCTTCAATAAGGTTGGGAAGTCTTATACCTTTTTTACAGTAGAGACCACCAACACCTTTAGGTCCGTGGAACTTATGACCTGAAAATGACATCATATCAATATTATCTGCTTTCACATCAACAGGAATGTGACCAACAGCCTGAACAGCATCTGTGTGGAAAAGAACGCCTTTTTCACGACAAACTGCACCGATTTCACGGATAGGCTGAACTGTACCGATTTCGTTGTTAGCGTACATAATTGTCACAAGTGCTGTATCTTCACGGATAGCATTTTTCACATCTTCAACACGCACAACACCGTTTTCGTAAACATCAAGAAGTGTTATTTCAAAGCCATCTTTTTCCAAAGCATTGAGAGTGTGCAAAACAGCGTGATGTTCAAACTTTGAACTGATAATATGTTTCTTACCTTTTTTAGCCATTAAGTATGCTGCACCTTTGATTGCCCAGTTGTCGCTTTCACTACCGCCTGATGAAAAATAAACATCATTAGGGTCACCATTGATACATTCTGCAACAATATTTCGTGCATCTCTTACTGCATGAAAAGCATCCTGACCAACTGAATGTAAGCTTGACGGATTTCCGTAGATTTCCTCAAAGCAAGGCATCATAGCATCAAGGGCCACTTTTGAAATTTTTGTCGTTGCAGCATTATCTGCATAAACTTTCATATATACATCTCTTTTCGTTAAAATCTGTTAAAAATCTTATTTCACAGTAAATTACTATGAATTCATTTATATGATACTACTACAGTAAAATTTTGTCAATTATAACAATGTACAAATAGCACTATTCTGAGAAGAATTTTTCGGCAATTCTAACAGATGACATTGCATCCTTACCGTAATAGTCTGCACCTATCATCCTTGTATATTCTTCTGTAAGCACTGCACCACCTACCATTACAGAAACACCATCGGTCTGTTCACGGAGAAGTCGGACTGTTTCTTCCATAGCAGGAACAGTTGTTGTCATAAGTGCAGAAAGACCAACAAGCTTTACATTGTGAGATTTTACTGCATCAACAATTGTCTGTGGTGCAACATCTTTACCTAAATCAATCACATCATAACCGTAATTTTCAAGAAGGACTTTAACAATGTTTTTGCCTATATCGTGAATATCACCTTTTACGGTTGCGATTACTATTTTGCCTTTTTTAGTTGTTTCAGCGCCGGTATTCTGCAAGTGCTTTTTGATAATATCGAAGCTTATTCCTGCTGTTTCGGCACTCATTAAAAGTCCCGGTAAAAAGACCTTATTATTCTCGAAATCTTTTCCTACAATATCCAGTGCGGGAATTAGAATTCCGTCAATAATCTGGAGTGGAGTCTTCTCAATAAGTTCTTTTTCAGTTTCCTGCTTCGCCTGTTCTTTAAGTCCCTTTATAACAGCAGTTTTTAAATCTACGCTATCGCCTTTTGTTTCTGTTTTAGTTTCAGTAACATTTGCGATATAGTTTTCAAAGTTATTGTCAAGACCTTCTAAAGCACAGTATGAATAATACGAATTCATCATCATTTCACTTTTCGGGTTTATAATTCCTGCACTCAAACCATTTTTGAGTGCAAGAGTAAAGAATGATGAATTTAAAAGCTCACGATTAGGAAGTCCGAAAGAAACATTTGAAACACCAAGGACCGTATGAACACCCAAATTGTTTTTAAGTTTTTCGATACATTCGAGTGTAATTTTTGCATTATCCTTATTTGTGCTGACTGCCATACAAAGCGGGTCAAAAACAAGGTCTTTCTTTTCTATTCCATATTCTTCTGCTTTATTTATGATTTTTTCAGCAATTGCCATTCTGCCCTCAACGGTTTCGGGAATTCCCTTTTCATCAAGAGTAAGACAAACAACCACACCACCGTATTTTTTCACAAGCGGAAACACGGAATTCATTGACTCTTCTTTACCGTTGACAGAGTTAATCATTGGTTTGCCGTTATAGATACGAAGTGCTTTTTCCATAGCAACGGTATCAGAAGTGTCAATCTGCAAAGGTAAATCAAGAATACTCTGAAGTCCCTTAACTGCATTTACCATCATAAGTGGTTCGTCAATTTCGGGAAGTCCTACATTTACATCAAGAATATGAGCACCTGCATCTGCCTGACTTACACCTTCACGATAGATATAATCCATATCATTATTGCGAAGCGCTTCTTTAAGGAGTTTTTTGCCTGTTGGGTTTATTCTTTCGCCTATGATTACAGGCTTTTCGGTAAACTCAACTGTCTTTGCATAAGAAGAAACTGCAGTAAAATTTTTCTTTTCGATTTCTGTGATTTTCTCATTTTTACAAAGGTCAATCATAGCCTTTATATGTTCAGGAGTTGTACCACAACAACCACCAAGAGAACACGCACCATTTTTGAGGATGAGAAGCTGTTTTTCAGCAAATTCTTCGGGAGTTACATTGTATGTTGTCTTACCGTTAATGCTGACAGGAAGTCCTGCATTTGGTTGAATGAATATTGGTGTACTTGAATACTCTCTCGTTTCTTTTAAGAGTCGGAGCATCTGGTCAGGGCCAAGTCCACAGTTCATACCGATACCGTCAACACCTAAGCTCTCAAGTGTCACAACTGCAGTTTTTATATCTGCACCTGTTAAAAGAATACCTTTTTCATCAAAAATCATTGAAACAAGTACAGGAAGATTTGTATTTTCTTTTGTTGCTAAAACTGCTGCCTTGATTTCATACAAATCACCCATTGTTTCGATTAAAACAAGGTCAGCACCTGCTTTTTCACCTGCTATGACCTGTTCTTTAAAGAGTTCATACGCTTGTTCAAAAGGCAAATCACCACAAGGCTCTAAAAGTCTGCCTAAAGGGCCGACATCAAGGGCCACAAAAGTATCTCTGTCATAATTCTCTGTGGACTGTTTTGCAAATTTTACTGCACTTGTAATGATTTCTTCCACATTATTGAATTTAAGAGAATTTGCACCAAAAGTATTTGTTGTAATCACATTACATCCTGCATCAAGATATTCCTTATGAATTTTCAAAAGGACTTCTGGATGAGTTAAATTCATATTCTCAGGCAATTCACCTGTTTTTAAACCATTTTTCTGGAGCATTGTTCCCATAGCACCATCGAAAAACAGTATTTCTTTTCCAAGTTTTTCTCTAAATGTCATATTTATCATTCCTTAATTACACCAATAAATGCTGTAACTGTTTTGGTTGGAGTCATCATAAATCCATCGGAAAGTGATATTCCAAGTTGCTTGTTCATAGGAAGCAGTTTAAAAAAATCAGCTTGTGCAGATATATGGAAATCACCGTAACCGGGACTGAATCGAGGTCTGTGTTCACCTTTTATTGCAGTTTTGAGTTCTTCGCAAGCAATATCACAAAGATTTTCCACCATTGAACCGGCAACAGCCTGAGCTACTGCTGTCATTGCGATATCTGTAACTGAATACTTACGGATAAGTGCATCTGCACCCTGTCCCAATGTTGCACCAAAGAGTATTATTGATGATGAATTTCGCAAATGATTCAACATTTTTTTACTTTTAAATTCAATTCCGTCAACGATTATTGCGTCTTCAGTTTTTGTGAAATCATATTCTTTATAAATGTATTTCGGCTGAACAACCTTGCAGAGTTCTTTATAAGCCTCGTCAACTAATTCACAGATTTCTTCACTTGGTTCTGCACCGTGCTTATACCCCATATATCGTGCAGTTTCACGCAAATCGTATTTTAACAACATCCGCAGTTACCCTTCTCTTTCTGTTTGTCAACCAAGTATTGAAGTGTTATTGAATCAACAACCTTATTTACTGCATCAAGGACACATTGCCAGATTTCAAGGGTTACACAGTCCATACAGTTTTCGCAGGTATTTTCTTCAGTTTCAAGACAAGCAACGGGTGCAAGACTACCTTCCGTCACTCGAAGAATTTCGCCGACTGTATATTCAATAGGTTCACGGGTTAATTTGTAGCCACCCTGAGCACCACGGATGCTTTCAACAAGGTTTTCTTTTGCTAAAAGTTTAATAATCTGTTCAAGATATTTTTCACTTATACCCTGTCTTTGAGATACGGTTTTTATTGAGATATATCCGTCATCCTTATGAATTGCCAAATCGGTCATAAGACGAAGTGCATATCTGCCTTTTGTTGAAATTTTCATATTATCATAACCTTTTAAAGTATTATTATTTTTGCCTTGTATAATAATATAATACAAATTTAGTAGGAATTCAAGATGTAATTCACATAAAATTAGTAGGAATTAAATTTTAAATGCAAAATGAATTGGCTTCTCCTTGAGGAGAAGCTGTCACGAAGTGACTGATGAGGTGTAAAGTGCATTAGCAATAGTTATAGGATTCCACCTCATCCACCGCAAGCGGTCCCCCTTCCCCTCAAGGGGAAGGCAAAGAAAAAGCGTGGTCATAAGGCCACGCATAATTACCATTCTTGAGTTAAGTAATATGGCTCACGATTATGATAATCTGAACCTTGAGCAAAAATGTATCTTACTGTTTGTGTTTTATCATTATATGCAAAAAATAGGTAATAATAATCACCATCGTTTTTTTCTTCTTTTTCAGAATAAACGCAATGCCAATCACCTTTTTTCTCTTCGCAAACTATTACCATATCTTCTATAGTTTCTTCTTTAGCACTATCATACTCAACCCTGTCAGTTAATTGCCACTGTGCAAAAATATCATATTTATAGTCAAATAATCCTCCTGCTGCAAGGTAATAATATTGAGTTTCCTCAAGATATTTGTCTGTGTCACCTAAAAGAGATTTTTCAGCAATGACAGAGTTTGGAATAGTAGTTGGGAAAACCTCGTAGATAGCCTCTATATCAGCAGCTAAATCTCTATCAATTTCCAAATAATTATTAGGATTGTCAGTTTGAGAATAGGATGTTGGAATCATATTTACAAGAATCGTCAAAGGTAATAATAACAAGGATGCACCCCATATTATCGTAAGAATTATAGCTTTTCTTTTCCGTTTGTCTTTTCTTTTATAATTTACGATTTTCTGTTTATACAACAACCCTATTGCAAAACACAAAACGAATTGTATAACAAAAAAACATTTACAAACAATAAAGAAAATCAATAATGGCACATCGTGTAAAGTTTCAATTTCGAATGCTTTATATAATGGTTTTTGATGTGGGAATTTATAAAAATTTAATTGAAAATAAATAACATACACAGATAATACAAACGAAAATGCCATACCAATTACTGAAACAACCGTAAAAACAATTTTTTCTCGTCGCTCTTTTGGTGAAAGTTCCATATCTTCTGCTGGGACATTTTCATTTTCTAAATTACTTGAAAGCTTTTCGCAGATTATTTCGACTGTGATATTTTCTTCGTCTGCAAGAGTGCCGATTTTCTCAACGATTTCAGTATTGAATTGAATTTTTTCATTTGTTCTTTTTATGTAATCTTTAACTGTTTGTTGTGCAGTTTCGCCACCCATTTGCAAAGCTCTGATTTCTTGAATTGAAAAATCTGCTTTACGAAGTAAGGCAATGTTTTTTAACTGTTCAACATCATTTTCAGAAAAGTCAATACTTTTTCTGCCATTGTAATTTTCGTCACATTCGGGTTTTACAAGGTCGTTTTCAATATAAAGTCTTATTGCTCTGTCTGTAAGACCAGTTTTTTTGATAACCTCTTTAATTTTCATGGCAAAGCCCCCTTTACAGTGACGATTTTACATTTTCACCTAAGGTAAAAGTCAATAGATTTTTATCTATTTTTCTCTCCCTCCGTCATTTTCTTACGAAAATGCCACCTCATTACTCGCCTACCGGCTCAGACAGTGCTTCTGCTTCGCAGAGGTGTCCACCGGACACCCGCACCCTCGTCAGAGGAAGGCAAGTTGGTTTTTATTTACTTTCTTCTTTTGCTTTATCTTTTTGGGCAATATCGTTTGTGTTCATTGAGTTGCGATAAACTACAAATCTACAGAAAAGGTATTCTGTAACAAGGTTGCAAGCCATTGTTACTGCTTCAACTATGTAGTTATTGATACCTGCATTTTCTGCCATTTGACCAAGATACAATGACACAGGTGTGAATACGCAATAGAAAAGTGCAACCTTAAGCATTGCAACAGGAACATTTGTTGCTGATTTGAATGTAAATTTTCTGTTTACTGTGAAATTATAAAGAACTGACAATATAAGTGATGGAAGGTATGCTTTCCAATGTTCACAATCTGTAAGCTCGTGAATAATTGTGTATGACGCAATCTGTATAATACCTGCACCCATTGAGAATGCTACAAATTTTGCCACCTGAATAATTGTTTCTTTAGTTGAGAGTTTTGCTTTATTTTCTGCCATGATAACATCCCCTTTTCTCCCACATATTTTCATTATATCACACCATTAAATATTTGCAAGAAAAAAAGACTCTTACCTTTTACAGTAAGAGTCCTTAATTATTAGTCTAATGGTTTCATTGTTGGGAAGAGAATAACGTCACGGATTGCCTGACTGTCTGTAAGGAGCATTGTCATACGGTCAATACCGAAGCCGATACCGCCTGTTGGTGGCATACCAAGTTCAAGCGCATAAAGGAAATCTTCGTCTGTTGTGTTTGCCTCTTCATCACCGAGAGCAAGAAGTGCTTCCTGTGCCTTAAAACGTTCTCTCTGGTCAATCGGGTCATTGAGCTCTGAATAAGCATTTGCCATTTCCCAGCCGTTCATAAAGAACTCAAAACGTTCAACATAGTTAGGGTCCTCAGGCTTTTTCTTTGTAAGTGGAGAAATTTCAATTGGGTGATCCATAACGAATGTTGGCTGAACAAGATGTTCTTCAACAAATTCTTCAAAGAAGAGATTGAGAATATCACCCTTCTTATGATGCTTTTCAAATTCAACATGGTGCTCTTTTGCAACTGCCTGAGCTTCTTCATCACTATTGATTTCATTAAAGTCAACACCTGAATACTTCTTAACTGCATCAAGCATTGTAATTCTCTCAAATGGCTTACCTAAATCCATTTCAATTCCGTTGAATGTGATTGTAGTTGTACCAAGAACTTCCTGAGCAACATAACGATAAAGATTTTCTGTCAAATCCATCATACCGTGATAATCAGTATATGCCTGATAAAGCTCCATAAGTGTAAACTCAGGGTTATGACGAGTATCAACACCTTCATTACGGAAAACACGACCAATTTCGTAAACTCTTTCCATACCGCCAACGATAAGACGCTTTAAGTAAAGTTCAAGAGAAATACGAAGTTTAATATCTGTATCAAGTGCATTGAAATGTGTTTCAAATGGTCTTGCTGCTGCACCACCTGCATTGTAAACAAGCATTGGTGTTTCAACTTCCATAAAGCCCTCACCATCGAGATATTTACGGACTGCACTGATAATCTTTGAACGATTGATAAGTGTCTGCTTTGATTCCTGATTCATAATAAGGTCAATATAACGCTGACGATATCTCATATCAGTATTTGTAAGACCATGGAACTTTTCAGGAAGAATCTGCAAACTCTTTGAAAGAAGCGTTACTGTTGTTGCATGAATAGATTTTTCACCTGTTTTTGTTTCAAACACAGTACCTTCAATACCGATAATGTCACCGATATCAAGTTTTTTGAATGCCTTATATTCTTCTTCACCGATGCTATCTCTTGCAACGTAAGACTGGATGTTGCCCTTAAGGTCCTGAATGTTACAGAATGATGCCTTACCCATGACACGCTTTGACATCATACGACCTGCAACACGGACAGTTTTACCCTCAAGTTCTTCAAAATTCTCCTTAACATCAGCACTATGATGTGTCTGGTCATATTTTGTAATTACAAATGGGTCCTTGCCCTCTTCCTGTAAAGCTCTGAGCTTTTCCTGACGGATTCTCTGCTGTTCACCTAAATCAACTTCAGGCTGATTCTGCTTAATATTATCTGCCATATTAATTTCCATAGCCTTTCCGGCTACAAACCTCTCATAAAAAAATATATCACTCCCTACTGTAGCCTGGTAAGGCGTGATGGAAATTTAGTCCATCTCAAAATTTGAGATTTTCAAATTTTGAGGGACATACAATTTGAAATAGCGTGATTTTTCACGCTAATTCACCTTATCTTGTAATTTCTACAATTTTAAATTCAAGTGTACCATTTGGCACTTCAATAGTAACCTTATCACCTTTTTTGTGACCGATAAGTGCTTTACCAACAGGTGATTCGTCTGAAATCTTACCTGCTGCAGGGTCAGCCTGAGCAAAGCCAACTATTGTATATGTGTATGTCTTTTTCGTTTTATCTGTAAGCTTAACAATTGAACCGATGTGAACATTTTCGTTGCTGAGTGCGTCAACGTCAAGAATCTTTGCAGTTTTAAGAATATGCTCAATTTCGCTGATACGAGCTTCAAGCTTTGCCTGGTCATTCATAGCCTCGTCATATTCACTGTTTTCTGACAAATCACCAAAGCTCTTTGCAAGTTTGATTTTTTCAGCAGCTTCTTTTCTGCCTTCAACTTTTAATTGTTCAAGTTCAGCCTCAAGTTCCTTAAGACCTTCTATTGTGAGTAATGTTTCTGCCATTTTTAAAACTCCTTTTATTCGGATTTTGGGCACAACGAAACAAGCAGTCGTACTGCCCCAATTAAAATATATTATATTAAATATTTCCATTCGTGTCAAGAGAAATGAATGTCCTTAACACGCTTTTTTTCATTATTTACAATAATTGTGTCAAAAATGCTTTCTCCCAATGAAAACACACCACACAGTTCATAAAGTGCAGAGTAAAAATCATATTTGTTTATTCCCTCCGGCAAAAGATTTTCATATACAGGCATAACAGAAAAATCAACACCTGATGAAAAGTTCATATTTTCATTGTCATTATAAATTGTCATTGTGAGCATATCAGAATTAATTTTTATTTTTGCATTATCAAAACTACTTGTCAGTACGGGACACATACCCGTTTCATCAGTTATTTCTTCACAAATATCACTGTAATTTTCCTTGTTCAATGTGAAAATGCTCATTGATGAAGCACATTTTGACAGTTGTTTGGTAAAATCAGTATTTTCTGCATTTTTATCCATAATTGAAATAGTGTGCAAGTCATTTTTATTATTTTCAAGAATATGAAGAAAAGTGTTTTTCATCATTTTTTTGTACAAAACCTGACTTTTGAAAACACCTACATTCATATTGTCAGGTATGATTAAATCATTGTTTAATATGAGTCTTGAAGCACATTTACCCACAGCGAAAACAACATTTTCCCAGTCTATTTCCTTTTTACCTGTCGTTATATCAAGCATAAAAAAAGGTGCACCTTTGTACACAGGTATTGTTTTTACTGAAAAATCATCAACCAGAAGCCTACCAAAAATCCTCTCAAAAAATGTTTTATTTCTCTCTTTCACATTAAGCACACAAAACATAAAAAAATCCCTCCACAACATACTATGCAGAGAGATTTATATTTATTTAGTTACCTAAAAGGCTCATAGCCTTTTTATACTGTGGGTCTTCATCAAGAGAAAGCATTTCGAGTCTTGAAAATTGTTCAACGGTGAGTTCAACCTTATGGTCAGGCTCAATTCCGACACCATTATAGCTTTCACTCTTATATGGTATAATCTTTGCAACAGTCAAAGAAATTGCACTGCCGTCATTCAGCTCAAAGATTTTCTGCATTGTGCCGTTACCTGCAGTTTTATCTCCTACAAGCTGTGCCATACCAAAGTCCCTTAAGTCACATGCAAAAAGTTCTGCAGCACCTGATGTATTGGAATTTACGAGGACAACCATACCTAAGCTTGAACTTGTTGAATCAGATGTAAAAGTTTCGATTGATTTACCGTCTTTATCAATAGCTGTTGCAATTGCAGTTGTACCTTCTGTTGCCACAGGAACAAGCATATCAATACATTCAACAGCATCAGGAATAAGTCCTGTACTGTTATTTCTCACATCAAATATTACAGATGAAACATCCTTTTCATTCATAAATTCGAGTGCCTCTTGCAACTGTTCAGCAGTTGTACTGTAAAATGCTGTAATTTTAATATAGCCTATATTGTTATTAATGCTGTAATATACCGTCTGGGCTGAATATCCTCTTGCAACAGAAACAGTATTACTTTTTCCATCATGGGTAAAGGTAACCTGAACATTAGTGAGCTTTTCGCCATTAAGGCTCTGTAAAAGTTCTTCATAATTTGATGAAGTGACTTTAACAGAATCAACAGCAGTAATAACATCGCCTTTTTGAATTCCCTGAAGTTGTGCAGGAGATTTTTCAGAAACCTCTGACACATAAATGTTATCATTCTTACTGTCATAAAAAGCAATAACGCCTATGCCACCTTTATTACCTTTTTCTTCTTCCTGATAATCAATATATTCGTTTGCAGTCATATAATAACTGTAACGGTCGCCGATACCTTCAACATATCCATCAGAAATCATTGTTTTTAAAAGGTTTTCATTTATTTCACCAAAATAGTTTTTACGTACTATTTCGTCAATATCCGAAACTGTGGAATGAACACCTGAACGCTGGGCAACATCCTTGATCATACTGTTGTATATTCCCATTGCAACCATCATAGTAATTGAAACAGCCAATGCAACAGCAAGGAAGATACAGGATACGGCAAGACCTAATGAAATTTTTTTATTCAAAGGACATCATCCTTTACTGTGAATTATACTCGCCTACTTATACAAGTGGTGATGGTAAATAAAGTTCAGGGTTTACACGATTACCGTTAAGACGCATTTCAAAGTGAAGATGTGAACCTGCAACAGGGTTTGCATCTGTTGGTCGTGGCCAACAGTTACCTGTATTACCTACAAGTCCGATTACTTGTCCCTGAACAACCTTATCACCGACGCTTACATAACGAGCATCAAGGTGACAACCAAGTGAGCTTAAACCATTACCGTGGTCAATATTGATGTAATGACCATAAGTTGATGCTACATAAGTTGATTTTGTAACTGTACCGGATGCAACAGCATAGAACTTTGCACCTTTAGTTGTGTAATATGTCTTACCGTTAATTACTCTATTTGCAGGAGCACAAAGGTCGATAGATGCTGTACCACGGGAAGAGTGCTGTGCAAATGTTGCTGAATAATAAACAGTTGGTTCCTGAATCGGAGAAATAAGACCTTTTGATGAAACTTTGAAATTATGATTTACAACGCCATTATCAATAACGCCACTACCTGATGAGCCGGTATTATTGATTTCCTGGTCCAGAGCTGCAGAATACGCTGCTTTTTCCCTTTCAGCCTGTGCAAGTAATTGCTGATAATAAGCACTATCTTCGCTATATGTACTGATTATCTCATTTTGCTTTTTAATGTTTGCTGCATTCTTTGCCTGTGCAGTTTCAAGTTCGTTCATTTTGACATCAAGAACAGCTTTTTCAGCCTGATGCTCTGCACGGTCAGCTTCAACAAGTTTTTTCTTTTCATCAATTTCTGTACGTTTTGAGTTCAAATCCTCAATCATACGATTAAATTCTTTTATTTGTGCTTCTAAGCTTTTTATAATATCTGTGTCATGCTTTGCAACCTGACGAAGGAACTCTGACCTTGCAAGAAAATCTGAAAAGTCAGATGCACTAAGGAAGATTTCAAGTTCAGAAGTTTCCCCTGCCATATATGTGGCTCTGAGGCGTTGTCTGAGAAGTTCCTGAGTATCCTTTATTTCAAGTTCCTGTTCTTCAATCTGCTTTGTAACTTCATTAATCTCTTTTTCAAGAGTTTTGATACGAGCTTCAAACTCATTAATCTGAGCAGTTAATTCGTTGATTTTCTTGCGGATAGGAGATATTTCTTCTTCAAGAATTGCAATCTTCTGGTCGATTATCTTACTCTGTTCCTGCAACTGCTCAAGTTTTTTCTTAGCATTTGCCTGTCCTTTATTGCTGTTGGAAATCTCCTGCTCATATTTATCAATTTCAGCTTGAATTTCCGAAAGGGTTTTAGCAGAACCTGAGAACGGAATTGCAGTAAAAAGAAGCACCATCGCCATAATGACAGAAAGTATTCTTGTGCTAATTTTCACTTATAACACTCCCTTGCTCTCTAAGATATTTACCCATAGAAATAAGACTTCCTACTGAACCTGTAAAAGTACCGATTAAAGTAAACAATAAGAAGATATATCCTGCATACTGACCAAAAGCAACAGGTTCAAACAACTGAAGAAGGTCTTTGAACACATAAGCTACACCGTAGTAAAGACCTGCAAGAACTCCCATTGACACAAGGCTTGAAATGACACCAATTACGATACCCTCAATCATAAATGGCCAACGAATAAACCAATTTGTTGCACCAACAGCCTTCATAATGCTGATTTCAAGTCTTCGTGAGAACATTGTAATACGAATTGTGTTTGCAATAATAAACAATGATACGATAAAGAGTAAAAGTACCATACCGGCAATCACAATTGTAACTGCATGTCGGATATCAATAAGTTTATCGGCAACATCACTGTTTTCACGGACCGTTTCTATATGTTCAAGACTATTAAGACCTTTTACTGTCTGTTTGAAAAGATTCATATCAGAAACAGTAACTTTATAAGCATCAGGCATAGGATTTTCCATACCCTCAAGCAATGCAGAATCTTCACCTAATTCTTTTTTACTGTTTTCAAATGCTTCTTCTTTAGAAACAAAGTCACATTTTTCAATGTTACCTAATCCAAAAATGTCCTGCTCTAACTTTTCAATCTGTTCATCAGTTGTTCCGTCCTCAATATAGACCATAATAACATTCTGACTTTCGATTTTATCTAACAATGCATTAATATTAAAGAAAAGCATTGCACCAAGTCCGATAATTACAAGACAAGCCATAAGAACAGTAATTGACGCCAACGACATAAGTCTGTTTACCCAGACATTACGGAAGCCTTCTTTTGTTAAATAACCTAAGCTTGCACCCTTCACTGGACGTCACCTCCATTCTTCTTTTCTTCAAGTCCGGCAATGACCTCTTCAGCTGAAATTTCTGTGTCATCAACACCGTAAGATTTCATAAAATCTTCAAGTTCTTTATCACTGTTTGGTTGAGCATAGAATGATGGTGATGTATTGTCTTCCTCATCAAGTTCAAGAAGTGAGCTGATAACCTCTTCACGCATCTGATCAACTTTTTCCTGAAGTTCATGCTCAACTGCTTCCTTAAGCTCAGCCTGTGTTTCATAATAAATTGTTTCGTCAACAGTTTCCGAAACTTTCTCTTCAGTCTGTTTTGCACCTGTATCAGAAACAACCTCACCCTGACTGATAGTGATAACACGATGGTTAAATCGACGAACAAGCTCATGCTCATGAGTAACCATTACAACTGTTGTACCATTAGCATTGATATGATTAAGCAAGTCAACAATTTCATATGACATTTCAGGGTCGATATTACCTGTCGGCTCGTCAGCAATGATAATTCCTGCATTATTAACAAGTGCACGAGCAAGAGCTACTCTCTGCTGCTCACCACCTGAAAGCTGTGTTGGTAACTGTCTTGCCTTTGAAGTAAGACCAACAAGGCTCAGAACATATGGAACACGTTTTCTTATATCCTTTTCCTTTGCACCGATAACACGCATAGCAAACGCAACATTATCATAAACAGTCATATTAGGAATAAGTCGGAAATCCTGGAAAACGATACCCATAGTTCTTCTGAACTTTGGAATATCTCTCTTTTTAATCTTGTTCAAATCATAGTTATTAATAACAACAGAGCCACTATTAGGCACCTGTTCACGCATAATAATTTTGAGAAAAGTACTCTTACCTGCACCTGACGCACCTACGATAAAGACGAATTCGCCGTCTTCAATAGTAATGGAAACATCACGCAGGGCATTTGTACCATTTTCATAAGTTTTTGAAACATGTCTGAATTCAATCACAATATGCACCTTATCCTTTATGTATTAAAAATCATTTTTTACCTAAAATTGGCAACAATAACACATAATAGTCATTGTTGGGTACATTATACCACAAAATATTGTGTTTGTAACGTTTTTTGAAAAAAGTTCATATTTATCGTCGCTTTGCACAAAAATATTGTGTTAATTTATTGCATTATAGATAAAAGAAAAAGAAGCAGAATATTTTTCCGCTTCTTTTTAATTACGAAATTTAAAAATTAATATTTAATTGGGTTTGCATCAAGGTATTTCTTAACCATTAATGCTACCTTGAATACGATTGCATCGTCAAACTCACGAAGGTCAAGACCTGTAAGTTTCTTAATCTTTTCAAGACGATAAACAAGTGTATTTCTGTGAACAAACAATTTTCTTGATGTTTCAGAAACGTTAAGATTATTCTCAAAGAATTTCTGAATTGTGAAAAGTGTTTCGTGGTCAAGGCTTTCGATTGAACCACGCTTAAAGATTTCACGAAGAAACATCTCACAAAGTGTTGTTGGAAGCTGATAAATAAGTCTTGCTATACCAAGGTTTTCATAGCTTACGATTGTCTTTTCGGTGTCAAAAACTTTACCAACTTCAAGAGAAACCTGAGCCTCTCTGTATGAACGAGCCAAGTCTTTGATAGAATCAACAGGAGTACCGATACCAACAAGTACATGTGTATAATATTCAGTACCAAGAGAATCTGCAATTGAACGAGCAAGTTTTTCAAGGTCTTTTATTTCAATATTACTCTTAACCTCTTTTACAAGGGCAATATCAGTTTCATTTATATTGATAACGAAGTCTTTTGACTTATCCGGGAACAAATCCTGAATAACATCAAATACTGAAACATCATTCTTTTCAGCAATTCTGATAAGAAGAACTACACGAGTAACATCATTGTTGAAATGAAGTTCTCTTGCCTTAATATAGATATCTCCCGGAAGAATATTATCAAGAATAATGTTCTTAATAAAGTTTCCACGGTCATATTTTTCGTCATAATATTGTTTGATTGTGGAGAGTGCAACAGAAAGAACACCAACATACTTATCAGCGATGTAATCATCGCCTTCAACAAAAATAGCATATACTGGATGCATATGTGCGCCAAAAACTCTGTAAGTATATCCATCTATAACTTTATTTTCTGCAACAGCAAAAACTTCAGCAACTGCACTTGACTGCACTTCACCAATTTTACCTAATTCACTACAAGAAATGACAGTGCCTGTTTCGTCAATAACACCGAATGTTCTTTCGATAACATCTGTCATCTGATGGACGATTCCCTGAAATAATCTGTTTGACATCGTTTTACCACCTTTTATACAAATTCACAATTAAAACACTATGTATTTTACACAATAAAATCTATTTTTGCAAGTGAATTTTTGATATTTTCCAACTTTTTTCAATCAAAATACACAAAAATTTTGATTTTTTTTGTATATTACTCGCATTTTACTTGCTTTTTATCTTAAAAAATCATTGTTGAAATTGACCAATAAATTTACTTTAATGTTATTTTTTCAAGTTCTTCAGGTGTAATTTCACGACATTCACCAGGTTTAAGGTTCTCATCAAGACGGAGTTCACCCATCTTTTCACGATGAAGTGACAAGACTTTGTTACCGGTCGCAGCAAACATTCTTTTTACCTGATGATACTTACCCTCACAAATCATAATTCTTACCAACGGCTTGTCCGTATCTTCAACAATCTCCACTTTGGATTCCTTAAGTTCTGTGCCGTCACCCAAAGTAATCCCGTTTTCAAGAGATTTTATATCAGACTCTGAAAGTCTGTGTTCAAGCTCTGCAATATATGTTTTGAAAATATGATTTTTAGGTGAAAGAATCTTATGTGCAAAATCACCATCATCCGTGATAAGTACAAATCCCGTAGTATCCTTATCAAGTCGTCCTGCAGGAAAAAGTCCTTTTCTGAAGAGAGTCTCAGGGACTAAATCCACAACTGTTTTATCAGTATCACTTTCACTTGCAGACACCACACCCTGCGGCTTATTAAGCATTATATAAATGTGTTTTTTTAGCACAAGTTCAACACCATCAACTGAAATGATGTCATTATTTTCATTGATTTTTAATGAACTATCCTTAACGACAGAACCATTCAGTGCAATTCTGCCCTTCCTTATCATTTCCTTTACTTCTTTTCGTGACAGAGTCCCTTGTGAAGCAAGAATTTTATCAAGTCTTTCCATTTTATCCTGAAAATCCGTGCATAAATCCATCAAGCTCTACGGAACAAACATCTCCACCGATTACCTTTCCGTCATAAACTAATATATTTATTTGAATGCACTCATGATTTTCATACCCTTCATAATTTTTTACAGTATATGTCCAGCATTTTGCACGTTCCCCTGCAAACTCCGTTAAGTCAAAACCCTGAGAACGCTGGATATCGTTATATGCAGTATAAACCTCGTCAGCTTCTGTGGGGATTATAATCTCTTTAACCTGAACAGGTTCTTCGTCCACCTGCCAACCGAACTGCGATACAAACTTCATACGTTCTTCATGAGTTTCTGCCAGCAAAAACATATCGTTATTACTTGAAGTTTCCTGACTTTCGTTAGAAAGGATAAACAATGAAACTGCTGTGAACAATACAAAGCCAACGAGCAAAAACACCTTAAGATGTTTTGTTTTTACAGAATACACAAACATAAAGAAACACCTCGAACACAATTTATATAAATAAATATGCTACGAGGTGTGCTTCTTATGATATTAAATCTTTATGCATTATTCATCAACACGTTTTGACTGAGATGCAGCCTTTAAGTGCTGACGTGCACGACGGATTTCGTTAACTGAATTTGTAAGAGTTTCATCAGCAACTGCAACGATGCTTTCAACATATTCACTTGCACTCTGACGCATTTCTCTTGACCAGTTTCTTGCCTGTTCTGTAAGTTCAGTTGCAGAAGCTCTTGCCTGCTCAACGATTTCATTAGCAGTCTGTCTTGCCTGCTGAATAATTTCTTCAGCCTGCATTTCTGCTCCTCTTGTAATCTCGTCTTCAGAAATGATTTCCTTTGCTCTTACATGTGCCTGTTCAATAATCTTGTCAGCATTATCCTGTGCACCTGTGAGAATTTCTTTTCTTTCTGAAGCGATTTTTCTTGCCTGCATAAGTTCTTCAGGCATATTAAGTCTGATGTCTTCAATAGCTGTCTTGATAGCCTGAGCATCAACTAAAAGGTTTGATGTGAAAGGAACTGTTTTACCTTCCTCAAGTATAGCCTCAATCTCTTCAAGTAAGTTTTCTATTGTCATTTTCCTACACCTCTCCTGATTCTTTCTACTATATCTTTACAAATTATTTCAGGGACAAAATCACTTATATCCCCACCTAATTCGCAAATTTGCTTAACTGCACTTGAGCTTAAATAAAGATTTTCAACTCTTGTGTTGATAAACACCGTTTCAAGCTCACTATTGAGTTTTTTATTCATTTGTGCCTGTTGGAATTCATATTCAAAGTCAGACACAGCACGAAGTCCCTTAACAACTGCAACTGCATTTTTCATCTTTGCATATTGGGCTAAAAGACCTTCGTAAATATCAACCTCAACATTATCAAAATCCTTTATACAACGTGAAATAAGTTCAGCACGTTCTTCAGGTGAAAAGCAAAAATTAGTTTTTGACGGGTTTTTCATTACAACAACGATAACCTTATCAAATAACTTTGAACTTCGTCTGATAATATCAAGATGTCCGTTAGTTACTGGGTCAAAACTACCCGGACAAATTACTGTTTTCATATTTCTCACTTATTCTTTCTGTATGAGGTAATTTTTATTTTACCATATTTATATTCACGGTGTTTAGTGAAGTCACCTGCAGATTCAGGCAAGACTTCTCTTAATTCACTTTCACAAAGAATTATACCATAGTCGGTCATTTTCTCTGCAACAGCAGGTAAAACACTGTCAATAATCTGCTTGTTATACGGTGGGTCAAGAAAAGCAATATCAAATCTGTCGTGGCTTAATGTGATATACATTTTACCATCACCACAAAAAACACTTGCTCTTTTTTCAAAACCCACAGTTTTAAGATTCTGCTTTACAACCTCAATTGAACGATTTGACGAGTCAACAAAAGTACAGTGTTTAGCCCCTCGGCTCAAAGCCTCAATACCCAACTGTCCTGAACCCGCAAACAAGTCAAGAACTGAAGCACCTTCAATATCAAACTGAACAATATTAAAAATACTTTCTTTTACTTTATCGGTAGTAGGACGGACATCCTCACCCTCAAGTGTGATAAGTTTTCTACCTCTTGCTTCGCCTGTTATTACTCTCATATATTCGCTCCATTGTGTAAATACATATAATTATTATCTCATTTTTACCTGTATTTGTCAAATTATTTTATAAATATTATGTTAATTCTGAGCATTTTTTAAACAAATAAGTAAATTTTCAAGTTCTTTTACCGTTTCAACAATATATTCTGCACCTTCAACCTCGATTATTTCACGGTCACGGAAACCCCAAAGCACACCAATTGAAGAAAGGCCTGCATTCTTTGCTGTGAGAATATCTGTGTCAGCATCACCGACAAAAACGGTATTTTCAAGTTTGCTGTCAAGCTTTTTAAGAGCATAGAAAACTCCGTCAGGTGCAGGTTTGTTTGGTCTGTCATCAGAGCTACCAACAACCAAGTCGATATTCTCGCCAAACATTCTTTTACATAAATCCTGAGCAGCAAAATCAGCCTTATTTGTCACGATAGCGGTTTTAAAACCTATTTTTTTAATATTGGAAAGCATATCATTTATACCATCATAAGGTGCTGTTTTGTCTTCCATATGGATTTTATAATAATCAACGAAATCTTCAAAACAGATTTCAAATGTGTCTGTTCCGATAACTTCATTTGGTACTGCTCTTTCCATTAAAAGACGAATTCCGTTACCTACAAATGAACGAATTTCACTTATATTACGCAAAGGATACCCTTGTCTTCCGAGTGCAAAATTCACACTGTCCATAAGGTCTTCAAGAGTATTTAAAAGTGTTCCGTCCAAATCAAAAATAATTGTATCAATCATATTTTATTCCTCGTTATAATAATCATATATTTTTTCTGCAAGTTCTTTGTTTATTCCCTTTACTTTCTGAAGCTCTTCGACACTTGCTGATTTTATGTTTTTTATAGTTTTAAAAGTTTTCAAAAGCTCTTTTGCTTTCTTTTCACCGATACCGTCAATTTTTGTAAGGGATAACTCAAGGCCTCGTTTTGTATGTTTTTTATGATGGAAACCAACTGAAAAACGATGAACTTCTTCCTGAATTTCCGACACAAGAGTAAAAACGCTTCTCGTAGAATTTATTGCAATTTCACCACCATCACCTGTAATGGCTCTTGTCTTATGCTTTGAGTCCTTTACCATACCAAACAATGGGATATTGAGATTCTTTTCAATTAAGACTTCCCTTACTGCATTTACCTGACCCTTACCGCCATCAAGGAGAATTAAATCAGGTAATTTTCCAAAGCCTTCGTCAAGATTCTGGTCTTTGTATTTTTCGTACTCATCAAAGCGTCGTGACAAAACTTCTCTCATAGAGCCATAATCGTCTTGTCCTGCAAAAGATTTAATATTGAATGTACGATATGCACGTTTTAACGGTCTGCCGTTTTTAAAAACAACCATACCCGCAACATTGTCCTCACCGCCTGTATGAGAAATGTCGTAAGACTCAATATATTCAGGTGTTTTGTCGAGTCCTAAAAGAGTTTTAAGCTCTTCTAACGATTTGATTTCCGAGGATTGCTTACCCTTTTTCTGTGCAAGTTTTTCATAGGCATTTTCACGGCACATATTCACAAGTTTTAAGCCCTCGCCTCTTTGCGGAACCGAAACCGTGCACTTCTTCCCTCGCACATTTGTCAGGTGTTCCTGAAGTAATTCCATATCGTCAAATTCTTCATCTGCAAAAACTTTTTGTGGAACAGCACGATTCATTCCGTAATACTGAATAAGAAAATTACATCTGATATTTTCTACCATTTTTTCAGAATCAAAGAAAAAATATTCACTGTCACAAAGTCTGCCTTTGTCATATCGCAGAACTGTTATGCAGATATCCTGTTCATTCACTGCAACTGCAAAAACATCTTTTGAATCGCCTGTATCGGTTACAACTTTCTGTTTAACCTGCATATTTTCAATAGCACGGATTCTGTCACGATACTTTCCTGCATTCTCAAAATCAAGGTTCTCTGCACAGGTGTTCATCTTGATTTTCAGTTCTTTTACGATTTTTGTAATATCACCATTGAGAAAATCAAGAGCACTATCTACTGCCTCGTCATATTCTGCTTTTGAAATTTTACCCGTACACACACCCATACAACGGTTTATATGGAAATTAAGACAAGGTCTGCCTTTCTTAAAATCTCTTGGGAAAGATTTATTACACTGTGGCAATTTAAAAATCTTATTTGCCTCATCAACCGATTGTTTAACTGAATATGAACTTGTGAATGGTCCGATATAATCTGCAGTTTCATCGTCTTTCTGAAGAACTGCTGAAATTTTCCGATACGGTTCATTGGTAACTTTAATATAACTGTATCCCTTGTCATCCTTTAAAAGGATATTGTACTTTGGTTGATTTTGCTTTATAAGACTTGCTTCAAGGACAAGTGCTTCAAACTCTGAATCAGTGAGAATATAGTCAAAATCGTCAACATTTTCAACCATTTTTCGCACTTTTATGGCGTGCTTATTCTGTGAACCAAAATACTGGCTGACGCGATTTTTAAGTTTTTTTGCCTTGCCAATATAAATAATTTTTCCTTGCTTGTTTTTCATTATATAAACGCCGGGAGTAAGAGGCAATTTCATAGCTTTTTCTCGTAAAATGCTAAGTTTTTCGTTCACAGAATTTCACCACCTTGCAATATCTTTTGTATATAATAACATATAAAGACAAAAAAATAAAGCACACCTGAAAGATGTGCTTAAGTTGAGTTTTAATTACTCAGCAAAACCTGATTCAACAAGCTTAACGAGTTCTTCAACTGCCTGTTCTTCGTCAGGACCGCCTGCAAGAATACGAATTGTTGTTCCACCCATAATGCCGAGTGAAAGAACACCAAGAAGACTCTTTGCATTTACTCTTCTGTCTTCTTTTTCAACCCAGATAGATGACTTAAATTCATTAGCCTTCTGGATGAAAAAAGTTGCAGGACGTGCGTGTAAACCAACTTGATTTTTAACTTCTACATCTTTAGTATACATAAACTCATTCTCCCAAATGAAAAAAATATAAATAACAGATTTATACACCTTTGTTACTAATATATTATACCACAAAACTTTTCTTCGTCAACGAAAAAAGTTGCAGTTTTGTCTCAAAAACAATAATTCAGTCAGAAAAACAAAAACAGCTTTTTCACAAGAAATAAGTTTGTGCATTTTTGCCATAATCCCTGACAATTTTTGTATAATATCAATACTTTATCAGTTATAAACAGTGTGATTAGTAAACTTTGTATCTTTTTGAAGTACGCCAAACGTCATCTCACAGCTTTGATAATACTCAATAATTTTAGGTAAAGCCTTCACTGTTGCTTCCTTATTATCATGCATAAGAACAACAATATTACTTGCACCTCTCGGGAATTTACTACAGTTTTCCACTTGTTTTGCCACACTTTTTACACCATCGGCGTCACCGTTATAACAGTTCCAATCAAAATATGCATAGCCTTTTTCAACAACTGCTTTTGTAAGTCGTGTCATAATACCTTTTGAGTATTTTTTGCTGATTGTATTACTTCCTCCACCGGGGAATCGGATAATATCTGCATCAACGCCTGTTTCCTTTTTCACAACATCGTGTATTTTTTGCAAATCTGTAAAATATGCCTCGTCGGAAGCATAAACTTGAGAATAAACATGCTTATAACAATGAAGTCCTATCTTGTGTCCCCTATCAACAATTTCTTTCATAAGATAGTTATACTTACCATTTACTACGAAAAAAGTTGCCTTAACATTATATTCATCTAAAATGTCGAGAATTTCAGGAGTGAGGGAACATGGTCCGTCATCAAAAGTAAGATAAACTGTTTTACCTTTTGCCGGAATTGGCTTTGGTAAAACAGTTCCAGTTGTCGTCTTTTTAGTTGTGTTTTCTTCCTTATTATTTTCCTTGTTTTTCAGTGAAATTTGTTTATTCAAATCTTCAATCTGTTTATTAAGCTCGTCAACTATACTCTCTTTTTCATCATTTACATCGAGTGCATTTTTATAAAGTTCATCAAGATTATTTTTTTCTTCTTCAAGAGCTTTATTCTCCGACAACTTTTCTTCAAGAATTGATTCATTCTCTGCAAGTTGACTGCTCAACTTTTCATTTTCTTCAGATGTTTTATTATTTCTTACGCCAAAAACAACGGTTGTAATTAAAAGAACAAAAGCAAGAATTATTGCAATATACTTAATTATTTCTGACTTTGTTACTACTTTTATATCCATTTAAAGACTTCCTTTTGCTATGCTATGTCTTTATTTTACATCAAGAAAACTATTTATTCAACAGTCTTTTTCCAATTTCCTAAAAATTCTTTTTCTTTCTCTGTTATATCTGCTTTTTCGAGCATATCAGGTCTGTATTTTGCTGTCATAATTAGTGACTGTTCACGACGCCACTTGTCAACGTTTCCGTGATGACCTGAAATGAGAACATCAGGGACTTTCAGACCATTCCATTCATACGGTCTTGTGTATTGTGGATACTCGAGGAGTCCGTTATAGTGGCTTTCAAGCTCTTTTGCCTCATCATTCGGCAAAACGCCTTCTAACATCCTTGAGATTGAATCTGCAAGAACAAGTGCCGGTAATTCGCCACCTGTAAGCACATAATCACCTATTGAAATCTGTTCATCAACCAAAGTATCAATAACACGCTGGTCAATTCCCTCATAGTGTCCGCAAAGAATTGTTATTTCATCCATTAATGCAAGTTCTTTTACTTTTTTCTGTGTCAGAACTTCACCACATGGTGACATATAAATAAGGTGATTTTTATTCTCACTCTTTTCACAAATCGCCTTATAGCAATCTGCGATAGGCTGAGTCTGCATAAGCATACCCATACCGCCACCGTAAGGAGCGTCATCCACACGACGGTGCTTATCAAGAGTATAGTCCCTTATATTTATGCAATTTATTTCCACATATCCTTTTTCCCTTGCTCTGCCGATAATGCTTTCAGAAAGCACACTTTCGCACATTTTTGGAAAAAGTGTCATTATGTTAATTTTCATCTTCAAAAAGTCCTTTTATAGGATTTATTTTAACAATTCCCTCATCAACATCAACAGAAACCACTACCTGTTTTATTGCAGGAATGAGCACTTCACCAGATGGAGTTTTAATGTGCCACACGTCATTAGCACCTGTTTCGCTGACATCGGTTATGATGCCAAGTTCTTTACCTGTATTGTCATCAAAAACCTTGCAGTCAAAAAGTTCCTGAATAAACCAAGTACCTTTTGAAAGTTTTGCATCACTTCGTTTCATATAAAGCACCTTATTCTTTAATGCGCGTGCTTTATCAATATCGTCAATGCCATCAAGCATTAAAATTACAACATTTCCATGAGGTCGTGCTGAAACAACTTTTATACTTTTTTCGCCTTTATTATCAAAATAAAGTGTTTTAAATTTTTTTACAAAATCAGGGGTATCACACCAAGGATTAAAACGCATTTCACCTTTAATTCCGTGTGTGGATACTATTTGTCCCAATTCAAGATAGTCTTTAATCATACTTTAACACCTTTCGGGTCGTCGAGGACGCCGACCCCTACAAGTTACAAAAAGGCAGACAAGCAATAAACTGTCTGCCTAATTTGCAATCTTAGTCAATATCGACCTGAACTTTTTCTCCTGTACGAGTTGCACCAGCTTTAACAACTGTTCTTATAGCTTTTGCAATTCTGCCCTGTTTACCGATAACTCTGCCCATATCGTCTTCAGCAACGTGAAGATGATAAACAACGACACCACGGTCATCAACTTCATCAACAGTAACATTAACAGCGTCAGGATTTTCAACAAGTCCCTTAACTATTGTAATAAGAAGTTCCTGCATTTTCAAAAACCTTTCTTATTTAATAGCGCCGCTCTTCTTAAGAATAACCTTAACTGTATCAGTTGGCTGTGCACCATTCTTAATCCACTGAGCTGCCTTTTCGTTGTCAATCTTGATTTCAGCAGGATTTGTCATTGGATTGTAAGTACCAATTTCCTCGATAAATCTGCCGTCTCTTGGGTAACGAGAATCTGCAACTACTACTCTGTAGAAAGGAGCTCTCTTAGCACCCATTCTGCGAAGTCTGATTTTTACTGCCATTTTTGTTTCCTCCAAATATATAAAAATTTTTATTATAAACACTATTGTGTTATATACCTTACATTGGGAATCCACCCATACCACCGTTCATGCCACCGAATCCGCCCATTCTTTTGAGCTGACGACGCATTTTGCCGGAATTCATCTGTTTGACCATTTTCTGCATCTGACGATGCTGATTAAGAAGTCTGTTAACATCTTCAACATTCATACCACAACCGAGAGCAATTCTACGCTTACGGGAAGGATTGATAATATCAGGATTTCGTCTTTCTTTTGGTGTCATTGACAAAATAATTGCTTTCATTCTGTCAAGCTGACGCTCGTCAACATCAACATCTTTAATCTTTTTATTAACACCCGGAAGCATTGAAAGAATGTCTTTCATACTGCCCATTCTGTTAATCTGTTCAAACTGGTCAAGCAAATCTTCAAGGTCAAACTTGTTTTTACGCAAATTAGCTTCAAGCTTTGCTGCCTTTTTCTCATCAAGAGCAATTTCAGCCTTTTCAATAAGAGAAAGCACATCACCCATACCGAGAATTCTGTTTGCCATTCGGTCAGGGTAAAAATAATCAAGTTCGTCTAACTTTTCACCCATACCTACAAATTTGATTGGCTTACCTGTAACTGCTCTTGCTGAAAGTGCAGCACCACCACGGGTATCACCATCCATTTTTGTGAGGACAAGACCGTCGACACCAAGTTCATCATTAAATGTACTTGCAACTGTCACAGCATCCTGACCAAGCATAGCATCAATAACGAGAAGAATTTCGTGAGGATGAACTTCACTTTTGATATTCTTAAGCTCGTTCATAAGCTCTGTATCAATATGCAAACGACCGGCTGTATCGATAAAGACATAATCATAACCCTTATCCTTAGCAAGTTTGATAGCTTCCTTTGCTATTGTAACAGGATTTGTCTGTCCCATTTCAAAAACAGGAACACCAACCTGTTCACCAACAACCTGCAACTGCTTGATAGCAGCAGGACGATAAATATCGCAGGCTACAAGCAATGGTCTGTGATTTTCATTTTTAAGTTTTCGTGCAATCTTTGCACAGTGAGTTGTTTTACCTGAACCCTGAAGACCACACATCATAATAACTGTTGGTGGATGGCTCGCATATGCAAGTCTTGTCTGAGTACCACCCATAAGTTCTGTGAGTTCTTCGTTGACGATTTTGATAACCATCTGTGCAGGTGTAAGACTTTCCATAACCTGAGCACCAATAGCACGCTCAGTAACTTTTGCAGTAAAGTCCTTAGCAACCTTATAGTTAACATCAGCTTCCAAAAGTGCAAGACGAACTTCTCTCATTGCTTCTCTGACGTCTTTTTCATTAAGACTTCCTTTACTTTTCAATCTCTGAAAAGCGGCTTCAAGTCTATCGGATAAACCTTCAAATGCCATAATTCCCTCCTATTCTGTCAAGGAAAGTGCAATTGACTTTATCTTAACTGTTTTATCATTAATTTCACGGGAAAGACCATGGGATAAATTATGCTCATTTATTTCGTCAGCACACTTTATAATATCATCAAGTCCTGACTGAAACTTTTCAAGCTTCTGAGAAAACTTGAGTTTTGACTCCATATCGAAAAGCAACGCTTCTGCTCTTTTGATAGCATCACGCACTCCCTGTCGGGTAATTCCCTCATTTTCAGCGATTTCAGAAAGAGAAAGGTCATCATTGTAGTAAAAGTTAAGATAATCACGTTGTTTTACAGTTAACACTTCACCGTACAAATCAAGAAGCATTGTGATTTCAATACTGTTTGCCACCTTTACACCAGCCTTTCAAAAAAATCGTTCTGTAAAGCAATTCAACTTTACAGAACGACATTATACTAAATTACTATGTGTTTGTCAAGAGTTTTTTCCAACAACTTCTTCCCAACTTATACTATCTTCTCCATCCTGTCCGTTTGAATCGCCACCGACATGTATAATATCGTCTCCTGACATGTCACCTTCTTCAATAACTCCAGGAATAATCCCTGTTCCTACCCCATCACCTGACATATCATAAATTTCCAAATCCACTGTTGTAGGTTCTGTTTTTGATTCGGTTGTCGATTTTGTTGTTGACTCTGTTGGTTCTTCAACATCACCTTTTCCTTTGCAAGCAACAAAAACAACAGCTACAATAAGTAAAATTGCAACTGCAAGAATAATCTTTTTATTCATAATTAAATCTCCTTAAATCTTTTTTACTTATAATATCATAAAATCAGATGCTTTTCAATGATTATTTCAATTCAGCTATGGTAACGCCCTCTTCGCCTTCACCGAAAGTACCCACACGGAATGTACGGATATTAGGATGCTTACGAAGATAAACGTGAATACCCTTACGCAAAGCACCAGTGCCTTTACCGTGAATAATTGTGATTTCATTAAGACCGGTACGAAGTACATTATCAATAAATGTATCAAGGTCAAGCATAGATTCTTCGACTGTTTTTCCTCTTAAGTCAATAGACGAATTGGATGATGCTGTTGCTTTTGAAGAACCAGTATGAACAGTTCTCATTCCACTCGTCTGTTTTTTAGGTAGTTTCTGACCACCAAGCAAACGGACATCAGATATATCTGCTTTCATTTTAATCATACCTGACTGTACCTGAACCGTATTTTTCTTTTCATCAACAGAAATTACTTCTGCTTCACCACCAAGAGTTTTGACGAATACTCTATCCCCTGCCTTTAACGGTCTTGGTAAAGTATAATTTCCATCTTCATCCTCAAGTCCTTGTTGGATTTCATCCATTTTATCAAGTTGTCTGCCCATAGCAGCCTTTGCTTTTCTTGCAATTTCCTGAAGATTCTTTGTCTTTGCCTGTTCTTTTTTCAGTTGTTCAATTTCAAGAAGAAGTGAATTACCTGCTCTGCGTGCATTTTCCACAATTCTTTCAGCTTCTTGTTTTGCTCTTGTCACTTCTTTTTCACTTTGTGCTTTTGCTTTTTCAAGAGCTTTTTCAGCATTTTCTTTTTGACGAAGAATTGTAAGTTTTTCTTCTTCAAGCTTCTGACGGTCATCATCAAGAGCTTTACGAGCAGTTTCTAAAGTATCGACTGCATCTTCAAAACGAGTGTCTTCTTCTGAAATGAGAGCTTTTGCAAAATCAATTATATCTTCATTAACCCCAAGTCGTCCTGCAATAGCCAAGGCATTTGAACGACCGGGCATACCTATAAGCAAACGATAAGTTGGCTTTAAAGATGCAACATCAAATTCACAACAACCATTTTCAACTCTGTCAGTTTTAAGTGCATACTCTTTCAATTCAGAATAATGAGTAGTTGATGCAATTTTTGCACCCTTTTGTCTTAAGTTTTCAAGAATTGCAACGGCAAGTGCAGCACCCTCAACAGGGTCAGTACCTGCACCCAATTCGTCAATAAGTACAAGGCTTCTGTCATCAGCAGTTTTCAAAATCTCAACTATTGTTGACATATGTGCAGAGAATGTGGAGAGTGATTGCTCAATACTCTGTTCATCACCGATATCAGCAAGGACATTGTCGAAAACTGATATTTTACTGTTATCGGTAACAGGGAGCATAAGTCCACATTCAGCCATAAGTGTTAAAAGACCTATTGTCTTGATTGAAACAGTTTTACCGCCTGTATTTGCACCTGTGATTACAAGGGAATCGAAATCAAGTCCAAGTGAAATATTTACAGGTACAACTGTTTTAGGGTCAATAAGCGGATGTCTTGCTTTTTTAAGTAAAATCTCACCGTCATTATTAAGTATAGGACGACTTGCTTTCATTTTATAGGCAAGATGTGCCTTTGCGAAAATCAGGTCAAGCATTACTGCTGACTCAAAACTAATTTTGATTGTATCCTCAAATTCCCCTGCCATTCCCGAAAGTTCAAGGAGTATTCTTTCGATTTCGTCCTGCTCACGACTTTCAAGGACCTTGATTTCGTTATTTGCTTCAACAACTGCTGCAGGTTCAATAAATACTGTTGCACCACTACCTGATGTATCGTGAACCATACCTGCAACCTCACCTCTGTGTTCGGCTTTAACAGGCACAACAAAACGGCCGTTTCGTTGTGTTACAATTCCGTCACGAAGTGCTTTTGAATAATGATTTGAATGAATCATAGAATCAAGCTGTTCACGGATTTTATTTTCGTAATGACGTTTTTTTCGTCTTATTTCCTTAAGTTCAGGTGAAGCGTTGTCACTTATCTCTGTTTCTGAAATAATGGCATTTGTGATTTTCTCTTCAAGGTATTTGTTAGGATAAAGAGAATTGAACAAATCGTCAAGACTTGTCTGCATACCGGCACACTTATCGTGCCATATGGTAATTCCACGAATAATTTTAAGGGTAACTGCAATTTTTAAAAGTTCACCTGCTGAAAGTGAGCCACCTGCACTCGCTCTGCTCAAAGCGTTATTCACATTCTGAAGTCCACCGAATGACGGTGCACCGAATTTGGCAATAAATATATAAGCTGCTTCTGTTTTATCGAGCAACTCAAGTACCTCAAAATAATCTGTCAACGGCTTTATTTCCAATGCTTTTGCTTTAGCATCGGCACTACTTGCCGTATCGGACAGCATTTTGAGTATTTTATCAAGTTCAAGTGAAATACAATGTTTGTTCATTTGATTATATCCTTATAGAATTCTAAAGTTTTAAAATTTCTTTGTAATTTTGAGAGCAAATATTTTTCTGTAATATAGGATAAGTCAGGAAGTGCATATTCTTCCATTTTGAATGAGTAAATTTTCTCAAAATCAGAAAAAGCAATATGGCGAAGAGCCTTTATAAGTCCTATGTCAAGTTGGAACAGCATATCTGATGGGACACAGTTTTCACAATAAAGCAAACCGTCTTCCACATCAAAATACATAGTACCAGTTTCGTATTCTCCACATCTGTCACAGGCAATCAGATTAGGCATAAAACCTGCAATACACATAATACGAAGTTCTGTAATTGCCTTTACCTGTTCATTTGGCATTTTATCCTTTGCAAGAAAATGGAGTGAGTTGAGAATAAGTCTTAAATACTCCTCAGCAGGTTCATCCTCCTGAACAAGAGTTAAAACAAGCTCTGAAAAATACTGTGCTAATGCTAATTTTTCCAAATCATTTCTCAATGGGAAAAATAGTTCGATAGGCTCAGCCTCATCAATTATATATGTATCCTTTGTTTTGTAGAGAGATAGTTTTGAATAACAGAACATTCCCGTTGAACTATTTTTACGGTTTTTAACGGATTTTGCTCCTCGCACAAAAGCACGTACAAGCCCGTTGTGGCGTGTTAATACCGTAACGAGCTTGTCTTTTTCACCAATATTTTGTTCCTTGAGTATCAGACCATCCGTATTCGTCCTCATAATCCGGTTCTCCGTCAAACAAAGGTTTCTTTTTCTTTTCTGATGCTTTTTTATACATCAGATAATCTTCAACACTTCCACTTTCTGTAAATTTGCTCCAGATTGCCATATTGTCCATAAGAAATACCGCCTTTCTGTTAATAATCTGCGATATTTTCAATGGAATATTAGTGGAAAAATTAAATCAAAATTACAAATTAATCCAATCCGAAATTATGGATAAGTCCTTCACGGTTACGCCAACCTTCTTTTACCTTTACCCAGCATTGAAGGTTGATTTTACAATCAAAGAAGTTTTCCATATCCTGACGGGCATAGGTAGAAATCTTTTTAAGCATATTTCCACCCTTACCGATGATAATACCTTTATGGCTATCACGCTCACAGAAAATTGTTGCTTCAACGTCCATAATTCCGTCACTACGCTCACGCATTTTTTCAATACTTACTGCTGTACCGTGTGGAATTTCTTTATCGAGAAGTCGTAGCATTTTTTCACGGATAATCTCACCTGCCAGGACTCTTTCCGGCTGGTCAGTAAGTGTATCATCAGGGAAGAAATGTTCTGACTCAAATGCAAGTTTCTTGAGTTCTTCGAGAAGTGAATCTATGCCACTATTTGTATGTGCAGAAACAGGAACGATTGCATCAAAGTTATAATGCTCTGTCATTTCTGCAATTCGTGAAATAAGATTTTCTTTTTCTTTTACTGTATCGATTTTATTGATTGCAAGGATTGCAGGATTTTTACCTTTTTTGATTTTCTCAATAAGTTCAAGCTCTGCAGGATTAAGCTCACCTTCAGGCTCAACAACTAAAAGACAAGCATCTACACCGTCAATACTGTCACTTACTGCCTTAACCATTTTTTCGCCTAACTTTGTTTTTGGCTTATGAAATCCCGGTGTATCGGTAAACACGAGCTGAATATTATCATCAGTTGTAAGAACACCCATAATTCGTGTACGAGTTGTCTGCGGCTTTGACGATACTATTGCGATTTTTGTTCCTAAAAGTTTATTAAGAATTGAAGATTTGCCAACATTGGCTTTTCCTACTATTGCTATAAAAGCGGTTTTTGGTGTATTCATTTATGCTCCTTATTTTTAAAAGGTAATCCTTTAAATATAAATATTGTGAAAATTATTACTGAAATTACAAATAAAACTATTGCTAATGGGTTTGCAATGAAATATGCAAAAAGCAATTTAAATGCTGTCGGTTGATACATAATTGCAATACCACAAAGGACAGAAAATATTGTAAATATTAACACAGCTCCTGCTGCACAATCCTTTGCAATTTTGCCATATTCAGTATGCTCTTTCCCATGCAAATCAACAACTGCTTCAATTGCAGTATTAATAAGTTCAGCACCGATAACAAGTCCACAAGCAACAAATAAAATCCCAATCTGTGTTCGTGTAATTTCAAAGAAATCAAATGCAAAAAGGAAAAAGAACATATAAATCATGCAGACAATATGTATTCGCATATTCCGTTCTTTTGTGATTGCTGAAAAGATGCCCTGAAAGGCATAACCAAAACTTTTAATTAAGTCTTTCATAATAAAATCCTTATTTATTCTTCGTCAAAGTAGTAACTGCCGTTTCTCTTAAGACCTATTTTTGTGAGAACTGCTTCTTCTTTTTCTCTCATTTTTACTGCCTCAAGCCCACCGTTTTCGTGGTCATAACCAAGAAGATGAAGAAGTGAATGAACAGTCAGAAAGCCAATTTCACGCTGTAATGTATGTCCGTATTTTTCTGCCTGGTCATATGCGTGTTCAATGGAAATAATAATATCACCTAGAATTTTTGCACCTGTGTCGTGATTTATATCATATTCACCATTTTCACCCATCGGGAATGAAAGAACATCTGTGCTTTTATCCATTCCACGATGTTTAAGGTTTAATTCGTGAATCATTTCATCATCAACAATTGAAACACTGATTTCAGCAAGGTCTGTAAAGCCTTCGTGAACAAGTACAGCCTTACAGCAACGACGGATGAGCATTCTCACCCCTGTCGGAATTTTCATTACATTCTGTTTATTATCAATTATTACTTTCAATTTCTCGTTCATTTATTCTTCCTCATTTCCTGTTTTTCGTATGCTTTAATAATATCCTGAACAAGACGATGTCTTACGACATCCTTTTCTGTAAATACATTTATTGCGATATCGTCAATTCCTTTAAGAATTTTCATAGCCTCAACAAGACCTGATTTTTTACCGTCAGGCAAGTCAATCTGTGTAATATCACCAGTTACAACTATTTTAGAATTAAATCCAAGACGGGTTAAGAACATTTTCATCTGCTCTCTTGTTGTATTCTGTGCTTCGTCAAGAATGATAAAGCTGTCATCAAGGGTACGACCACGCATATATGCAAGCGGTGCTACCTCAATACTGCCTCTTTCCTGATATCGCTGAAAGCTTTCAGCACCGAGCATATCGAACAAAGCATCGTACAAAGGTCTGAGATACGGGTCAACTTTTTGTTGCAAATCGCCAGGCAGAAATCCTAATTTTTCACCTGCTTCAACTGCAGGACGGGTCAAGATAATACGATTGATTTCCTTTGCACGGAAAGCATTTACTGCCATTGCAACTGCAAGGTAAGTTTTACCTGTACCTGCAGGTCCTGCACCCAATGTTATTGTATTATTTTTAATGCATTCAAGGTATCTTTTCTGACCCAATGTCTTTGGCTTAATCGGTTTGCCTTTTGCAGTAATGCAGACACAATCACCTGTCATTTCAGTAAGCTTGTCCTCATTACCCTCATTTACGAGGGAAAGTACATATCGCACATTTTGTTCCGACAAAGCATCACCACGATTAATGAGCATTAAAAGTCCACTAATTGCTCTTACTGCCTTTGAAACATTTTCAGCATCACCGCTGACCTTGATTTCAGACCCTCGGCTTATAACCTTGACATTATATTGAGATTCAATAAGTTTGATGTTTTCATCAAAGCTGCCGAACAAACTGACGGTCTGTTCCATTCTGTCAACATTTATAACTTGTTCAAACAACTTTACTCACCTACTAAAAAATAGTCTATATTTAGTATATTTTAGCACAATTTTCACTGGTTGTCACCATATTTTTTCACATAAATTTCCTGTAAAACACCAATTTCTTGCTCACATTCTGCAGAGAAGACGTATTCACTATATGATTCGGTATTTTTTTGAGTAACTGATGAATTTTTCACAATACTGAAATCGAGCAGTTCTTTCACATAAAATGCATTATCCCACAATGCGAGCATATCTTTGGTTTCATCATTTATTTCTATTTTATCACTTGAAAATTCGGCATTGTACTCTGTTATTATTCCCAAAGGAAGTAATATTTTTTCACTCTGTATAAAGGATTTATGTTTTGAATAAAATTCATCTCCAACTGATGTACCCAAAGGAATTTCGATACCGAAAATAAACAATTTATTTCTTGTTTTTTCCTGAACTAAATTATATACAGAAAAATCATTACCACTAAAAGTTTCTTTTCTGTTCACAAGAGCTTTTACATAACCGTCTGCATGGACAAGTTTTTCTCTGCCATCGGCATAAGTTACAACACCACTTATAAGCAAGTCGCCTTTTGTAACTGCTGACCCGGGTTTTATTTCTTCATTACCATAAAGAACATCTATAGTAAGAATAATACCATTTTCATCTGCAATTAAATTTGTTGGTACAGAATTATCATATTTTTCCGGTGCAAGTGTTTTTTCTCTCACTTCAATTACAACAACAGTACCTTTTCTGTTTACTGCCGCCCAGGAAAGTTCAGGAATTTCGCTTACAACTTTTTGTGCAATATCATTATCATCAATTGAGGAAATTGTTGCACCTACCTTCACACCATGTTTCTGGAATGCAGAAAGAAGATAATCTTCTTCAAGGTCAATATTTCCAACAAGTGATATACTCCATACAAATTGGCTGAGCAGAAGAATAGTGCAGAAAAACAAAATCGCACCAATCAGAAGACCCACACGGATTTTATTCTTTTTCAGGAAAAATATTAATCCTTTACGTTCAATAGCCTTTACATGCATACCTGATTTTTTTGCAGGTCTGCGAATTGCAAGATAACCATTGATTGTGGTAGAAGCTGAAATATTACCTTTTACATTTTTTATATTCCACAAAGGTATTCCGTCACGGGTGCAAAGATTAAGAAATCTATCTGAAAAGCCACCAAATGCTCTGAAATTTATGTACCCTAAAATATATCTTACTAAACTGATTATTAACATATTTCACCTATTAAACAAAAGAAATATCACAAATCTGACCACTTATTACTGCTACACTACTGTCAAAAGATTTTATGATGAGATTATCACCCGATAAAGACAGAACATTGTCACCAAGGCTCAATTTTATCAGCGTTTCATCATATTCGACAACACCTTTACAACCATCAACAATCATTTCACGATTACCAAACATTTCGATTTTTGGCTCATCTATAAAAAAGTCTGATACATATTTATTTTTAAGCTGATTTTTTTCTTTTTTTCGTGCCATAATAACACCTCATAAAAATATATGAAAAGTGATTAAAAAAATTCATTATTAATAACAAAAAATAATATATTTTAATGGTTGAATTACGGGATGTGAGTATATGGCAACTATAAAAATAAAAAAAGAATATCTTTCTTTGATTGTAATACTGTTTTGTGTATATTTAATGTTCAGATTTCCTGTTGCAATTAAGGAAGGTGTAAACGAAGGTCTTAACATTTGTTTTCACACTATAATACCGTCACTTTTTCCATTTATAACACTATCAACTTATATCGTCAAATCAAATATTCTATTCCCCGTTTACAAGTTGTTTTCAATTCCTGTAAGATTACTATTCAAACAACCTTCATACTCTGTTTCTGCAATTTTTATGTCGATGATTGGTGGTTTTCCCGTTGGCATAAAAATGGCAAATGACCTTTATATGAAAGGTCAGATAACGAATGAACAAGCACAAAGACTATCTCTGTTCTGTATGAATGCAGGTCCTGCGTTTGTTATTACTGCAGTTGGTACGAATATGCTGAACAGCACCAAAGCAGGTATAATTATTTATTCATCTCTTTGCATTTCATCACTTGTTTCAGGCATAATTTCATCATTTATTACTGAAAAAAACAATAATATAATTAAACCAAAAAAAGAAAAACCCTTGCAGTTATCATCCCTTTCAGCATCTGTCACAGATGCGGTGCAATGTATTTTTGGGATTTGTGCCTGGGTTGTTCTTTTCAGTTCAATTACCGAATGTATTGAAACACTTAATCTTCCTGAACAAGTTTATATTTGTATTACTTCATTTTCAGAGGTCACAAAAGGTTGTTCCCTACTCACAGGAAAACTACCATTACCCATGGTTGCAGGAGTTATTGGTTTTGGTGGAATTTGTGTTCATTGTCAGGTACTTGAATACATAAAAAATATAGGAATAAAATACAGATATTTCTTTATAACAAGAATTCTCAACGGAATTTTGTCAGGAATCATTACATATGCTATCCTTCTCTTTTTTCCTGTTGAAATCAATGTATTTTCAAATTCTGACAAAATATCCTCTTATTCATTTTCTTTTTCGTATTCTGCATTTTTTGTCTTTATGATTATGTGTGTTGTGATGATTTTCGATATTGACAGAAAAAAAAAGTATGGTAGAATTAATTAAATATATTTATTTGGTGGTCAGATGAAAAAACTATTCGATAAAAAAGATATAACTCCGTCTTGTTCATACTGTGTTCACGGTAGGTTTGCACCTGATAAAGAGTCAGTTCTTTGTCATAAAAAAGGTGTTGTAAGCCTTGATTTTTCTTGTTCAAAATTCAAGTATGACCCACTTAAAAGAAAACCGATAAGACCAAGAAATATTGAAAAATTTGATGAATCAGATTTTGCACTTGAAGATTTTTCATTGGAAATTGCAGATGAAGAAAATAAGTAAAAAAATTCCCCTATGGATTTTTCCATAGGTTTTTTTTGTGTCATGTTCATTGTTTAATAAATTATAATTTATGTAGTTAAACATTTTCATCGGGTAATGACGTCAAGGTGATTATTTCTCCCGTTAAACTATCGATTTCTATTTTTTCAACAACTTCTTCAGTTTCATAGTTTTCTTTTGTATAAATAATTCTGTTTTGCTTTTTTTCGTAAGTTGTTCTGTAAATATATCTCACACCATCTTCAACAGATTCAAAATAACCTACATCATAATTATAAGGAAGATTATAATCAATAATCTTATTTGACACTTCAACAGAAACACCTATATCAGTAAAAAGTGTATGCTCAACTTGTGAATAATCACGAATTTCTTCTGTTCTTCCTATTTCGTCAAGATATGCCTGTGCATATGCAACTTTTTGTTTCCAAATGCTATTATAATCCCATGATGTTGGGTGCATTACACGATATTGATACTTTTTAGGAAACAATTCTTTTATAGATTCGACATAGCCCTCACCATCCTGGGGATATTGTATATCAAGCAATTTATATCCTGAAGATGTTTTTTCAAAGGTCATTACAGCAGGGCCACTTCCGCCTGATTGTTCTACAAAGTATCCGTTCATAAAGCCAAAATTAGCATAATCTGTTAGTGCATAGACAGTATATTTGTCTCCGTCAACATCTGTACCATAAATAACATGGCCTTCTGTTGCACATTCTGTCCCGAAGCCATAATATCCTAAGTAGTTATCATCGAGTATTGCCTGTGATATAGCTTCATCAAGACTTTGAGTGTGAACAAACCCGTTTTCAACATTACCTGTGTACTCAAGTTCATAAATATAACAAACTCTTGATGGTTCTTTATTTTCAAAGTCGGCAAAAAGCATATATAAAGTACCATCCTTTTGCAACAGCAACATATAAGGATAACCGCCTATATCATCAGGAGTGTTATGACACCAAGCTTTTTTATTGTTTTTTAACAAGTCACTGTGATTTTGATTATCAGACCATATCTCAATATTATCAAATAGGTCAGAAAAATTTTCTTTATTGAGACTCACCTCTTTATAAAGAGCTCCTGTAGATAGTTCCTCACCTATGAAATGGTAAATATGCATACCGCCTTTTGTTTTTATTTCAACTCTGTTGTTTTCAATGTATGGAATATAACTGTACGCTCCGTTAAAATATATCTCTTTTGAAAATCTGTATGAACCATTTTGAATATCAGTTGCTTTTAAAGGGTCAGTAAGAAAACAAATTGCTGTAACGATGCTCACAACAATTGCAACAACAATAATCCAAAATGCAGGTTTCTTGTAATTGAGTACTGATTTTACTCTGTCTTTAACTCCCACTTCACCAAAAGCAATAGGACAAGCAGCAATCATTCGTCTGTTTACACTACAAGTGAGTAATGCTTGTGAATAGTCTGCTCGTTGTTCATTATTAAGCTCTTTTACAACCTTTTCATCACAAGCAAGTTCAATATCACGACAAAGAAGAATATAGCCAAGCCAAACCAAAGGATTGAACCAATGGAGTGTAAGAATCAAGAAACCAAGAGGTTTCCACAAATGGTCTTTTCTTCGGATATGTGCTTGTTCATGGGCAATAACATGGTTCATATCCTGCTCGTTAAGATTAAAAGGTAAATAGATTTTCGGTTTGATTATACCGAGAACAAAAGGTGATACCACAGCTTCACTTTGATAAATATTATCACGAAGTAAAACTGCTGTTCCAATTTTACTCTTTAATCTTAAAAAACTTACAAGAGTATAAATCAAGAGAGCAACAATACCGACAAGCCATGCAATAGCTAATATGGTAGTAACATCCACAAAATTACCCATCGGTTTTGTTACACCCTCAAAGTAGTTCCCTTGAAGATAATCGTTAACCTGATTATCTATAACAGAAACACCAGAATCAATGTGTGGTCTTGGAGAATCAGGAACTTTGGTGATTGTTTCAGCACTTGGGATAAGGCTGAAGATACTTTCAAATGAGAATGGCATAACAAGTCGCAATCCTGCAATTCCCCAAAGAACACAGTTAATCCATTTGGGTGCTTTTTTGAGTAGAATTCTTAAAAGAATAATAGCTAAAACAATCCAACAAGCAGAAATGCTCATATTGACTATTTTTAAGAATATACCTGCCATTACAATTCTCCTTTCCTGTATCGGTCAATCATCTTTTGTACTTCATCAATTTCCTTTTCTGAGATTTTCTGATGCTTTGTGAATGCTGCAATAAATGCAGGCAGAGAGCCTTCAAATGTTTTTTCAACCATTTCATTGATTTCTGATGCCTGAACTTCATCTTTTGAAACTAAAGAAGAAACAATGGTGTTATCATTTTTGAGCACACCTCTTTCAGACAAACGCTTGATAACGGTATATGTAGTAGTCGGCTTCCAACCTAACTGCTCTTTACAAAGATTAACGAGTTCACTGCTTTTGATTGGTTCGTGCTCCCACAAAATCAAACAAAAACGGTATTCACTTTCAAAAACTTTTGGTGTATCCATATTAATTTCTCCTTTCTCTAATCCATTAGAGTACATATACACTCTAACACATTAGAGCTGAAATGTCAATACGTTATATATAAAAAATTCCCTATGGATTTCTCCATAGGGATTTTGTTTTATGCAGGCGTGGAAGCCTGCCACTACGCGGTAAATGAAATATATAATTAATAATGTGCATATCCACATTCGCAGTATTTATTTAAGCCAAATAACTTATTGAAGAAATTTGCTATTTTCCAGAAGAAGCCTGAAATACCGCCTTTATGGCAATTATGGTCGCAGAGTTTTTCATCACAAACACCACAATAGCCATCTTCATTAACACTATGACCTGTTGCAGGAATTTCTTCTTGTGCCAAAAGTATTTCATCACAAACTGAACATTTTGCACCCTCTGTTAAACCTGTCTGAATACAAGTTGATGCTACTGCAGGGATTTCTTCTTCAGTATGGCCAAGAGCATCAATTTCCTTTATTTCACGAGAAAGTTCTTCATCACACACTGAGCAGTAAACAACCATATCTTTGCAACCCTTATCTGTGCAAGTCGGTGCAATATAATTTTCTTCTACTGCGTTTTCAGGAGTATGACCAAGTGCAGAAATCGTTTCTGTGTAACTATCACCACAAGCACAAGTGTATGTCATAATGCCTTCTTCAGTACAAGTCGGCTCCTTTGTCACCACAGAAATATGTTTATGGGTACCGTCTGCTGTAATAATCTCTGTATATGTATCTCCACAATTATTACAAGTAAACTTCTTTTCACCATTTTCTGTATGAGTAGGAATTTTTATAATTTCTTCTTTATAATCGTGTCCTGTTGATGAAACTTCTGTTTGTGCTGTGAGAATTTCGTCACAAACAGAACATTTTACACCTGCTGTAAGACCTGTTGCAGTACAAGTTGGCACTACTGCAGGGATTTCTTCTTCAGTATGACCAATTGCAGGAATTTCCGTTACATTCTGCTTACTATCGCAACGAGAACAATGCTGTGATTTGCTACCTGTTTCTGTACAATTTGGTTCTACATCAGTTGTGAACTCTGTTGCATAATCGTGGCCGAGAGCATCTATTGTCTCAATTGTTTTCTCACCACAAGAACAAGTTTTACTCTTTTGACCTGCATTTTCACAAGTAGGTTCTGTTTCAGTAACCCATTGACCATATGAATGAAGTATTAATGTGTTTTTTGCAACCGGAATATCCTCAAAATTACCGTTAGCTGATTCAACAACATCAAGCGAAACAGAACTGCATGAAGAAGACAATACAACAAATGTAGCATTTACAACTATACCACCATAAGTAATTGGCTCTGTATTTGCTGCAACTACTCTTATTTTGTTTTCTGCATAAGCACCATTAGACACTACATTACCATAAACATCATTTACTGTATGAGAAGAATATTCCAAAACATTATTGTCATAAACAAGGTCTATTGTAAAATAATTTAATTTTGAATTCTCTGACAAAACAACACTAACTGTAATAGTATCGCCTACCTTCATATCCGATACATCCGTTGAAATTGTCATTGTTACATTGTTTGATTCTGCATACACAGGGAAACAAAATGCAACCATTAAAATTGAGAGGATTACTGAAAATATTTTACTGATTTTTTTCATAACTTTCACTCCTGAGATTTAAGTAACCTACTGATTCAATCACTTTAATCCTGCAACTTTACGAAGAATAATACGGGCATCAACTGCAGTAACATTTCCGTCACCGTTCATATCAACAAGCGTTGATTGTGATTCAGTTAATTTTATAATACCGGCAACATGTTGTAAAACTAATCTTGCATCAACGGCAGCTACCTTACCATCATTATTAGCATCACCAATAATTGCTGAACTGTCAAGAACTGTTATTTTGCCTTGTGTTATAGTGCAGGTATATTCTTTTGCGTCTTTATCAATATTCTCCGTACTTGTGAGTTTAAGATTTGATGTGCCTGAACTTTTTAATATTTTAAACTCTACGGTAAAAACTGTACCTTTTTTTGAAGAATATGTTCCCGAATAGTTTACTGAAGAACCTGTATTGTGTAAACTTCCTGAAGACACAACATCTCCTTGGGTATAGTTGACAACTTCCAGTTCTGATGAATTATATGCAAGCATTACATTTGCTCCCCAGATATCAATATCTGAAGAAAGCTTTACAGCAACTGTTACTGTATCACCTTTTTTACCTGCAACTGATGTTACAGAATACGAAACGCCTGCTGCACTTACTGTAAACACAGTAAATGAAGAAATAAGAACAACTAACGCCATCAATATGGAAAAAAACTTTACTTTCGTTTTCATATGTACCACCGGATAAAAAAAGACGGAGATAGAGAGTCCCTAACTCCGTCCTGATTTTATTTATAAATTACTTTCTGCTCTTGAAAAGGTCGAGAATATCGCCCATATCATCGTCAGCACCAAAGTTACCGCTATTTGAGCTGATATCATCCATAGCACCGTTGTAAAGAGGTTTCTTTGCAACGCCGTTTGCATCAAGACCAAAACCTGTTGCAATAACAGTAACAATCATTTCGTCGTCAAGCTTTTCATCAAAAGCAACACCGAAGATGATGTTTGCATCTTCGTCAGCCTGTGCACGAACAATACCTGCTGCTGTATCAACATCTTCAAGAGTGATGTCAGCAGATGCAGTAATGCTGATGATAACACCCTTAGCACCTGTGATTGTTGTTTCAAGAAGTGGGCTTGAAATAGCAGCATTAGCAGCCTGTTCAGCCTTATCCTTACCACTTGCACGACCGATACCCATGTGAGCGTGACCAGCATCCTTCATTACTGATGTAACGTCAGCAAAGTCAAGGTTGATGAATGCAGGCATTGTAATAAGGTCTGTAACAGAGTTTACACCCTGACGGAGAACATCGTCAGCAATGCTGAACGCGTTAGCGAATGTAATCTTCTGTTCTGAAACATACTTAAGTCTTTCATTAGGGATAACGATAAGTGAGTCAACATGCTGTGCAAGTTCAGCAATACCTGCTTCAGCCTGTTTCATTCTGTGACTACCTTCAAATGCGAAAGGCTTTGTAACGATACCAACTGTAAGGATTCCTCTGTCCTTTGCGATTTCAGCAATAATAGGAGCAGCACCTGTACCTGTTCCGCCACCCATACCAGCTGTAACGAATACCATCTGAGCACCGTCGAGCTTTTCAACGATAGCGTCACGGCTTTCTTCAGCAGACTTCTGGCCGATTTCAGGCTTTGCACCTGCGCCACGACCTGCAGTCACCTTCTGACCGATTGCGAGAGTTGAGTTAGCAAGTGAACGGTTAAGAGCCTGCTGGTCAGTGTTGATAGCAATAAGTTCAACACCTGATACGCCAGCCTTTGCCATACGGTCAACTGCGTTTCCGCCGCCGCCACCAACGCCGATAACTTTAATGTTTGCGATGTCCTGATACTGATTATCAATTTCGAATGCCATTTTTAACATCCTCCTATGTATATTTTCACACTTATTTATTACTTATAAGAACGGATAGTTCTAAACAAAACACACCACTCTAATATAAGTTATTTTAACACTATTAAAAAATAATTGCAATATATATTGTATATATTTTTTTACTTTTTTTCGAATTTTTACAGTTTTTTAACACTTTTTTACGATTTACTCACTTGCAACAGATGTTCCTTCTTGATTTACTGTTGTATCTTCTTCACCTGTTGTTGATTCTTCGCTTGTATTGTCACCATTTTCAACAGGTGTTTCTGTTGTCGGTTCTTCTGTTACAGGTTCTGTTGTTGACACTTCTTCTGACCAGTATCCCTTACCGTCAACCGTCAGATTTATTGTTCCACGATAAAGATTATTTTCTTCATCCTGTCTTTCAATAGCTGCTTTGCCTAAAGCTAATTTTGAGTTGAGATTATCCTTATCAGTTTCACCTAATTCAAGTGTTATTCTTCCCTGATAAACGAGTTTTATGTTGTATATATCTGACAAATCAATAGTTGATATTTCAGTTATACCAACATTTTCACATTCTGTGAGTACATCGTTAAGCTTTGCAAAAACTTTCTCTTCTTTTAAAACAATAGTTTCGCCCACTTCAATTGAACTGATTCCGCCTAAATTTGCAAGAACTATATTTTCGCCTACCGTTTCAAGGTCTTTTTCAAGCACCTTCCCGTTTTTATCAAGCAGGATGTAATATCCATCAGATGCAACTGCCATATAGGCATCTGTTTTTGTTACGATAATTTCAAGTGTTGATGGAAGGCGTCGTTTGATTTTTACCGAACCAACATAAGCTAATTCTGATGATATTTCTTCATTTAGAGCTGTTTTTGAAAGGAAAATAAGATTATCACCCATATTAACTCCTGATGCATCTACAATTTCCTTATCTGAATAAACTTTATCGCCTGAAATGACGATTTTGTTTATGTTAAAAAATAAAGTTAATGCCAGAATAACACCGACACAAAGGAAAATAATACCTATCAAAGTACGTATAATTATTTTCTTTCTTCGATTTTTCTGTCTGCGTTGATTAGTACGGTTGATAATACGCTCATTATTTGAGAGCTGACCCTGATGGCCGGAATTATTATGTTGTGTGTTCTTCATTTACTTTCACCCTTTTTACATCCGCACCTAATAATTCAAGTACTTTTTCAGGCTCTTCATATCCTCTGTCAATATGATGAATTTCAGATATTTCCGTTGTACCATTTGCTGAAAGTCCTGCAAGAATCATGGCAGAACCACCACGAAGGTCTGTGGCTTTTACAGTTGCACCACTGAGAGTTTTAACTCCCTCAACAACAGCCATTCTGCCTTCAGCATGAATTTTCGCACCAAATCGTAAAAGTTCACCGATATGCTTAAATCGACTTTCAAATATATTTTCTATAAATACGCTTGTGCCATCAGCTATTGTGGTCAATGCCATCATTTGTGCCTGAACATCTGTAGGAAAACCCGGATGAGGCATTGTGCGTATCATTTTTATTCTTTTTAACTGTTTCGGTGAAGAAAGTGTTACATTTCTTCCTTTCACAAAAACAAGGCAACCCGACTCACGAAGTGGTTGGATTATTGGTCCCAGATGAGATGGTATAACTTCTTTAAGGCTGACTTTACCACCGGTCATAGCTCCTGCAATCAGATAAGTTGCCGCCACAATTCTGTCGGGGATTATTGTATGCTCTGCAGAATGAAGACGGGAAACTCCTTCAACGACAATTGTCGAATCACCTGCTCCGTAAATTTTTGCACCACAACTATTGAGAAAATCTGCTAAATCGCTGATTTCAGGTTCACGTGCAGCATTTGAAATCACAGTTGTACCTTTTGCCAGGGTCGAAGCAAGAATTATATTTTCTGTAGCCCCTACACTGGGAAATGACAAGACAATACGAGTACCGCAAAGTCCTTTTTCTTCTGCTGAACAGACTATGAATCCATTTTCAGTTGTAACTTTTGCACCGAATTGCTCCATAGCAGAAAGATGCAAATCAATAGGTCGAAGTCCTATCTCACAACCTCCGGGTGTGGATAAAACTGCTTTTCCCATTCTGCCGATTATTCCACCGAGAAAAACTATTGACGAACGCATTTCTCTCATCAGGTTATCAGGAACATCCTGACGATTCATTGTTGACGAGTCCACAGTTACAGTATGGTCTTCACGGGTAACTGTACAACCAAGGTAACGAAGTATTTTAATTGTTGCATCAACATCTGAGAGTTTAGGACAATTATGTATAACGGAAACTCCATTAATGAGAAGTGTTGCTACAAGAATTGGCAAAACACTGTTTTTAGCACCCTGAACAGAGATTTCTCCATTCAGTTTTTTGCCACCTTCAACAATTATCTTATTCAATTTTCACACGCCCTTTATAGCATAAATCATTGCATCATATACTATGCAGTTTGTGGAAAATTTGCTATTTGACTATAAAGAAGTAATTATTCTGCAAATTTCGGAAAGTGCGTTGAGTTTTGCATCTTTACCTGAATTTTCAGATATTTCATGAAGTTTTGATTTATCTTTTTTCAATTCAAGAATTTTCTGTGCAAGATACTGTCCGTCAAGGTCTTTTTCTTCAATGAGAACAGCACCGCCATCTTTTGCAAGTGCCATTGCATTATGGAATTGATGATTTTCCGCAACATTTGGTGACGGAATAAGAATTGACGGCTTTTTAAGTGCCTGAATTTCAGAAATTGAAGAAGCTCCTGCACGGCTGATTACAAGGTCACAAGCCGAAAGACAGATATCCATATTGTCGATATACTGACGAATTTCTATATTTGTACCTTTGCCGAAAGGTATATTTTTTTCTTTAAGCTTATCCTCAACCCACAAGCCGAATTTACCTGTTGAATGTAAGAAACAGATATCTTTTTCGTCTTTAAGTATATCAAGCATATCAACAACTGCATTGTTGATAGCATCTGCTCCTAATGAGCCACCCATTGAAAGGACAAGCATATCTTTATTGTTAAGGCCTAACATTGCACGGGAAAAATCACGGTCAGCCTTTATTATTTCTCGTCTTACCGGAAGTCCTGTCACAACAGGAGGATTTTTGCAACTCATATGCTTTTGAGCATCTGCAGATGTAAGCATTACTTTATCAACTTTTTTCGCAAGAGCCTTATTTGCAACTCCCGGAAAAGCATTTTGTTCATGAATTGCAGTTTTTATGCCCATTTTAACGGCTGTGCGAAGAACCGGTCCCGTTACATATCCACCAAAACCAACTACAATGTCAGGTTTGAAATCTTCAATAATTTTCTTTGCAGTTGAACCAGCCTTCAAAGTAAGAGCAACCGTTTTTATATTTTCAGCCAATCCATTAATAGTCATTTTTCGGGAAAGGCCATTCATTTTAACTGTTTTAATAGGGAATCCTGCTTTTGGAACAATCTGTGTTTCCATTCTTCCTTCTGTTCCCACAAAGAGAATCTCGGAAGATGGGTCAAGTCTTTTAATTTCATTTGCCACAGCAACTGCAGGATTAATATGTCCACCTGTGCCACCGGCAACGAACATAACTCTCACACTAATCACTCCTTTTTTCTGGCACTTCTCGAAATCGAGAGCACAATGCCCATTTCACACAGCAGAATTACGAGAGATGTACCACCTGCTGAGAAGAATGGAAGAGAAATACCTGTATTTGGAAGTAAGTCGGATACAACACCGATATTAAGAGCCACCTGAATACCAATCTGGAAAACGATACCCATTGCGAGTAATGCACCAAAACGGTCTTTTGCATTCATACCGATTTTAATTCCTCTGTAAACGAGTAAAGCAAAAAGGAGAATGATTGCCGTTGCACCGACAAAGCCTAATTCTTCACAAACAATTGAGAAAATAAAGTCATTCTGTGGTTCAGAAACATAAAGGTGTTTTTGCTTAGACTGACCGAGTCCTGTTCCCAAAAAGCCACCTGAACCGATAGCATAAAGGGAATTGTTTGTCTGCCAACGAGCACCCATAGGTGAATAATCTTTATCAAGCCAGGCAACGATTCGTTCACCTGCATATTCTTCAAGTATTTTTGGGTTTGCGATAAGCACGATAGCTGCAATTATCACAACAACTGTACCGACTGCAAACCATCTGCCTCTTACCTCACCGAGCCAAAGGACAGTTACGCCAAGAGCCAACATAAGAATTGTACCTGAAACGTGATTTTCAAGGTAAACAAGACCTGCAAAAAGAAGAATCAACAGTCCGTAACAGATTACACTTGTGAATGACTTGTAAACCATTACTCTGCCGTTTGTCATTTCACCAAGTTTTCTGCAAAGAGTCATTTCACTTGGTATTTTTCCTGTTACACCTTTATAATTTCTTTCAAGTAAAAATGCAAGAATCATAATAAGACCGATTTTTGCAATTTCTGACGGTTGGAAAGTGATAAAGCCCAAGTCTATCCAACGATAAAATCCTGGTTGAACACTATCGGGAAGAATCAAAACAACTAAAAGTAATATCAACGATACAGGAACACCGATTAATGCAACAAGTCTGAAGTATTCATATCTTATTTTTGATATTGCGAACATAAGCACGATTCCGATAACAGCATAAATAAGTTGTCTTGAAAAAATCTGTGTACTACTTCCACGATTATAATAGCTGTAAGTATAGCTGGCGGAAAACAGCATTACAAGACCAATAGTTACAATAGTCATCAAGATTATAAGAAAAGGAATATCCATTGAGCCTTGTGCAAAAAAGGCATTAAATATGGAGTTTTTCTTTTTTGATTTTCTTGTCCTTGTTGCCATTTTCTCACCACCTGTTGAAATTTATATCAAAATTATTTATTTACTATTCCGTACCAATAAAGTGCAAGTCCTACTGCACAACCAATCATATTTACAAGAGTAAATACTGTTACGATTTTTCGTTCTTTCCATCCACACATCTCAAAGTGATGATGAATAGGAGCCATTTTGAAAATTCTCTTACCGTGAGTAATTTTGAAATAACCAATCTGAATAACATCTGAAAGTGCTTCAATAACATATATAATACCGAAAAGCACAAGAATAATAGGACAGTCAATTGCATAAGCAAGTGCTACAACCATACCACCAAGGAACATTGAACCTGTGTCACCCATCATAACCTTTGACGGATAGTAGTTCCAGATAAGGTATCCCAAGCAACCACCTGCAAGACCAGAGGCTAAAATGCTGATACCAAAGAATTTTGTCATAAGCGCTGCGATGCAGAATGCAATTGCAGTAACTGATGTAACGCTTGCACAAAGACCGTCAACACCGTCTGTGAAGTTTACTGCATTAACTGCACCGTAAATTACACAGATACCAAAAATCCAGAAGAACCATTTAAGGTCAACTGCACCAACGAAAGGAATATTCATATAGGTAAGTCCGTTCATATAAAGTGCAATAAGATAACCAATTATCAAAATTACCTGTGGGATAGTTTTCTGAATTTCTGTAAGACCTAAGTTTCTCTTTTTAACAACCTTGATATAGTCATCAGCAAAGCCTACAAGACCAAGACCAACTGCAAGGATTACACCTGCTACGAGCTTAACCTTTAATGTATCAGGCATAATATGTTCACTTGAGAAAAGATTGCCACCCATAAGATGGTCTGTGAGAAGCACACAAGCAACTGAAACAATTGTACTGACAATGAACATAATGCCACCCATTACAGGTGTTCCCTGCTTTGACTTGTGCCATGCAGGACCTATATCAAGAATAGTCTGACCGAATTTTAATTTTCTAAGCCAAGGAATGAGCACAAAGCCCAATAAAAATGCAATTAAAAAGCTTAAAACTGCTGTTGCACCTAATGCTACATAAATATTCATAAGAACAACTCCTTATTTAACATCCCACTGTTCATATATTTTTTCAAAAACCTCTTCAAGCTTCATTCCACGACTCGCCTTGAAAAGAAGTGTGTCGCCAACTTTTATTTCACTTAAAAGAGCATTTGTAAGTTCTGTTTTATCTGTAAATGCGAAAACCTTTTCTAACCCTGATTTTTTCGCACTTTCAGCCATATATTTTGATTCTTCACCAAAGGTAAAAAGTATATCAACACTGCATTCTGCTGCATACTCACCTACTGTTCTGTGAGCAATTTCGCTGTAAGTTCCAAGTTCGAGCATATCACCTAAAACGGCAATTTTTCTGTCCTTTGCAATTTTACAGAGTGAATTAAGACCCGCTTTTTGCGAATCGGGACTTGCATTATAGCAATCTTCGATTACTGTAAGTCCGTTCACTTCACGAATTTTCTGTCGCATCCCTGATGGAGCATAATTCTCGAGTCCCTTTGCAATATCTTCAGGTAAAATTCCGTATTCAAGCCCTACTGCAAAAGCAGATAATGCGTCATAAACATTGTGAATACCAACGGTTGGAATTGTGATTTTTTGCCTTATATCGCCTTTCACAGCGACAAATTCTGTTGAAAGACCGATTCCTTTTATATCCTCTGCCAAAATATCGCAGTTTTTATTTTCAATACCAAAGAAAACAATGTTATAATCATCATTTTTAACGGTTGAAAGCATATCGTTATCACCGTTAAGGAAAAGTGATGAGCCTTTTTTCAGTCCGTCAAGCATTTCAAGTTTTGCCTTTAAAATGCCTTCTCTTGAGCCAAGATTTTCAATATGTGAAACACCAACATTGGTGATAATCGCACAGTCAGGCTTTGCACATTTTGCAAGAACGGAAATCTGTCCAAAACCATCCATACCCATTTCAATTACAGCATTTTTTGTTGTATCAGAAAGTCTGAAAAGAGTTTTTGGAACACCAATTTCATTATTGAAATTCCCTTCTGTCTTAAGAGTTTCACCTTTTTGTTCCATTACACAAGCAACCATTTCTTTTGTGGTAGTTTTACCAACACTACCAGTAAGTCCGATTACCGTCAAATCTTTAATTAAACTTCTGTAATAACTTGCAAAGTCAAGAAGTGCATCCTTTGTGTCGTCCACATAAATCACAGGGGCAAAACATTCAACCTGTTTGTGACAGACAACTGCACCAACACCTTTTTCTGCAACGTCTTTCACGAAATCGTGACCGTCAAAGCGTTCACCCTTAATTGCAAAAAAGAGAGTGTTAGCATCCACATCACGACTGTCAATAGACACACGATTTATTATATTTTCAGAATCAATATTTGTTCCTAATGCCTTTGCAATTTCTGTTACCTTTAAGTTCATTATTTTCTCCTGAAACTACTTAAAATATTCCTTAATTATTTCTCGCTCATCAAACGGTATTTTTTCTTCACCGATAATCTGATACATTTCGTGACCTTTTCCTGCAAGAACAACAGTATCACCTTTTCTTGCCTTTGAAAGTGCAAATTCTATTGCCTGACGACGATTTTCTATAACTGCAATTTTTGATTTTGATTTTTCCATTCCACAAAGAATGTCATTCATAATCAGCAATGGATTTTCCGTACGAGGATTATCACTTGTCACAACTGCATAATTGGATAATTCTCCTGCAATTCTTCCCATTTCAGCTCGTTTTGATTTATCTCTGTCACCACCGCAACCAAAAACAAGAATTATTCTGCCCTTTGTTATATCTCTCACAGAAGACAGGATGTTTTTTAGTCCATCGGGTGTATGTGCATAATCAATCATTACAGTATAATTCTTTGGTATGGGAACAATTTCTCCTCTACCTTTAACAGAGTTCAGTCTTTCAACTGCTTTTGAAATACTCTCAATACTGAACCCAAGATTCAACAGCAAAGAAATCACACATAAAGTGTTATAAACTGTAAATCTTCCGTGAAGCGGACATTGTATTCTTTCGATGCATTCCATACCTACAAATTCGTATTTTATACCATTTTCGTTACATAAGATATTTTTTGCAGTGTAATCTGCCTTATCTGATATTGTCGAATATGTAATCTTTTTACATTTTATGTTATTAAGATTATTTGAAATGTTCTCATCGTCAATATTGACACATGCAAAATCGGAGGCATCAAATAATTCCATTTTTGCATTTATATAATCTTCCATACATCCGTGATAATCGAGATGTTCAGGCGTTATATTTGTAATTGCTGATGCACAGAAATCAATCCCATAAACTCGTTTCTGACTTAACGCTTGTGAAGATACTTCCATAACGCAGTATTCACAGCCTGAATTTACCATTTCATAAAACAATCTGTGTAATTCCATCGGCTCAGGAGTTGTGAGAACTGCTTCTGTTTCATCATTTTCCCACCCATTTTTTATAGTACCGATTATTCCACATTTAACACCCATTGAACCCAGTATTTCTTTTATGAAAAAGCAAGTGGATGTTTTTCCATTAGTACCTGTCACACCGATTATTTTAAGTTTTTTTGATGGATTACCATAAAAATTTGCAGAAATCTGTGCAAGTGCTTTTCTAGTATCTTCAACGATTATCTGTTGTGGTAAGGATAAATTTCTATCCGTCACAACTGCTGTTGCACCGTTTTCAATTGCCTTCTTTGCAAGTGAATGTCCGTCGCAACGATTACCATTGACACATACAAACAAAGAATTTTTTGAATTTTCATTATCCTTATCCGTTACCCTTTCAACTTCCCTTTCTTCATACACATCCTGTGTTTTCACACCCTTTAGAAGTGAAGAAAGTTTCATTGTATTTACCTCATATTTAATTTAATCCGATATTACTTCGCTTGAACGGAAATAAACAGTAATTATTGAACCCGTTTCAGCAGATGTATCCTTTGCAATACTTTGCTTATAGGACAGTATCTGACCTGCACCCTGGGTTGTACCTGCAACCTTAATATTAAAGCCTGCATTTGCTGCTGTTCTGTTTGCTTCCGTTAAAGTAAGTCCTGTAAGGTCAGGAACAACTGCCTTTTGTTTTTCAGTTGTTTCGTCTGTATATACTACAATAACGCCACCCTTTGGCATTGACTGACTTGAAGAAGGTGTCTGTGCAAGAACTGTTGTACCCTCACCAATAATTTTAACTGTAAAGCCTGTTGCCTTTGACTTGACTGTTTCTGTACTTTCACCAATAAGATTTGGTGCTGAAACTGTCATCTGTGAGATTTCTTCGTCACTATATTCAGGGTCGATATTGAGATAAGCAAGAATATTCTCAAAAATTCTACCTGCAACAGGTGCTGCACCTGAACCACCAGTTGCATAATACTGTGGTTCATCAAGTGCAATAAACACTGCGATTTCAGGATTATCTGCAGGAGCGAAACCTGCAAATGAAGCAACTGTCTGGTCGGCAGCATTAGCACCGATTTTTTCACTTGTACCTGTTTTACCTGCTATATGGTAGCCTGCAACATAGGCATTTTTCGCTGTACCCCAGACGACAACCTGTTCCATAAGTTCTGTCATTATTTTAGCACTTTTTTCTGAAATAACCTGTCTTTTTACATAAGGCTCTGTTTCAGAAACGATATTTCCGTCTTCATCAAGAATCTTTGCAACCACATAAGGTCTCATAAGTTTACCACCATTACCTAATGATGCAACTGCAGTAATCATCTGAATAGGTGAAATCTGGAATGTCTGTCCGAATGAAGCTGAAGAAAGTTCTGCAATACCCATATCCTTTGCTTCGTAATAAGTTTTTCCTGCAACAGGCTTTGCCTCTGATGGCAGGTCAATTCCTGTTGGTTCAGTAAATCCGAATGCCTCAAAATACTTTGAGAATGTTTCTGCTCCTAATTTCTGTCCCATTGTAACAAAGAATGTGTTGCATGAATTAGGTAATGCCTCTGCAACAGTCTGTGTTCCGTGAGCTTTCTGATTGAAGCAATTCTGATAATAATTTGCAACTTTTATCCTACTTGTACAGTTATATGTTGTATCTGTTGTCATAACGCCTTCTTCAAGGGCTGCTGCTGCAACAAAAAGTTTGAAAACTGAACCCGGCTCATAAGAGTCAGTAACTGTTCTGTTTCTCCATTGAGAATAAAGAGCATTTGTTTCAGCCTGTGCTTTTGCCGTTTCATCTTCCATTTCTTCAATTTCTTTGATGACAGCATCTGAATGAATTTTATATGGTGAATTCAAATCATAATCAGGCATTGTTGACATACCGAGAATTGCACCTGTTTTTACATCCATTACAATTCCGTATGCATATTTTGATTGGGTTTCAGATACTGCCTGAGCCAACTGTTGTTCAAGATAATACTGAATGACCTCATCAATTGTCAGCACAAGGCTATACCCCTGTTGTGCATCGTAGGTTGTTTCGTAATCGTTAGGCATATCGCCTGACAAAGCATTTTTAGCTGTGATTATTCTGCCCGCTTCACCTGTCAGCTCATTGTTATACTTAAGTTCAAGACCTGAACGACCGATATCTTCCGAACCTGTAAAGCCAATTATAGTTGAGGCAAATGAACCGAGAGGATAATATCTCTTTGTATCAGGGTCAATACCAACAATTGTACCGAGTTTCTGGTCCTTATGAGCTGAAATATACTCCTGCAGCTCTGCTTTTTTATTATTATCAATCTGACCGATTATTTTTTCATAACCACTTTGTGAACGATTTACTTTTTTCTCAACAGTTTCCTTATCAAGCTCAAAAAGGGCAACAAAACCATCGACAAGCAATTGTTTTTGCTCATCGGTGGTTATTTTTGATGGGTTTATATACACAAGCCATGCAGATGCACTCTGTGCAATAACCTTCATATTTGAATCGTAAATTGTTCCTCTGTTTGCAGCTATAACTGTATCACTTAACTGATTTCTTTCAGCCTTAAGTCGATACTCCTCACCTTTTATCACCTGAATCCAGAAAAGGTTTCCGATAAGAACAACCAATGCAACACAAAAAATAATAAACGCTTTAAACGAGCGTGATTCCATCTTTTTCGTCGGTTTTTTATTCATCTTTCAGTGTCACATCCCTTATAAAAAATTGCTTTTTAATAAAACAACGAGAGTTATCGGCACTTTGCCCCAACTCTCAATTGTTTCCATATTAATATATTACGATTATTTTTTGTTTATTACCGAAGACAAGCCTGTGTCTTTTCCGTTTACCTTTGCAACATAATCTTCAGAAGACAAATCAACATAAACAACCTGATAATCCTGAACTTTCACCATACCAAGCTGATTTGCTGCATAATCTTCTACGTTATTTATGGATACGATTGCATTCAATTCATTATTGATTCTTATTGCATCGCTCTCTGCCAATTCAATCTTATTCTCAACTCTCTTGATTTCACGGTTAATTTCATCAAGCTGAACTCGACTGTAAATGGCAATTGCCATAAACATCAGGATAGCAATTGAAATAAACATAATCTTAACTGCTCGTTTTGTATCTGTAGCTGTCTGCTGGCGAACCTGCACTGCTGTCTGTCTTGTCTTCTGAACGAGTTCAAGATTAGGTCTTTTTTGAGGTGCAGGCTTCATTTTTGGCGCTGCAGAGCCATTATAAGCAATTACTTTTGCACTTTTGTTATATGTATAAGCATTTCTGTTCTGCTGTGCCAATTTAATCTTCCTTTACTTTAAACTTACTTTATTCTTTCGATAGTACGAAGTTTCGCACTTCGGCTTCTGTTATTCATATCAAGCTCTGACTGTTTTGCAGATAAACCTTTATTTATTATTTTGCCTTCAGGAGTTTTTCCGCAAACGCATACAGGGAATTCTTTCGGACAAGTACATCCTTGTGTCAACTGACGGAACTTTTCTTTAACTGTTCTATCCTCAAGAGAATGGAAAGTTATTATCGAAAGCCGTCCCCCAACCTTAAGGCTGTAAAACATATCCTCGACTGCCTGTGAAAGTGTTGAAAGTTCGTCATTCACTTCAATTCTTATTGCCTGAAATGTTTTTCTTGCAGGATGACCATCCCGTCTGTATTTTGCAGGGACTGAATCCTTAATAAGTTCTGCAAGTTCCAGAGTAGTTTCTATATTTTTCTGTTCTCTTGTTTTAACAATATTTCTTGCAATACTTTTCGCAAACTTTTCTTCACCATATCGGCTTATGATATTACAAAGTTCGTGTTCTGTGTAGCCATTCACAACATCGTATGCACTTTTGCCTGATTTACTCATTCTCATATCGAGAGGAGCATCGTGATGGAAAGAAAAGCCTCTTTCGGGAGTATCAAGTTGAAATGAACTCACACCCAAATCTGCAAGAATGCCGTCAGCTTGTCTTCCATTTAATATATTCTTTATGTTGCTGAAGTTATCATTGACAATTTGTGTCTGTGGCATATTGCCGATTCGTTCAGTAATAACCTTAATGGCGTCGGGGTCACGGTCAATAGCTATAAGAACACCGTCCGGGATGCGTTCCAGTATTGCCCTTGAATGCCCCGCACCGCCACAAGTACAATCAACATAGAAACCGTCTTTTTTAATATCAAGTGATTCAATTGTTTCCTCAAACAAAACTGAAATATGTGAAAATTCCATTTTAATTACCAATCAATATCTTCTGAATAATCAATTTCAGTGTCATTATCAAGATAAGAAATCTTGAATTTATCCATAGACCATATTTCAACTCTACGACCAGCACCAATAACAGCAACTTCCTTAACAAGTTCTGCGTACTTTACATGCTTTGCATCAAGCGTAACACGACCCTGATTGTCAACAGTTGCTTCACAAACCTTACTGAAAAATGCAGTTTGTTCCTTTGTTGACTTATGCTTCGCTCTGTATTGTTCTGCAACAACCTGGAAATTTTCCTGAGGATAAACGAAAAGACAACCGTCAGCACCGGGCATAATAAAGAAACGTTCACCAAGCTGGTCACGATAACGAACAGGAATAAACAAACGATTTTTTGCGTCAAGATTATGATAATTTGAGCCAACAAATGTAATCATTATTTCCATTCCTTTCGTAGTTAGTTTCTTTCTAAAATTCCTTTTTAATGAATTTTGGGTGCATTTATCCTCCACTCGATGAATTTATTATACATTATAACAATAAAAAAATCAACAAAAACCGAAAAATTATTTTGTGCATTTTTCTACAAAATTTTGAAAAACTTTTTGTAAATTATGCACAATCAAAAACAAATAAAAAAGCACCTCGTTTTTGTTAAAAACGAAGTGCAGAATTGTGTATTTTATTATTTTACGAATGACTTTTTATAACCCTCAATGGCATCTTCAATGATATCCACTGCAGCAAGAACGCCTTTTGCCTCATCAATTGCAGTATCTTTATTTTCAAGCATTTTATACACCTTGAAGAAATGTGTCATTTCATCAAAAACGTGTTTTGGAAGCTGACTTATATCCTTGTACTCATTGTAAGTCGGGTCACCAAACGGAATTGCAATAATCTTATCATCAGCGTGGCCACCGTCAACCATTGATATAACGCCAATAGGATAGCAACGGACAAGAGCCATCGGTTCAATCTTCTCTGAGCAAAGAACAAGAACATCCAACGGGTCATTATCATCTGCAAAAGTTCTTGGGATAAATCCGTAGTTTGCAGGATAGTGAGTTGATGTATGAAGAACACGGTCAAGTTTTAAAAGACCTGTTTCCTTATCAAGCTCATATTTCATTTTACTACCCTTGCTGATTTCAATTACTGCTTCAAAATCTTTTCTTGTAATTCTTGCAGGGTCAATATCGTGCCATATATTCATTATTTCTTAACTCCTTTATATTCTTCTATCAGTTCTTTTCTCACTCTCCAAAGATTTTCTGAAAGGTCAACATAATAGGTATGAGGGTTTTCAAATCTTTTAACTTCTTCCCAAAGATTATCAATCTGTTCTGAACAATAATCTCTTATTTCATCAACTGACGGTTCTTTATATACACACTCACCATTCTGGAAAACAGGTACAAGCATTTTTCTTGCAACAAAGTTTTCAACCTCTTTGCGTTTCCAAGTAAAATCAGGGTCAAAGAGTGTGTATGGTTTACTTTCGTCGATTTCCTCATTATCTAACGTAAGCACATCAGCAATAGCCTTGCCTGTTTCACAGTCGAAAAGTCTGTAAAGCATTTTTGAATGTGGTGTTGTAATTTTACTTACATTCTCAGAAAGATTGATTTTAGGTATAATCTCACCGTTCTTTTCAACAGCACTTAGTTTATAAACACCACTGAAAAGTGGTGCTGATGCTGAATTTATAAGTCTTTCACCAACTATAAAGCAATCGACCTTTGCACCCTGAAGAATCATATCGTTAATAATATATTCATCAAGTGAATTTGACGCAGTAATATTACAATCAGGATAGCCTGCTTCATCAAGCATCTTTCTTGCTTTTTTGGAGAGATATGTGATATCACCAGAGTCAATACGGATACTTACAGGTCGTTTGCCCATAGGTGATAAAACATCATTAAATGCCTTGATTGCATTGGGCACACCTGAACGGATTGTGTCATAAGTATCAACAACAAGTGAGCAATCATCAGGATATTGTCTTGCATACTCGCAGAATGCTTCGTATTCGGAGTCAAACATCTGCACCCAGCTGTGAACCATTGTATTCATTGTAGGAATACCGAACTTTTCACTCTGAACTACACCTGATGTGCCGATACAACCACCGATATATGCTGCACGAGAGCCATAAAATGCAGAATCAAAACCAACTGCACGACGAGTACCGAATTCAGCAACACTTGTACCTTTCGCAGCACGGACAAGTCTGTTAGCTTTAGTTGCAATAAGACTCTGATGATTCATACACACCATAAGAATTGTTTCAATAAGCTGTGCCTGAACAATAGGTCCACGAACCTTAATCACAGGTTCATTAGGGAATATGGGTGTTCCCTCAGGAACAGACCAGATGTCACACTCAAATTTGAAATTACGAAGATAATCAATAAATTCGTCACAAAGTCCGAGTGAAGAAAGATAACTTAAGTCAGACTCGGTAAATGAGATATTTTTAATAAAATCTATAATCCTTGAAAGCCCTGCAAAAACTGCAAAGCCACCTTTATCGGGAACTTTTCTGAAGAAAACATCGAAATATGCAATTTCGTTGTTTTTACCACTCATAAAAAGACCGTTAGCCATTGTGAGTTCGTAAAGCTCCGTCATTAAAAATCTGTTTTTATTGAGAGATTCATTGTTCATAAATATCACCTGTTTATATTTTAACAAATAATCATTTAAAAGTCTATAACAAATTATTGAACAAAGATAAAAAATAGTATATAATATTTTTAACTTATTATTAGGAGAAATACTTATGTTTAATGAATTGATTTTAAAAAGAGAAAGCTGTAGAAATTATAACGGTGAACCTGTAAACACAGATTTACTCATTAAGTGCGTTGATGCCGCAAGACTTTCACCGTCTGCTTGCAACTCACAGCCTTGGAAATACTACATTATCAATGGTGGTGAAAATGCAGAGAAAATAAGAGATTGTATTCAGCCAAACGGTGCTAATAAATTCGTGCAGAATTGCCCTGCATTCGCTATTGTTACAGAAAAAGAAGCTACACTTAAGTCCTTTGTTATTGAAAAGGTTAAAAACAGTCAGAAATGGGCTGAAAATGACATCGGTCTTTCAGTTGCTCATTACTGCTTACAGGCTGCCGATTTAGGTCTTGGAACTTGCATTATCGGTATGGTTGAAGAAGATAAGGTCCGTGAGTATTTTGGTATCGAAGACAAAATCAGACTTGTAATTGCAACGGGATATTCAGCAGACGAAAGTCCTCGAAATAAGGTAAGAAAATCACTTGAAGATGTTTGTGTGGTTATTGATTAATCACAAAATTAAGGAGTTTAAAAATGAATATAACAAAAAAACTCATTGCATTGACAATGTGCCTTATAATACTATTTACTTCCACTTTGCCTATAAATATTTCAGCAATATCTGAAGATGCTTTCTACCCGGAAAATGTTGCAGAAAACAAAGGTGTTTATATCAGTCCCGGTGCAGATGACACAGAAATCCGTGTAACATGGTATGGTGGCAAAGACGGTGTTGACCCTGTCGTTAAAGTCAGCGAAAATGAGAATATGACAAATTTTGTATCTTTCACCGGCACAATCCATTCCAACGAAAAGGTTGAACGTTCAAATCACGTTACAGTGACAGGCCTTGAAAAAGGTAAAACATATTACTATGTATGCACAGATGGTACAACAGATACAGATGTAAAATCTTTTAAAACAGTTGCAGATGGTGAAGACTTTTCTGCAATTTATGTCAGCGACATTCACCTTACAGGCGAAAGTTATGACGACCCTGTGCTTTACGAAAGTGCACAAATGTGGGAAAATGCACTTAATGAAGCAACTGCAAGAGAAGATATTTCTCTTATTCTTTCAGGTGGTGACCAAGCAACAGAAGGTCAACCACACGAGTATTTTGGTTTGTTTTTACCTGAACAACTTAAATCCATTCCGTTTGCTATGGCAATCGGTAACCATGATGTAAAAAGATATACTTATGATGCATTAGCAAATTACCCAAACACAAAAACAAATAATATCTCAAAATCACTTATTCATGGTGACTACTATTTTACAAAGGGAAATGCTATCTTCCTTGTGCTTGACAGTACAAATTCTTCAGCAGCTGACCATTATAAATTCGTTAAAAATGCAATAGAAGAAAATCCTGATGCAACATGGAGAATAATGATGTTCCACCACGATTTATACGGTGGTCACATCGAATCAAGAGAATCGGAAAACAAGCTTCTTCGTCTTCTTTTCACTCCAATCATCGACAAGTTCCAGATAGACCTTGTACTTACAGGTCATAGTCATTGTTTCAGCAGAAGCCATGTAATATATAAAAATGAGATTACACAGACTCTTGACGGCGAAACATCTGTAACAAATCCTGAAGGTACAATTTATCTTAACAACGGTACACTTCGTGTTGACCCTGATGCTGAAGTTCAGGAAGATATTATAGACTCTGACAGAAAGAGTGAATATATCGCAACAGATTATATTAGTGAAACAAAGGGAATTTATAACATTCTCAACTTCACAGAAGACAGTCTGACTATAAAATCTTATACATACGGTTCAGAAAATGCTTTCACCGAATTCACAATCAACAAAACATCTCAGCAAGGTGGTCATCCTGATGAACCTGTGCAACTTTGGTATGTATTCGGTAAGTATCTTGGAACAATTTATAATGTTATAAACAACATTTCAAGAAAAGGCGAAATCAAAAACAGAGGATAACTTAATAAGTGCAAAATTAACGGCGAGGTTTCCCTCGCCGTTTTTCATTATAATCGAACTGAAATTCCATTGTCTTTGAGATAGTGTTTTAAGTCCATGATTGGAATTTCGTTGAAGTGGAAAAGGGATGCAGCAAGTACAGCGTCTGCTTTGCCCTCATTGAAAGCATCAAGGAAATGGGATTTTTCACCTGCTCCACCTGATGCGATTACAGGCACGCCTACACATTCAGAAACTGCACGGTTAAGGTCATTGTCGTAACCTGTCTTTTGACCGTCACAATCCATACTTGTGAGCAATATTTCTCCTGCTCCCCTTTTAACTGCTTCTTCTGCCCATTTAACAGCATCAATGCCTGTCGGAATTCTTCCACCATTGAGATAAACCTCCCAACCTTGAGCATTTCGTTTAGCATCAATAGCACAAACAACACACTGACTACCGAATTTATATGCAGCGTCGTTTATAAGGTCAGGATTTCGAACAGCAGCAGAGTTTACTGAAATTTTATCAGCACCTGCACGAAGTAATTCTTTAAAATCATCAACTGTACGAATTCCGCCACCAACTGTAAATGGAATAAAGATATTATCGGCAACCTGACGGACAATTTCGAGCATTGTGCCTCTGCCCTCGTGAGTTGCAGTAATGTCAAGTAGAACTAACTCGTCAGCACCTTTTTTATTGTATTCAATAGCACATTCCACAGGGTCACCTGCATCACGGATATTGACGAAGCTGACACCCTTTACTACTCGACCATTTTTAACATCAAGACAAGGTATAATTCTTTTAGCGTACATTTATTTACCCTCCATTGATGCAAAATTTTTAAGAATCTGTAATCCCACATCACCTGATTTTTCAGGGTGAAACTGTGTTGCAAAGACATTATTTTTTCCGACTGCAGAATGAAAATCAATTCCATAATTTGTCACAGTTGCGATTTCATCTTCATCTTCTGCATGAAGATAATATGAATGAACGAAATAAACATAACTGTTTTCGGGAATATTCTTAAAGAGAGTATCTTTTTGCTTAATTTCAAGTGAATTCCAACCTATATGAGGAATTTTAAGTCCCATATCAGGTGAAAACTTCTTAATTTTACCCTTGAAAATGCCAAGACCTTTTACTCCGGGAGATTCTTCTGACTCTTCAAAAAGCAGTTGAAGTCCAAGACAAATACCTAAAAATGGTTTTCCACTTAAAGCATTCCGTTTTACAGTTTCAACAAGACCTTTTTTACTCATGGAATCCATTGCATCACCAAATGAACCAACACCCGGAAGCAAAATTTTGTCACAAGCGTTGATTGTTTCGGGATTATCCGTTATTACACTTTCGGCACCGATAAAATCAAGAGCTTTTTTTACACTCTGCAAATTACCTGCACCGTAATCAATTATTGCTATCATTCATTTCATTCCTTACAGAAAATAATAATTCATTTTAACACAGTAAAGCGATATAATCAATATGTAATGTTAGATAAAAAAGGAATTTTTTCAAATGATTATTTGTAATAGTTGAAAGTTGACTTTTACAAACTTTTCCACTAAAATCTACTTTGATGGAGGTGTCAACCTATGAATGATATTTTAAATAAAAAAGGTTTTATCAGCGATATGGACGGTGTTATTTATCACGGCAACAAGATTTTACCCGGTGTTGCTGATTTCATAAACTGGATGATAGACAATGATAAAAAGTTTGTATTTCTTACAAACAGTCCTGAAAAAACTCCTCATGAATTGAGTATGAAACTCGAGAGAATGGGACTTAAGGTTTCTGCTGACCACTTTTACACAAGTGCTATGGCAACAGCAGCATTTTTGAGTAGTCAGAAACCAGGATGTACTGCTTATGTAATCGGTGAAGCAGCACTTACAAAGGCTCTTTATGACCAAGGAATTTATATGAATGATGTTAATCCTGACTATGTGGTTGTCGGTGAAACAAGAACATACAACTTTGAGAAAATTGAAAAGGCAATCGAATTAGTTCTCAAAGGTGCAAAGCTTATCGGCACAAATCCCGATATTACAGGTCCTACTGAAAAAGGCATTATGCCTGCAACGGGTTCTCTTATAGCACCTATTGAAATCGCAACAGGTAAAAAGGCATATTTTGTCGGCAAACCGAACCCATTGATGCTTCGTCATGGTTTAACAAAATTAGGTTGTCATAGTGAGGAAATTGCATTTATCGGTGACAGAATGGATACGGACATTATCGCAGGTATTGAATCAAATGTTGATACTGTACTTGTTTTATCAGGTGTTACATCAATGGAAAACATTGACCTTTTTCCATACCGACCAAAATACATTTTCGAAAATGTCGGTGAAATTCTTACAAAGTAATAATTAAAGAAAAAAATCTCCCTTTCCTTATCGGATTGGGAGATTATTTTTATTTATTAGAGCTTATCAACGTCAGCGTCGGTAATCATATGAAAGCCTGCAGCTTCAAGTGCTTTTTCTGCTGCATCATTATCAGCCACACGAAGAACAACATAAGCGTGTTTTTCTGTACGAGCCATAAATGCGTAAAGATATTCCATATTGATTTTTGCTTCATCAAGGACTTCAAGAGCCTTTGAAAGCTTACCGGGCTGGTCACCGATTTTAACACCAACAACATCAGTCATTTTAAGAAGATAACCTGCTTCTGTCAATGCTTTTGTTGCAGTTTCGTTATCATTTACGATAAGACGAAGGATACCGAAATCTTGTGTATCTGCGATTGAGAGTGCTCTCATATTAACATTATTTTTTGCAAGAATATCAGTAATATCAACCAAAGTTCCTTGCTTGTTTTCAACGAAAATAGTCAACTGTTTTAATGACATAGTATATTCCCCTTTCAATTAATCATAAAGCTTACGCTTATCAACAACACGAACTGCTTTACCTTCGCTACGAGCAATACTCTTTGGTGCAACAAGGTGAACAGCAGGGTTGATACCAAGCATAACCTTCATAGCATTTGCAAGTGCTTTTTCCTGAGCTGTAACACCACTTACAGTATCTGTAAACTGGTCAGGATTCATTTCAACCATAACATCGAATGTATCATTATTATTTACACGGTCAATGATAATCTGATAGTTTGGCTGATAGCCTTCTTTAAGAAGAACTGCTTCAATCTGGCTTGGGAATACGTTAACACCACGGATAATAAGCATATCGTCACTTCTACCCATTGGTTTAGCCATTTTAATAAGAGTTCTTCCACAAGAACAAGGTTTACGAGAAAGAACACAGATATCTCTTGTACGGTAACGAAGAAGTGGGAATGCTTCTTTATCAAGAGAAGTAAATACAAGTTCACCCTTACTGCCTTCTGGTAAAACTTCGCCTGTTTCAGGGTCGATAATTTCTGCTAAGAAATGGTCTTCGTTAATGTGCATACCTGTCTGTTCTTCACATTCAAATGATACACCGGGACCTGAAGTTTCTGTAAGGCCATAAATATCATAAGCCTTAATTCCAAGAGTTTCTTCAATCTGACGACGCATTTCGTTTGTCCAAGCTTCTGCACCGAAAATACCTGCTTTAAGAGGAATCTGGTCAGGGGTATAACCCTGTTCCTTTAATGATTCACCGATATATGCAGCATAAGATGGAGTACAACAAAGAATAGTTGCTTTAAGGTCCATCATAAACTGAATCTGTCTTTCTGTAAAGCCTGATGACATAGGAAGTGTAAGACAGCCAACTTTATGGCTACCACCGTTAAGTCCGGGACCACCTGTGAAAAGACCATAACCATATGCTACCTGACAAACGTCTTCTTTTGTACCACCTGCAGCAATAATTGCACGAGCACAGCAGTCTTCCCACAAGTCAATATCGTGCTGTGTATAGAATGCAACAACTCGTCTGCCAGTTGTACCTGATGTTGACTGAATACGAACGCAGTCCTCAAGAGGTTTTGCAAGGAGTCCATAAGGATAAGCATCTCTTAAGTCTGCCTTTGTTAAGAAAGGAAGTTTATGCAAGTCCTCAATACCTTTAATGTCATCAGGTGTAACACCTTTTTCATCCATTAAATTCTTGTAGTAAGGCACATTTTCATAAACATGCTTAACCTGTTTTACCAATTTTTCTGATTGAAGCTTTTTAATATCTTCAACAGGCATGGTTTCAATTTCTTTTTGATAATATCTTTTTTCCATTTCTGTATCGCCCTTTCCGATTTTTTTGTTTGGGTTTTGGTGGAAAACAGAAGTCAAATAAAAAAATCCTCTGCATTCCGACCTGAAATACAGAGGACGAGAAATTTCCCGTGGTACCACCTCTATTTACCATTACCTATCGATAACGGCCTCCGAGTGCTGACACACCCTTGTCGATATAACGGTCGAACCCGTTTGACCTACACAGTTCAATTGACCTTCAGCCAACGACTCACGGAATGAATTCACCGACTTTACACTACTGCATCACACCAATCGCAGCTCTCTAAAAATGATATTTCCGGGTACTAATTTCCGTTCAAACGTCTTTATTACTTTAACATTTTAGCACATTAAATGCTTATAGTCAAGTGTTTTTTATGCATTAAAACCTAATTCAAATGCTTTTTTATTCATGTCAATAAACTTTGGTGCAACTGTATTTTCGATTGCAGTAATCCAGCTTTCATAAGGAATATCGAAATACTTTGCAGCCTTACCCATAAGAACAATATTAACAGCTTTTGATGAGCCTGCTTCTTCTGCTAATGTGAGAGCATCAAGAGCATCAACGCTGACACCTTTTGCAGTTAATTCATCAAGAACTGTTTCAGGATATTCTGCTGCACCTATAATAACAGGCATTGGGTCAATCTGCTGTGTATTAACAACGATTTTACCGTCCTTTTTAAGGTATTTAGCATAACGACCTGCTTCAAGTTTTTCAAATGAGATAATAATATCTGCTTCTCCATCTGTGATAATTGGTGAATAAACCTTATCACCAAAGCGGACATAAGTTACAACAGAGCCACCACGCTGACTCATACCGTGAACTTCACTTACCTTTACATCATATCCTTCGTCAACAAGAAGACGACCTAATAATTTTGATGCAAGAAGACTTCCCTGTCCACCTACACCAACTATCATAACACTAACAGTTTTCATTTCAAGTCCCCTCCTTATATAATTGCATCAAAGGCACAGAGCTGTTTACAAACTCCGCAACCTACACATAATGTTGCATCAATTCTTGCTTTTCCATCTTTCATACTGATTGCAGGACAACCAAGAGTCATACATCTCTTACATGACTTACATTTATCTGCATCAACCTTAAGTGGTGCTTCGTGCTTAACAGATTTAAGAAGAACACAAGGTCTGCGTGAAATAATAACTGATGGTTCTTCTACAGCAAGTTCTTCTTTAACAGCATCATTACAAGCTTTAAGGTCATAAGGGTCAACTACTCTTACTCTGTTGATACCGAGAGCTTTACAAAGTGTTTCAAGATCAACCTTTGTAGCAGGGTCACCCTTAATGTTATAACCTGTTGTAGGATTCTGCTGATGTCCTGTCATACCTGTAATTGAGTTATCAAGGATAATAACAGTTGAATTTGTAGCATTATAAGCCACATTTACAAGACCTGTCATACCTGAATGCATAAATGTTGAGTCACCGATAACTGCAACACTCTTTTTCTCTGCTTCGCTACCTCTCGCAAGGTTAAATCCGTGAAGTCCTGAAATTGACGCACCCATACAAAGTGTTGAGTCAAGAGCATTAAGTGGTGGCACAGCACCAAGAGTATAACAACCGATGTCACCGAGTGCAGTAATCTTATTCTTTGCAAGAGTATAGAAAAGACCTCTGTGAGGGCAACCTGCACACATCATTGGTGGTCTGTTAGGAATAACAGCATCTGCTGAAACACTTTCAGGTAATTCCTTACCGAATGCTTTTGCAATAGTTGCCTGTGAAAACTCGCCTAAAATTGAGAATTTTTCTTTACCTATTACATCTATACCAAGTGATTTCACGTGATTCTCAATAAATGGGTCAAGTTCTTCGATAACATATAAAGTCTTAACCTTTGAAGCGAAATCTTTAATAAGTTTTACAGGTAATGGATATGACATACCGATTTTAAGGACACTTGCAGTTTCCCCCATTACCTCTTTTACATACTGATATGAACAACCTGATGTGATAATACCGATTTCGTCAGAATTCATTTCAACTGTGTTATATTCACAATTTTCAGCAAATTCCTGTAATGCCAAAGTTCTTTCCTCAACGAAAGGATGACGCTTAATCGCATTACCCGGCATCATAATGTATTTTGCAGGATTCTTTTCATAATCCTTCAATACAGCAGGCTGTTTTTCGCTTGTTTCAACAATCGACTGACTATGTGCAATTCTTGTACACATACGAAGAAGTACAGGTGTGTCAAATTTTTCTGAAAGCTCAAAAGCATTTTTTGCAAATGTATATGCTTCCTGTGAGTCAGAAGGCTCGAGCATAGGCACTTTTGAAGCCATTGCATAGTGACGGGAGTCCTGCTCATTCTGTGATGAGTGCATTGCAGGGTCATCAGCAACACAGATTACCATACCACCGTTAACACCTGTATATGAAAGTGTGAACAATGGGTCTGCTGCCACATTCAAACCAACGTGTTTCATAGCACAAGCAGAACGAGCACCTGCAAGGCTTGAACCAAATGCAACCTCACAAGCAACCTTTTCATTAGGTGCCCATTCACTGTGAATATCATCAAATTTACTTAAAAATTCTGTAATTTCAGTTGACGGTGTACCGGGATAGCTTGATACAACACCTAATCCACCATCGTGCAATCCTTCGGCAACTGCCTGATTGCCTATCATTAATTTCTTCATATCTGTTTCTCTTTTCTATATATAATTAAGATTTATTCTGTGAATCAACAAGACCTTCGCCACCATACATCTTACGAAGCTTTGGTTTTTCAATTTTTCCTGTCGGGTTACGAGGTACATCAGCGAAAATAATCTTTCGAGGTCTTTTATATCTTGGTAAACTCATACAGAATTCGTTGATTTCTTCTTCTGTACAAGTCATACCATTTTTAATTTCAACAATTGCAGTTGCAATTTCACCAAGTCTTGGGTCAGGAAGACCAATAACAGCCACATCCTTGATTTTTTCGTGGGCTGCCATAAAGTTTTCAATCTGCACAGGATAAAGGTTTTCACCACCTGTGATAATAACATCCTTTTTACGGTCAACAAGGAAAATGAAACCATCTTCGTCCTGCATAGCCATATCACCTGTCAGAAGCCAACCGTCTTTAAGTGTTGCTGCAGTTGCCTCGGGGTCACGATAATAGCAAGTCATAACGCCAGGACCTTTAAGGCAAAGTTCACCAACATCACCTTTCTGGACTTCATTTCCCTCAGGGTCAACGATTTTTGTTTCCCAACCATAGCCCGGAACACCGATTGCACCAACCTTATGTACATTTTCAACGCCAAGATGAACAGCACCGGGACCGATTGACTCAGAAAGACCGTAGTTAGTGTCGTACTGCTGATTTGGGAAATACTCAAGCCAGCGCTTGATAAGGCTCTGTGGAACAGGCTGTGCACCGATGTGCATAAGTCTCCAATTTGAAAAATCAAATTCATTCAAATCGATTTCACCGCTGTCAATAGCATTGAGAATATCCTGTGCCCACGGAACAAGAAGCCATACTATAGAACATTTTTCTTCACTTGCAACCTTGAGGATGTTTCTCGACTGTGTACCCTTAAGGATAATTGCCTTTGAGCCTGATAAAAGGCTACCGAACCAATGCATCTTTGCACCTGTATGATAAAGTGGTGGAATGCAAAGGAAACAGTCATTCTTTGTCTGTCCGTGATGAGCCTGTTCAACTCTACAAGAGAAAATAAGGCTTTCATGATTATGTAAAATAGCCTTCGGGAAACCTGTTGTACCTGATGAGAAATAAATTGCAGCATCATCTGATTCCTCTAACCAACATCCGTGGTATGAGCTTGAACATTCAGAAACGAGCTCATTATAATCATCTGCAAAAGCAGGACAACTTGCACCAAAGTAAATAAGCTTACATTTTTTACTGATTTTATCTGCTATTGCCTCAACTCGTCCCACAAATTCGTTACCGAAAACGAGAACATCAGCCTCTGCCAAATCAAGACAATAATCAATTTCGTCTGACGAATAACGGAAATTAAGCGGCACTACCAAAGCACCTGTTTTGAGAATACCAAAGTAAATTGGTAACCAGTCGATGCAGTTCATCAAAAGAATAGCAACTTTATTGCCCTTACCTATTCCGTTTTGTGTAAGCATGTTTGCAAGACGGTTTGCTTTTTCTTCAAATACACCCCAAGTTATTTCACGACGATAAGGGCGTCTTGCACCAGATTCAACAAGTTCAAATTCACTCCAGGTGATTCGTCTTGTTTCAGGTTGCTCAGGATTAATCTCAACTAATGCAACATCATTAGGATATTCACGAGCATTTTTTTCAAGTAAATGTACGATTGTCATAACATATTCTCCAAAATTACAATATTTTAGTATTTTACTTTATATGCGATAAAAAATCAATAGAACTGACAAAAAAGAATTTTTAATTTTGCCTATTGACACATTCGCTTTAAAGTGCTAAACTTTAAATCATTAAAGCAAATGATACCACTTTTTTTACTTTTTGTCAAGTAATAGTGGTCAATTAAGGAGTGTTTTTATGACAACAATGATGATTAGTATTCCAATGCTCATCTGTTTCTTCGCACTTATGATTGGCGTTGGTGTTTACTGCAGAAAACATTCAACTAATGTTGACGGTTTCGTTTTAGGTGGCAGAAGCGTTGGTCCTTGGCTTACAGCCTTTGCGTTCGGCACATCTTATTTCTCTGCTGTTATCTTTGTCGGCTATGCAGGTCAGTTCGGTTGGAACTTTGGTCTTGCATCAACTTGGATTGGTATGGGTAATGCTTTTATCGGTTCACTTCTTGCGTGGAGTGTTCTCGGCAGACGAACAAGAGTTATGACTCAACATCTTGACTCAAAAACAATGCCTGATTTCTTTGAAAAGAGATATGATTCAAAAGCACTTAAAATAGTAGCTTCTGTTATCGTATTTATTTTCCTTATTCCATACACAGCATCTCTTTACAATGGTCTTTCTTCTCTTTTCAATAATGTTTTTAATATTCCTTATGCAGTTATCGTTATTGTTATGGCTGTACTTACAGGAGTTTATGTTATTTTTGGCGGATATATGGCAACTGCAATCAATGACTTTATTCAAGGCATTATAATGCTTGTTGGTATCGTTGCGGTAATTGTCGCTGTCCTCAATAAAAACGGTGGCTTTACTCAAGCGGTAGCATCTTTAGGTGAAGAAGCAGGTTCAGAATTCATCTCTATGTTCGGCCCTAATCCTATTTTCCTTTTCTTTGTTGTTATGCTTACCTCTTTAGGCACTTGGGGATTACCGCAGATGGTTGGTAAATTCTACTCAATCAAAGATGAAGGCTCAATCAAAAAAGGTACAATCATTTCAACAATCTTTGCAATTATTGTTGCAGGTGGTTGCTATTTCCTCGGTGGTTTCGGTAAGCTTTATAAGGAAGAAATGGTTGCAGGCGGTTATATTTCTGAAACAGGTGCAGTTATGTTTGATAAGGTTGTTCCAACAATTCTTTCAGACCTTGCTCCTGTTATCGTAGCACTCGTTATCGTGCTTGTGCTTTCAGCTTCAATGTCAACTCTTTCTTCACTTGTTCTCACATCATCATCAACTCTTACTCTTGATGTTATTAAACCAAGACTTGAGAAAAAGGCAAAGGTTGACGATAAAAAGAGTATTCTTATTCTTCGTATATTCATTGTTTTCTTTATTGCTCTTTCTGCAGTTATTGCGATTCTTAAAGATACAATCTGGTCAAAGTCAGTGTTTATTGCACAGATGATGGGTGTTTCATGGGGTGCATTGGCAGGTGCTTTCCTTGCTCCTTTCCTCTATGGTTTATATTGGAAGAAGACAACAAAAGCTGCTGTTGTTGCAAGCTTCATTTTCGGTACAGGACTTGAAATTGTACAACTCTTAATCAGCATTGGTCTTTTCAAACCAACAAATCCGATTTTAAGCTTTGTATTCACAAATTCACTTTACTCAGGTGTATTCGCAATGGTCGGTGGACTTATTCTCGTGCCAATCGTAAGCCTTTTAACACAAAAGACTTTACCAAAGAATATAGACGAGAAATTCAGTTGCTACGATGTGAAGGTAGTCACAAGTCAAAAAAATTCATTGGGTTAAAAAATTAGGACTTGGAGTAAAATCCAAGTCCTTTTGTTATACGTTTAATATTCTCTTTGCATTTTTGTACAAAATTAAATCTTTTTCGTCTTGCGAAAGTGGTAATGAATTCAAGATTTCAATTTCTTCCACTGCCCTGCTCCAAGGAGCATCAGAGCCAAAAAGAATTTTGTCTGCACCGTGTTTCTCAACAATACGCAAAAACTGTTCGTGAGAATAATAATTCATACCCATTGATGTATCGAGATACACGTCAGTTCCTGCAAGGTATTCTTCAACATCATCCCATTGGCGTTGACCGCCCAAATGAGCAGCTACAATTATACCACCCTGCATCTGTTTTGAAATGTCGGCAAACATTTTCGGATTGCTATGAATTGGTGGTGGATATGCAGGGTCATAACCTGCATGGAAAAGTATAATAAGTCCTTTACTCAATGCATAATCGTATATTTTAAGCATTTCGGGAGCATCAACAATAAACTGCTGATATTCAGGATGAAGCTTTATTCCCGGCAAACCAAGTTCACATACAAAGTCAATGTCTCTTTTATAATCATCTGTTGCAGGATGAATTCCACCAAAGGAAATAAGTCTGTCACAGGTGATTTCTTTTGCCCACATATTCAGTGTCTGAGTTTGACTTGGCTTTGTTATAACAGGTTGAACAATTGAAATATCAACACCAAATTTATCCATATTATTGATGAGTCCTGAAACTGTTCCGTCACTACAAGGAATGTATTCACCATTACAGCCTTTTATAAGAGATGCTATGGCTCTTTCTGCAATCTTGTCGGGAAAGGCATGAGTATGAAAGTCAATTACCAAGTTAATTCCTCCCATAATTCTATATAAATATTATGTATCATTATATTATTCTTCAAACATTGCAGATAGTTTTTTCGCTGAATTATACAGGTCTTTCACACCTGAAACAACATTATCCTTTGAGAAATCCTCCAGATAACTGCTTGCTTCAAGAGTAAAAAATCCATCATATTTGATTTCCTTAAGTGCATTTACAACAGCAGTAAAATCGATTTTCATTGAAAATGGAATCTGATGTGAGTCGTGAATCTTATCATTATCGTGGATATGTAATGCCTTGAGTCTGTTACCAAGCGCTTTTATCATTTCGGGAGCAGTTGTGTTGCTACCTTTCATTTCAGCGTGACCTATATCAAGACAAGCAACGAAAAACTCATCATTTACTGCATCAAGATGTGCATTAAAGCTTTCCGGAGTAGCACAGGCAGCAAAACAAGAATGCTCTGCATTTTCAACCCAATTCCACATATTTTCAGTTGCAATTCTCACATTATGCTCTTTTGCAAATGGCAAAAGTTCAAAATACATTTCTGCATTTTCCTGAGGTGTACCATCATTCATTGGATGGATTATACAGATATTGCCACCTGCTTCTGCCACACATTCAATTGCTCTTTTAAGATAATAACTGCTTTTTGGTGATGATGGAAATGGTGCGTGTCCCTGATTACACACAATTCCGTTATCAAGACCGATTTGCTTGAGTTTTCGTGCAAATGCAAGATAATTATCCTGTGCTGTCGGGTGATTTGTGGGTATTAAAACACCTTTCTGCTTTTCACACATCTGGAACATAGAAAAATCCCAGGCATCAAAACCTGTCTTCGCCACAAGCTCAACAGCCTTTTCTTCACCGATATGTAATGCGATTGAATCTATTTCAGTGGAAATTTTCATACATATATCTCCTAAATGCAATTATAATATCATTATTTCTTTCTTATTTTACCATAGTAATACTTATGTTTCAACGAAAAGAAACTTTTTTCAAAAAATTTTAAAAAAATTGAAAAAAACACTTGACTATTTTTATTTGATGTGTTATTATTATCGAGCGTTGAGACGCTGGTGTAGCTCAGTTGGTAGAGCAGCTGATTTGTAATCAGCAGGTCGGGGGTTCGAGTCCGTCCACCAGCTCCATTTTTTTGTAATTTTAATATGGGTAGGTTCCCGAGTGGCCAAAGGGAGCAGACTGTAAATCTGCCGTCGACGACTTCGGTGGTTCGAATCCACCCCTGCCCACCAAAAATAAGAGTTTTCCTTTGGGAAGACTCTTATTTTTTTATTCAATCCGAAGGATTGGTATATAATTTCCGAAGGCGTATGTAATTCTTTTATGTGAATTTATCTTTCCTTGACACCTTTTTCATACCATATTATAATTAAACAAACAGGATCGAAAGGAGTTTTAGTTATGGATGAAATTATGAATACTTTAATTGGTTATCTGCCTGTTGTAATTTTTTTCGGATGTCCGATTATAGCTTTCATTGTATCATTTTACAAACTGTCACAATATCGGGACGCAAAACTTCAACGTATTATTAAACCTGAAAACTACACAGATGAAGACATTAAAGATATGAAGAAAGGCGTTATCACATCCTTTGTTGTAGCAATTATTTTAACTGTAGTCCTTACAGGTACAACATATTTGTTAAATGCTGCGATTGCATATATGTAAAACAACCGGCTTTAAGGAGGTTAACAATTATGATTTATGCGTTTATAGCAATGTTTTTAGTAATCCCGATTATGTCAGTCATATGGTGGATATCAAATCTTGTAACTTTTTGTAAGGCAAAACAAAACAGTGAAATAACACCTGAAGAAATGAAACCTATTAAATCGAATCTTATTATTTCATCTGTTGTTGCATTTGTATTAGTGGGTGTTGTAGGTGGAACTATTATCACATTTGCTATGGGCATTGTATATATGTAAGGTGGACGATATGAAACAGAAGACATATTATAATATTTTAATTGCAGTCGTGGCTGTTTGCCTTTTTTTAACAGTTGCACACCTCATTTATGCTATTAATGCTTATCAGCATTGCTCCATTATCTATTTCATAGCAAAGGAGCTTTGGTGATATGAAAAAGACAAGCATATTTAAGCAGATACTTGCCATTGTTATGGTTATTGTATTTTTTGTTTGTTTTAACTTAAGCATTTACATGTTATTGACAGTACGTCTTGCCAACAATTTCAGCGATACATCACAGGCAAAAATGGTTGATGTGAGTTTATATCTGCCACACGAGGAAAATTCTGACCTGGCAAGAGTTGAATCATCATTGAAGCTTACTGATAATTTGCCTGTTTTAGATGGTGCAGCGGCACTTGTTCCCGTATATGCATCAATTATTGATTGTGTTTATCCGGAAGGCTCTGTAACTTATGATGGTGGAGAATTCTCTGACGATAATTTTTACGGTGAAAACTTTGCTCCTGACAGTAAAATGCAATACAAAAATACTGTTCGTGGATATAAGGCAATCGTTGACGGTGAAACAGATATTCTTTTCTGTGCATCACCATCAGCAGAGCAAAAGACATATGCTGAAGAAAAAGGTGTTGAACTTGTGTACGTTCCTGTGGGACTTGAGGGATTTGTATTCTTTGTCAATGAAAACAATCCTGTTGACAATCTTACGACACAGCAAGTCCGTGATATTTACGGTGGAACATATACAAACTGGTCACAAGTCGGTGGTCCAAACAGAATTATTAATCCCGTTACAAGATTAGAAGGTAGTGGAAGTCAGTCGGCAATGAATTCGTTTATGGGTGGCAGAGAAATCGCACCTAAATCCCCTCTTGCAATTACAGGTGGTTCAATCGGCTTTTCATTCCGTTATTATATGGATGGAATAGTTGCAAATAAAGGTGTAAAAATGCTTTCTTTAAACGGTGTATATCCAAGTGCGGAAAACATTCAGAACGGTACATACCCTATTATTGCGAAATTCTACGCTATCTATCGTGCAGATAATACAAATGAAAACATACCACTCCTTATTGACTGGATTCTTTCTGATGAAGGTCAAAAGCTTATTGAAGAAAGTGGATATGTAAGAATAAAATGACATTATAAGCTCCCTCCAACGAGGGAGTTTTTCAATCTCTCATTTCATTGACAAAATATTGGTAATATGATAAAATTTTTAGTTGATAATAAAACAGATAAAGTTCATTTTTTATATACTGAATTAAGGTGATTTAATGGAATTCTGCGTATTGACTGCAGACGAATACAGAGAATTTTTAAAAGGCCATCCACAGGCATCTTTTATGCAGACAGTTGAGTTGTCCGAACTGAAAAAAGAAAACGGAAGTAAAATTCATTTTGTTGGTGTAAAAGAAAACGGCGTTATTATTGCCGGTTCAATGATTTTGGAAGATAATTCTATCTTAAATCAAAAACAGTTTTATGCTCCTCGTGGTCTTATTGTTGACTATCACAACAAGGAATTACTCGGTTTTTTCACTAAAGAATTAAAAAAATACATTAAGAAACACGGTGGATTTATTCTCACTATTGACCCTAATGTGCTTTACAGAATCCGTACTTCTGAAGGCGAAATAATGGAAGATGACAAGCCAAACGACGAGGCTGTTAATAATCTTCTTGACTTAGGCTTCAAGCACTATGGTTTCAACATTTATCTTGATGCTTTACAGGTAAGATGGTGTTGTCGATTTGAGCTTGATGAGGATTACGAAACTAAAAAAGCTAAATTCTCAAAACAGACAAGAAAGAATATTAACTCTTGTATCAAAAAAGGTCTTATGGTTAAGGAAGGTACAATTGATGACCTTCAGGTTATGGCTGAAATTTTTGAAACTACTTCAAAGCGTCGTAATTTCTTCTACAGAAGTCTTGAATATTATCAGAAAATGTATAAGCATATGAAAGATTTAATGACAATTTATGTGGCTTATCTTGACCCTGATATTTATTATGAGCATACACAGAGTTTGCTCGACAATGCAAAGAAAAACTATGAAAGTGTGCTTCAAAAACTTGAAAAGCTTACTGCAGGTGAACGACTTTTAAATCAAAAAGAAGAAGCAGAAAGACAAGTTGCAAAGTATGAAAAAGAATTAGAAAAGGCAGAACAGTTCAGGAAAGAAAATCCTGATGGCAAGGCTATCGGTTGTCTTTTATCTCTTCGCAGTGGTGACGAATACCTGACACTTTCAAGTGGTGTTTTAATGGAATATCGTCAGTTTACTCCAAAGTATCTTATGTATGAGCATCATATTAAAGAGGCTTACAAAGAGGGCTTTAAATACTGTAATTTCTATGGTATTACAGGTGACTTTAATCCTGAAAACGAATATTACGGAATTTATGAGTTCAAAAAAGGCTTCAAGCCAAATGTTACCGAATATATCGGTCAATTTGAATTAAAAATTACCCCATTCTATGATGTTTACAAGCTTTTAAAGAATATTAAAGGACATATCGGGAAATGAAAATAGTTAATTTAGAAAAACAGGAATTTATTGATTTTTGTAATGAAAATTCGCAGGCTTCATTTTTTCAATCCCCTTATTGGATAGAAATCAAGAAGCAAAACGGGTGGTCAGGCGAGATTTTAGGTGTTAAGGAAAACGGTAAAATCGTAATCGCAACTGTTTTGTTATATAAAAGCCTCAAGGGTATTGTTAAATTCGCATATGCTCCACGAGGATTTCTGATTGATTATTCGGATTTTCAGCTTCTTGAAGAATTTACAAAAGAAATCAAGGAATATCTCAGGGGCAAGGGAATTGCATTTCTTAAAATCAATCCTTATGTTGACTATCAGTTTCGTGATATTCACGGAAATATAATCGAAGGCACAAAAAATGATGCTTTAATGGGAAAATTAAAGTCATTAGGCTATATCCACTACGGTTTTTATGTGGATATGGATGAAAAGAAAGATTTAGAGCCAAGATGGATTTCTGTTCTTGATATTAAAGATAAAACTATCGACGAACTTTTCAAAAATTTCCGTAGCGGAACAAAATGGGGAATTAATAACAGTAAGAAAAACTTCATTACGCTTATCGAGGCTGATGAGAATAATCTTGTTGAGTTTAAAAACCTTATGAAGCATACTGCTGAAAGACGAGAATTCATCGACCGTCCCCTTTCATATTACCAGAACATGTTCAAGGTACTTGACAGAGAGAATGCTGTTAAAGTACTTTTAGCAGAAGTTAATCTTAAAGAATTACTTGATTTTACACAAGCAAGATTTAAAAAAAATGCAAAGCGTCTTACAGTTATTGAGGGCAATCCTAAAAAGGTCAATGAGTATAATGAAATCAAGTCTGAACAAGAAAGTATTGCAAAGAAGCTTGAAACAATGACTGCTGATGTAAAAGAATATGGTGATAAGAAGATTATTGCAGGTGGCTGGTATATGCTTTACGGCAGAGAGGTTGTATATCTCTTTGGTGCAAGTTACAAACCATTTATGAAATATAATTCACAGTATCTTTTGCAATATGAAATGATTAGATATGCTACTGAAAACGGTTATGACAAGTTCAATTTCTACGGCATTGACGGTAACTTTAATGAGGACTCAAAAAACTATGGTTTATTCGATTTCAAGCGTGGTTTTAACGCTGATGTTCACGAGTTAATCGGTGAGTTTGACTTGGTAATCAACAAAGGAAAATTCGCACTTTATGAGTCCATTTTCAAGGCGTATAAAATAATGAAAACAGTTCAGAAGAAACTTATTAAATAATTAAGGTTGAAAAATATGTATAAGTTTAAAGCAGATATTCCTGTAAAGGAATTTACTGAATTTATTGAAAATTCATCTTTTGCACCTATTCAGCAGACACCTGAATGGGCAAAGCTTAAAAACAACTGGAAAAATCGGTTTTGTGGTATATATAAAAACGAAACACTTGTTGGTGTTGCACTTATTCTTATCCGTACACTTATGCCTGGCTTTAACTATGCCTACTGTCCTCGTGGTCCTGTAATGGATTTGACAGATTCTGAAGCTATTAAAGCATTCTGTGACGGTGCAAAGGAATTTTGCAGAAAGAATAATATTTATCTTCTCAAAACTGACCCAGCAATTGTGGTTAATAAGATTTTACCCGATATTCCAACAGAGAATTTCTTTGACCCATTTGATTTGAGAAGAGGTAAGGTTGAATTTGATAACCTTGTTAACAATGGTTTTGAGCATAAAGGCTTTGTTAAAAATCTTGGTGAAGCAATTCAACCTCGTTTCAATGCTTTGATTCCTTTAAAAGATGCAGAGGGCAATCCCCTGTCAGCACCTCAATTCAAGAAGAATTACAAGCAGAAATTGAGAAAGTATTTAGGTAATTTCCAACCTGCAAGAGGACTTTTCTATGAAGGTGCAGAACGCACGCCTGAAAATATTGCTCTTTTCAAAAAGATTTTAAGTAATACTGAAGAAAGACAGAATATCTCTCTTCGTAGTGAAGATTATTTTACATTACTTGCTGAAGCATTCGGTGACAAGGCATTTTTCGCTTTTGAAAAATGTAAAGTAAATAATTATATCGAAAATCTTGAAAAGAGATATGAAAAAGAGCCTGATATGAGGGATAAAATCACCGAACAGCTCCAAGATGCTAAAAAGGTTCTTAACGAAAAAGGTGAAATCGTACCACTTGCAGCATTACTCACTGTTTATCCACCAAACAAAAAAGGTGTCAGGATTGCAGAATACTTATATGCAGGTTCTGACCTTCACATTTTCCCATCATTCTGTGCAACACTTTGCGGACTATGTGAACAGTGTATTCTCACAACGGAAAACGGCTGTGATTTCCTTGATTTAGGTGGTCTTTCAGGCACTCTTGACGATGGACTTTATGAGTTCAAAAATCAGTTCAACCCCATTATTATTGAATATGCAGGTGAATTTGATTTAAAGGTAAATCCTTTAAAATACAGCATTATGGAAAAAGGATTGCCTGTTCTTAAAAAAGTGTATTCAAAATTAAGAAAACTTATCAGAAGATAAAAATTGTCCCCATTCGGTGAATGGGGATTTTCTTTTATTTATTCTTTTTTACAACACGGTAAACAACAGTAAGAACCACAAAGAGTACAAAACATATTATTCCATAAATTATACCTTTTTCAATAAATGGCACATATTCGTTCATAACAGGTTTTAAAAATTCATAAGTGATTAAATCGTTCATACCTTCAAAATGCTTTTCAAAGCCATTCTGGAGATACTGCATTACACCACTACAACCACAGAACACAACACCAAGGTAGATAAATATATTAAGAAGATTTTTGATGTTGAGTAATAATAAGATTATTACAAGAATTATTGAAACTGTTTTGAATGTTGATGCTGTTTTTTCAGACAATAAGACAATAATCTCGTCACAGGTTTTTCCTGACTCTTCTTCGATATATTTAAGGACTGCAAGTTTAACCTGTGCACTGATTTTTTCATCATATTTTGATACATTTTCAGGGTCTAACTGTGGGTTTTCATCGAGAGTTACACCGTCTTTGATTCGCTGTTTGGCTTCGTCAACATTACTGTGAAGAAAGAAATCAATAATTCCTTTAAATTCATCTTTAACTAATGTATTCACATATTCCGAAGAAAACACTTTATCAACGGTAAAATCTGTTAATGCATCTGCAAAAGGAAACCAAAGGTCAGAGTAATACTGACCACCTTTATCGAGAACAATATTGTCAATATTTGTATTCACATAATCCTTAACATAATCTTCAAGTGTGATTTTTTCACCATTATAAATGAATGTCAGTGTTGCCAAATCAGTATTTTCAACTTGTGTGTCAAATTTACTTGAATTAAGATACTCTCTGCCTGTACTTAGAAGGATAGTTACAACAGATGTAAAAACAAGAGCAACACTGATTACAACTGAAAGTAAAACTGAAATGAGTTTAAAGTTTTTATTCATAACATCACCTACAAAAATACCCTGCGTCAAGGACACAGGGCAAATTTTCAATGTACTGAAATTATTCAGCTTTTTCTTCCTTCTTCTTGTGGAAGAGAATCTTATCAACAGGGAAATAGAGAAAGAACTGAACTGCTGAACAAATCATTGTTGCAATGTTCTTAGCAAGAACTTCATCACACCAGCTGAAGTTAACGAAAACACCTTTAAGTGTTGGGTTAAGCCAAGCTGAGAAGAAAATAAGACCAATTGTAAATACAATGTAGATTGGAAGAGCAACTGCAACGTTTGCACCTGAATTAAATGTCTTTTCTTTATTAACGAAGAAAGCAACAATCTGTGCAATGATATTAGCAACGTTACTTACGATAAAGTAACCAAGTCCGCCAACTGCAACCGGATAAACAAATACCCACCAGCTGAAATCCTGTGCATAAAGTTCTTTGATTGCAGGAATAAGCTGAAGTGTGTTAAGAAGTACGAACTGTACTATCATTGCAAGAAGACTTACAACGATAAATTTAACAAACTGCCAGATTGTAACAAGAACTGAGCCTTTTTTCTCAGCAGCCTTGTCAATGTCTTTTAATACTGCCATAATGATATTCTCCTTTTATGTACCAAATTATGAATAAATGATACCATAATATGCTTGTTAAGTCAATAAAAATTGCTAAAGCCCCTCAGTTATTTTCTTCAAAAATGACAGCTCCCCATCAAGTGGGGAGCTAAATTCTGTATTTTATTATTAATATTTTGTAAGATATTCCTCGATTTCCCACTGAGTAATTCTTGTTGTGTAGCTTTCCCATTCCTGCTTTTTACCTGCAAGATATTTTGAGAAAATGTGTTCACCGAGAACTTCTTTTACAAACTCGCTCTTTTCAAATTCTCTCGTTGCTTCCTGCAATGTGCTTGGAAGATTTTCGATACCATTTGCTTTTCTTTCTTCAGCAGTCATATCGTAGATATTTGTTGTAACACCTTCAGGTGCTTTCATACCCTTCTTGATACCATCAAGACCTGCTGCAATACAAAGTGCCATTTCAAGATATGGGTTGCAAGATGGGTCTGATGAACGAAGTTCAACTCGTGTTGCCATCCCTCTTGCTGCAGGAACTCTTATGAGTGCTGAACGGTTTGATGCTGACCAGGAAATATAAACAGGTGCTTCAAATCCGGGAACTAATCTCTTATATGAGTTAACGAGTGGGTTTGCAACACAGGTAATTGCCTTAACGTGACAAAGAACACCTGCAATAAACTGATATGCAGTTTCTGAAAGTCCATATTTATCATTAGGGTCATAGAAAGCATTTTTGCCATCTTTCATAAGTGAAAGATTTGTATGCATACCATTACCCGCTGCACCGTAAAGTGGCTTTGGCATAAATGTTGCATGAAGTCCGTTACGACGAGCATAAGTCTTAACTACATGCTTGAATGTAACAACCTTATCTGCTGCTTCAAGTGCTTCTGCAAACTTAAAGTCAATTTCGTGCTGTCCCTCTGCACATTCGTGGTGGGATGCCTCGATTTCATAATCCATCTGCTGTAATGCGATACAGATGTCATTTCTGCACTGTTCACCGTCATCAGCAGGACCAATATCAAAGTAACCAACAGCGTCATTTGTTTTTGTTGTTGCCTTGCCCTGTTCGTCAAGCTTGAAAAGGAAAAACTCACATTCGGGACCAACATTGATTGAATAGCCCATATCTGCTGCTTCCTTAATTACAGAACGGAGCACATGACGAGGGTCACCTGTAAAAGGAGTTACCTTATCAGCACCGTAAACATCACAGATTACTCGTGCAGTACCCTCTTTCCAAGGCAAAATTGTAAATGTATCAAGGTCAGGCTTTAAGTACATATCAGATTCATCAATACGAACAAAACCTTCAATAGAAGAACCGTCAAACATCTGACCGTCTGTAAGAACCTTACTGAACATATTTTCAGTAATTGCGATATTTTTCATCTGACCAAAAATGTCAGTAAACTGTAAACGCAAGAACTTGATATTTTTTTCTTTTGCTATTTTAAGAATGTCATCAACTGTGTAGCTCATCGGAGTTACCACCTTTCGTATGAATACTTATACATATAAATACCCACTTTAATGGTAATATTATACCATTGATTTAAAAGATGTCAACAAAATAAGTGCAAAATGCAAAACACAAAATCATAAAAATGACGGAGCTGTGACGCTCCGCCTGTTGTACTATATATATTTTTTTATTTCGTCAGGTGTGATTACACCTTTTTCCGTGATAAATGCAGTTATGAGTGAATGGTTGGTAACATCAAATGCAGGGTTTAAGGTTTTTGCTGCTTCAGGAATCATTGGTTTTTCATACCACATTTCCCCTACTTCATTACCGTCACGCATTTCAATTACAATATCGTCACCTGTTCTGATTTTTTCATCAAATGTTGAAAAAGGCATACAGACATAAAATGGAATATTGTAATGCTTTGCAAGAATTGCCACACCACTTGTACCGATTTTATTTGCAGTATCGCCATTCAATGCTACTCTGTCGCAACCGACTAAAACTGCATCAACAAGTCCGTTTTTCATAACAAAAGAAGCCATATTGTCGCAGATTACTGTCGTATCAATTCCTGCATCACAAAGTTCAGATGCAGTAAGCCTTGCACCCTGTAAAAGAGGTCTTGTTTCGTCTGCAAAAACTTTTATGTTATGGCCTTTTTCTTTTACCACATACACAGGTGAAAGTGCTGTACCATACTTAACTGTTGCAAGACGGCCTGCATTACAATGAGTAAGAATGGAATTACATTCTATAAGAAGCTCTGCACCGTATTCACCAATTTTCCGACAAACTGCAACATCTTCATCAATCATTTTAAGTGCCTGATTTGTGAGATTTCCTTTAAAATTTTCTGCAGTTGACTTTTCAGCTGTTTTCAGCATTTCTTCAGTTGCCCATTTAAGATTTACTGCAGTTGGTCTGCAAAGAATAAGCTTTTCACAGTATTCTTTTAATTCTGTAAAAAGTTCATCATATGTAGTTGCTTTACTTTTATTCATAAGCACAGCCAATGCAATTGCTGTAAAAACACCGATTGCAGGTGCACCACGAACTTTCAAGAGTTTTATTGCATCAAAAATCTCTCTATAATCGTCTGTAAAAACTTCTTTATATTCATTTGGTAAAAGTGTCTGGTCAATGAATACTGCCTTGTTATTGACAGTATCAAAGCCAACTGTTGCACCATTTAAAAATGACATCAGAATTCACCTACAATTTCAGTAATTAAAGACTGCATTTCTTCGCTTTTCTGTTTTCCTATTGTAAGGACTTCTTCTTCAGTAAGTCTTTCGCCTGAAATACCTGCTGCTTTATTAGAAACAAGTGAAAATCCAAGTACATCTATACCACAATGGTTTGCAGCAATTACTTCCTGAACCGTTGACATACCAACTGTATCTGCACCCATAATTCTGAATGCACGGATTTCGGCAGGAGTTTCGTAAGAAGGTCCTGTACAACCAATATATACACCCTTCTGAAGCTTCATTCCTAATTTTTCAGCACAATTAAAGGCAATTTCATTAAGCTCAGGTGAATAGCCAAAGCTCATATCAGGAAAACGAACACCAAAACGGTCATCATTTTTACCGATAAGACAATTTTTACCTGTAAAATTAATATGGTCGGTAATTACCATAATGTCACCAACATTAAAGCTTTCGTTAATGCCACCTGCTGCATTTGTGACGATAAGCTTTTTAACACCCATCATTTTCATAACACGGATTGGCATTACAACATTTTCCATGGGATAGCCTTCATAAAGGTGAATTCTGCCCTGCATACACATAACTTTTTTGCCATTTAATGTGCCAAAAACAAATCTGCCCACATGTCCGGGTGCTGTTGATACAGGGAAATCAGGAATATCAGCATAATTCACATACTGTGGGTTTTCGATTTTTTCACCTAAAGTGCCTAAACCACTACCTAAAATGATACCAATATCATAAGTTTCTGTAATTTTTGATTTGATAAATTCAACTGCTTTTGTAATCATTATGCATTTACCTCGTTTACAACTTCACGGACTAATCTGCTTACTTCATATCCCATTCTTTCAACATCTATTGTTGTGAATTCACCATTTTTGTAAAGCACATTACCGTCAACCATAGTAAGAACAACATTACTCTTGTTTGCAGAGTAAACAATGTTATTAAGAATATCAAAATCAGGATACATATTAGGTGTTGTCATATCAATTACGATTAAATCGGCTTTATTTCCGACTTTAACCACACCACAATCATTTCTGCCTTGTGCTTTATAGCCATTGACAGTTGCCATTTTATAAACATCTTGTGATGTTACTATATCTGCCTGATTGTTTATGCCCTTTGGTAAAAGTGCTGCAAGGTACATTTCACGCATAATATCGAGTCCGTTATTACTTGCAGCTGAATCTGTACCGATACCTACATTAACACCTTTTTGAAGCATTTTGTAGGTATTCGCAACACCACTGCCAAGTTTAAGATTACTTGCAGGACAATGGGCAACAGTTGCACCTGTTTCCTTGAAAATATCCAAATCCTCATCCTCAACATAAACACAATGGGCAAGAATTGTAGGACTATCAAACACTTTTGCATCATAGAAAAGTCTTGCAGGAGTTTTGCCGTATTTCGCCTTACAATTTTCGTGTTCACCCTTTGTTTCAGAAAGGTGGATATGATTTATATAATCCTTACCGCTTGTGAACTCACCAAACTGCTGGATTATTGAAAGTCGGTTTGTGTATTCAGCGTGAAGGCTCATATCAATTTTAATTCTGCCATTCTGGGTATTGTGATACTTTTGGGCTAAGTAAATACCCTCCTGAAAACGGTCATTTGCAGTAATGTCCTCATCAACAAAGGATACGATCGAACGGCCGAAATTGGTCTTTGCCTTACTGTCAATAACAGCCTTCATTACACCGTCACCGAAGAAATACATATCTGTAAATGATGTTGTACCACATGCTAACATTTCTGCTATTGAAAGCATTGTGCCGTAATATGCTCTGTCACAGTTGAGTCTGTCCTCAAAAGGAAAAACTTTTTCATTAAGCCAACGGTCAAGTGGCAGGTTTTCAGCATAACCACGAAGGAGTGTCATCGGTGAATGAGTATGAAGATTTACAAAGCCTGATGAAAGGACTTTGTTTTTGCCATCATATTCTTCACCATAGTTTTCCTGTGGTTTTTCTGCTCCTATATAGTCGATTCTATCGTCCTTGATACCCACATACATATTGTTTTCGATTTCAAGGCTTTCGTTGATGATTGAGATATTTTTGAAAAGCATATCGGAATCCCTCCACCGCAAGCGGTCCCCCTCCCTTTGACAAGGGAGGCTTTTATTATTCTATAATAATTGTTTCGATTACTACGTCTTCAAAAGGTTTGTTATTGAACATATCACAACGAACTTTTGCAATTGAGTCAACAACATCCATTCCTTCAAATACCTGACCAAAAACTGTGTGACGGAAATCAAGCCAAGGTGTTCCGCCGATTTCCTCATAAGCCTCGATGCATTCAGTGGGGAATGCTCTTTCATCAGCCATTCGCATCTGTTCAAGTAAATCCTCAGGACATTCCTTAGCCTGAACAATAAAGAACTGACTACCGTTTGTGTTAGGTCCTGCATTTGCCATACAAAGTGCACCACGAAGGTTGTGAAGCTCACCTGTAAACTCATCCTCAAAAGCGTGTCCCCAGATACTCTGCCCACCTGCACCTGTACCATTAGGGTCACCACCCTGAATCATAAAATTATCAATTACACGGTGGAAAATAAGACCGTCATAATAACCATTTTTAGCGTGAGTTGAGAAATTTTCAACTGCCTTTGGTGCGAATTCAGGGAAAAGCTTAATTTTGATTTCTCCCATATTTGTTTTTACTGTTGCAATCATATCACCTGCAACAGGTGCATTTAACTGATGAAACATAGTTTTTTTACTCCTTTATTACAATATAATGAGGTCATTCTGAACGAAGTGAAGAATCTCTCGAACTGAAAATAGAGATTCTTCGTCACTATGTTCCTCAGAATGACACAATAAACCTATTCAACTGATTTCAGTGATTCTACCATATCAATCTTCTTAAGGCTGAAATATGTAATGGCATTGACAATAACTGTAAAGATTACTGTGAGAATAATCGCAATAATAATACTTAATAATTCTAATTCTCTGCCAAACATATATACATCCGTTTCAACGGTCACCATAACAAATCTGTGAAGCACAACACCCATTATGATACCAATGATAATACCAAAAACTGTCAGTATTATGTTTTCTCGGAAAACATATGATGCAAGTTCGTTGTTATAGAAACCTAAAAGCTTAAAGGTTGCAAGTTCTCGTCTTCGTTCTGTAATATTTATATTATTCAGGTTATAAAGAACAACAAAAGCAAGAATTGCCGCTGAAACAACCATAAGGATAATAATAAAATACAGATTATTGATAACCTTATTGATACTTTCAAGCTCATCTGAACTTGTTGTTACAGAATTGACACCATTAATACGGGAAAGAGCCGTTTTGAAGTTTGCATCATTAAGCAAACCGTTGTTCTTCACTAAAAGAATATTGATTTCAGGCTCAACATTGTATAGTGACTGATAAAGTCCCGGTGTCATATAAATATAATTAAATATATAATTTTCAGCAACACCTGTAATCTTAACCTCTTTCGGTGTTACAGTTGTATCGTCAATTTTAAGGTAAATACTGTCACCTACATTGACACCAAGCAATTCAGCATATTTTTCTGTAATAACAACTCCGTCATTTGCAAGACTAATTGGATTCTGTTTACCTGTTCTTTCCTTAAGCGTTATAAATTCAGGGAATTGGTCCACATCTACAGGTACAACAAGATACACTCTCTGTTCATCGTCAATTTCCGTTGATGAAACTGCTGAAGCAGAAATCATTGTACGATTTGCCTGAATACATCCTTCAACATTAGGCACAACGCTGATATTTGAAAGCATAGCTCTGCGTTCTGCTCTTGTAATACTTGAATCCACGCTGACAATACTTGTATATTGGAAGATTTCGCCGTATTGCTTTTCGGTCATCATTGAAACAGAATCACGGATACCAAGGCCAACGATAAGAAGTGCCATACATCCACCTACACCGAAAAGAGTCATAAAGAAACGTTTCTTATATCTGAAAAGATTTCTTACTGCTGATTTCTGACCGAAATTCAGTCTTTGCCAGATAAATGTTATTCTTTCCACAAATGTACGCTTACCGGCCTTTGGTGCAACAGGTCGCATAAGTGAAGCCGGAACGCTACGCATTGAATAGTAGCAAGCGAAGAATGCTGCAAGAGTTGTACAAAGAGTTGCTACAAGACCGGCACTTATAGCATACCAGGCATTAAGGTGAATAATATTATCACCTAAATTATAATAAACTGCTCTATATGCAGTAATAATCAGTGGTGGGATTGAAAGTTCACCTACAAAAACACCGATGATACTACCGATAATACTTGCTGTTGCTGAATACAAAAGATACTTTGAAGCAATTGCTGCTTTTCCATAGCCTAATGCCTTAAGAGTACCAATCTGCATTCTTTCTTCTTCAACCATTCTGGTCATTGTTGTAAGACTGACTAATGCTGCAACAAAGAAGAAAATCATAGGGAATACAGTGCCGATTGCACCGATACTGTCCGAATCTGTAATATAACTTACATACGCCTCAATGCTTTTTCGGTCAAGAACATGCCACACGGGAACTTCCATTTCATTGACTTTTCGTTCTGCTTCCTTAAGTTCAGCCTCTGCATCTGCCAACTCTGCAAGAGCATCCTGCTTATAAGTTTCATATTCTTCACGAGCTTCTTTGAGCATAGCATCAGCATCCAATATTTCCTGCTCTGCATTCTCAAGTGAGCCTTTGTTTGCAACTGCTGACTGAAGCTGTCCTAATGTGACTTTTGCCTGAACAAGTTCCTTTTTTCCTTCCTCAAGCTCTTGTTCCTTTGTAATCAGTTCTTTCTGAACATAATTATATGTACTCTGTAAGGTTGTTACTGTATATGTCATACTCTCAACCTGGTCAGGGTCAGCATCAGGGTCTTGCTGTAATTCTTCAAGAGATTTCACAGCATTATCAAGAGTAGATTTACTTTCTTCAAGAGTTTGCCTGATTGTAGCAATCTGCTCTTCACCTTCTGCAATTTTCTTTTCTGCATCAGCAACCTGTTGTTCATAAATAGGAAGATTTACTTCGGCATTTTCAAGAAGTTCCTTATTGTCCTGAATTTCCTGTTTACTCTGTTCAATAAGTTGTTCCTGAGCTGCAAGTTCATCAGCAGCATTCTGAATTTCTTCCTGAACTACAAGTTGAGCCTCTGCATATTCAGTTCTTGCCTTCTGGAGAGCATCATTACTTGTTGAACGGATTTCAGTATATCGTATATCGCACCGGTTTCCTGCGATTTCTTCAATTCTGTTTACAACAGTATCGATAAGGTCGTCATACTCATCACTGTAACAGTTAAGTTCTTCTGCTCCCTGAACAGTAATATAAATTGAAGTGAAAACATCTGTAACGAAAGCTTGTCTTGGGATAACCACATATCCGTCACCCATGCCATCTCCCACATTACTTGTCCCTACCTCACCATTAAGATAGTATGTTGATGAACAAACACCAACAATCTGATATGTGTCAGTAATAAGAGTATCAGAAACAGGCACATCCGTACCCGTTGACAATGTTAATGTACCGCCTATTTCAAGTCCTGATTCATCTAAAAATTCACGGCTGACAACACATTCGTTATACTTTTCCGGATATCTGCCTTCAAGAATCTTAATTCCGTTTATTTTTTCAGCCATTGAAATGGCACGAGTCACAATTTCTTTTGAATTAACGATACAAAGAAAGTCCGTTGTAAAGGAACCTTCAATTCCCTTGACACCTTCGATATTTTTCAAGGCATCCATATCTGCCTGTGTAAGTCCCAGCGTACCTACAACACGGATATCCATCAAATCCTCTTTGTCATAAGCAGCATCTGCTGTCATATGCATAGCAGGCATAGTTGAACGGACACCTGAATAGAAAGCAACGCCAAGAGCAACTATGAGCATAATCGATATAAATCGATTTATACTTTTTTTAATTTCTCTACGGAAATCTTTTATAAGTGATTTAGTCATATCTGCTACTGTCCTTTTACCATTCTATCTGTTCAACCGGTGTTGGATGTTCATTTAAAAGAATTCTTTCAATTTTACCATCATTAATTTTAATAATCTTATCTGCCATAGGCATAAGTGCAGAGTTATGAGTGATAACAATTACCGTCATACCTTTTTCACGGCACATATCCTGCAGAAGTTTAAGAATTGATTTACCTGTTATATAGTCAAGAGCACCTGTAGGCTCATCACAAAGCAAAAGTTTAGGATTTTTTGCCAATGCACGTGCTATTGAAACACGCTGTTGTTCACCACCGGAAAGCTGTGATGGGAAATTTTCCTTTCTGCTTGCAAGACCAACTTCAGCAAGCATAATTTCTGCATCAACAGGATTTTTACAAATTTGTGTTGCCAACTCAACATTTTCATACGCAGTAAGATTCTGAACAAGGTTATAGAACTGGAAAACAAATCCAACATCATCACGACGATATGTAGTGAGTTCTTTTTCATTGAACTGTGCAATATCTGTACCGTCAACATTAATAACACCTGAAGTTGGCATATCCATTCCGCCAAGCATATTGAGAACTGTTGTTTTACCTGCACCCGATGGACCTACAATAATTACGAACTCACCTTTGTTGATAGGGAAGCTTATATTATCAACTGCTTTTATCTCAATTTCACCTGTTTTATATATTTTACTGACATTCTTAAACTCGATGAAAGACATTTTAGTCACTCCTTAAATATCCTACGATATCTGAAAATTACAAATCATATAATTATAACACATAAATTCTAATAATGCTATATTATTAATAAAATAATAATTAATTAAATTTTTGTAAATATTTACAAAAATAATCAACAAGTGTTGATTATTAAACAGGAAGATGATATAATGATTACAGAATTGTTACAAAATATAAAAATAATCAACACGGAGATGAAATTATGAGCATTAATGAAAATGATAGTCGTGTAAGACGAACAAAAAAACTTATCAGACAAGGACTTGTTTCTTTAATCAAGGAAAAAAGTATAAATAAAATTACTGTTAAGGAATTGACTGACCGGGTTGAAATCAACAGAGGTACATTCTATCTTCACTATAAAGACGTTTTTCATCTTGTAGAATCTATCGAAAACGAACTTTATGAGGAATTCAACGCAAAGCTTTCATCTTATACAAGTTCACAATTGTTGCAGACTCCTGTTGATGTATGTGAAGACTTTTGTGCTCATTTTTATGAACACAAAGATATATATACTGCTCTTCTCAGTGAAAATGGTGATGCAAAATTCTCATATAAAATCGGTGAGCTTTTAAACGAAAAGGTTTATACTATTTTCAAATCTATTTTCCCGAATATGAACAACACAAAATATGACTTCGCATACAGTTATGGTAAATTCGGCCTTGTTGGTCTTACATATTGTTGGTTTACAGAGCATCCCGAGTGGACTCCACGTAAAGTTGCTGAATTATGGCTCAGCCTTACAACATTAGGTATCTGGGGTATCCTTGGTGATGAAGGTAAAGAGGTTCTCATAAATGCACACAATTCTCATTAAATATTTTATTAAAGACAGCGAAAACACAAGCAGTTTAAAGGTCCGTGAAGCCTATGGAACATTAGGCAGTATCACGGGAATTATTGTCAATATTATACTTGCAATATCAAAATACTTTGCCGGAGTTATTTCCGGCAGTATTTCTGTAACTGCTGATGCTATAAATAACTTGTCCGATGCAGGTTCATCAATCATCTCACTTATTGGCGTAAAGCTTTCTGCGAAGCCTGCTGACAAGGACCACCCTTACGGTCACGGCAGAGTTGAATATATTTCTGCTCTTGCTGTGTCCTTTGTTGTTTTGCTTATGGGTATTGAGTTGTTTAAAAGCTCTGTTGATAAAATTATCAACCCTGTACCCGTAAAATTCAATGTACTTTCTTTGATTATTCTTATAGTCAGCATTTTAGCAAAATTATGGCTTGGCTTTTTCAATAAAAAGCTTGGTGAGAAAGTCAACTCTGCACCTATGATGGCTGTTATGAAAGACAGCTTCAGCGATTGCCTTGCAACAGGGGTTGCTCTTATTGCCATTATTGTTTCTGCATTTTCAGACATCAGCATTGACGGATATTTAGGCGTTATTGTTGCTTGTTTTATTTTTATTGCAGGATTTAATATTTTGAAAGAAACAATGGCTGACCTTTTAGGTAAACCTGCTGACAAATCCTTTACCGAAGAAATCGAAAATAAAATTCTTTCTTATGACAAAATTGTTGGTGTTCATGATATGATTATTCACGATTATGGTCCAGGTCGAAAATTCGCATCGGCACACGCCGAAGTTTCTTCTCAGGATGATATTATGGAAATACACGATATCATTGACCTTGCAGAACGGGATATTATGAATGAATATGGTCTGATTATTTCAATACATACTGACCCTATTGTGACGGATGATGAAAGAATTAATTCTCTTAAAGATATGACAATTGCCATCGTAAAAGAAATTTCTGACGAAATGTCTATCCATGATTTCAGGGTTGTTGATGGTCCGACTCACACAAATCTTATCTTTGACCTGATAGTTCCACACAAATTCTATATGTCAAATGAAGAAATTCGCAAAACAATTGAGGATAAGTTGAGCAAAATAGACGAAAGATATTTTGTTGTAATCACTATTGAACACGCTTTTAACTAAATTTTATTTTTTTGTCGATTTACTATTGAAAAAACCACAAAATATAGTAGAATATATATGTGAGTTATCATATATTGTAAAATTGCTATGCGGAGGTTAAATTATGGCAGACAGAGAAATCACCACAATACCAAATGGGCCTCTCGGTATTATTGCTTTACCGGGATGCGAAGAAATGGCTGAAAAGATTGACCGTTATCTTGTTAAATGGCGTAAACAACAGGATTCAGAACACAAGACTACAATTGCTTTTTCAGGCTACGAAAGAGATACTTATATTCTTAATGCTACATTCCCTCGTTTTGGTACAGGTGAAGGTAAGTGTTCACTTCACGAATCAGTTCGTGGATATGACATCTACATTCTTATCGATGCTTTTAACCACGGTGTCACATATAAAATGTACGGTCACACAGTTCCTATGAGTCCTGATGACCACTATGCTAACTTAAAGCGTGCAATTTCTGCTATCGGCGGTAAGGCAAAGACAATTACAGTTATTATGCCTATGCTTTATGAAGGCAGACAGCATAAGCGTTCTTCAAGAGAATCTCTTGACTGTGCAGTTATGCTTCAGGAACTTTGTCTTGATATGGGTGTTGACAACATCATTACTTTTGATGCTCACGATGCTCGTGTTCAGAACGCTATTCCTCTTAATGGTTTTGAAAATGTTTCTCCTGCTTATCAAATGATAAAAGCTCTCGTTAATAATGTTGATAATCTTAAATTAGATAAAGAGCATACAATGATTATCTCCCCTGACGAAGGTGGTATGTCACGTTGTATGCAGTATTCAAACTACTTAGGTCTTGACCTCGGTATGTTCTATAAGCGTCGTGACTATTCAAGAATTGTTGACGGCAGAAACCCTATTATCGAACACTCTTTCTTAGGCTCTAATGTTGAGGGCAAAGATGTTATGATTATTGACGATATGATTTCTTCAGGCGAATCAATGCTTGACGTTTCAAAGAAACTCAAGTCCCTTGGTGCAAACAGAGTATTCATCTTCTCTGCTTTTGGTCTTTTCAACGCAGGTCTTGACAGCTTTGATAAAGCATATCGTGATGGTCTTTTTGATAAGGTATTCACAACAAACCTTGTTTACCGTATGCCTGAACTTAAAAAGCGTGACTGGTACTGTGAGGTTGAGCTTTCAAAATACCTTTCATACATTATTGATACACTTAATCACGATAAGTCAGTAAGTAAACTTCTTAACCCTGCTGATAAGATTGAAGTTCTTCTTAAAAAAGCAGGAATCAAATAATTTAACCACTAATTCCCTCTTTGGTTTACCATTGAGGGATTTTTTTATAAAAATTTTACAGTAAAATATGAAAATATATCCAACAGAGTGTTAATTAACAGTTGAAAATGTGTTGGTAATTATTGTATAATATAAAATGAAATAAAATGTGTTATACATATGGAGGTTATTATGAGAAATATTAAAGTTATCAACAGTAATTGGCTTTTCTCAAAAAATGCAAAATCAGCTCCTGCTACTCTTCCTGCTGACTGGGAAGCTCTTAATCTTCCTTTCACATGGAACGGTAAAGACGGTCAGGATGGTGGCAATGACTATTACAGAGGTACTTGCTACTTTGCAAAGGAAATCAAGGCTGACGAATTTCCTGAAGGTGCAGTTAAGTATCTTCAGTTTGACGGTGTAAACTCATCATGTGAAGTTTTCTGGAACGGAAAAAGCATCACAAAGCACGACGGTGGTTATTCAACATTCAGAGTTGAAATTAAAGATGTAAAAGACACTAATTTACTTGTTGTTGCAGTTGATAACTCTGCAAACGACAGAGTTTATCCACAGAATGCTGACTTCACATTCTACGGTGGTATTTATCGTGATGTAAGTCTTATTGGTGTTTCTAAAAACCACTTTGACCTTGATTACTACGGCTCACCTGCTATTATGGTTACACCAAAAATCAAGGGTGCAGATGCTGAAATTGAAATTGAAACATTCTTTAAGAATGATGATTGCAAAGTCAGATATGAAATTATTGCTGACGGTGAAGTTATTGCTTCAAAAGAAGACGATGACGATACAGAAATTGAAATCAAAAATGTTCACCTTTGGGATGGTTTAAAAGACCCATATCTTTACACAGCAAAAGCAACTTTGCTCTATAAGAATGAAGAGGTTGACTGCGTTTCAACTCGTTTCGGTTGTCGTACATTTGAGATTGACCCTGAAAAAGGCTTTATCCTTAATGGTCGTGAATATCCGCTTCGTGGTGTTTCCCGTCATCAGGACAGACCTGATGTTGGTAATGCTCTTACACCGGAAATGCACAAGGAAGACCTTGAGCTTATCCTTGAAATGGGTGCTAACACAATCCGTCTTGCACACTATCAGCATTCACAGGTTTTCTATGACCTTTGTGACGAAGCAGGTCTTGTGCTCTGGGCTGAAATTCCATATATTTCAAGCCATATGCCAACAGGTTATGACAACACAATTTCACAGATGAAAGAACTCGTTGTTCAGAACTATAATCACCCATCAATCGTTGTATGGGGCCTTTCAAACGAGATTACTATTGCAGGTTCAAATCCAAACCTTATTAAGAACCACAAAGACCTTAACGATATGGTTCACGAAATGGATAAGACTCGTCTTACAACTATTGCAGCAGTTTCAATGTGTGATATTGACGACGAATATGTACATATTTCTGATGTGCTTTCATACAACCACTATTTCGGTTGGTACGGTGGCTCAACAGAAATGAACGGACCTTGGTTCGATAATTTCCATAAGAAGTATCCTAAAAAGCCAATCGGTATCAGTGAATACGGTTGTGAAGCACTTAACTGGCACACATCAACTCCTACTCAGGGTGACTATACTGAAGAATATCAGGCATATTATCACGAAGAACTCATTAAACAGATTGCTGACAGACCATATCTTTGGGCAACTCATGTATGGAATATGTTTGATTTTGCTGCTGACGCTCGTTCCGAAGGTGGCGAAAACGGTATGAATCATAAGGGTCTTGTTACTTTCGACAGAAAATACAAGAAAGATTCATTCTATGCATATCAGGCATGGCTTTCAGAAAAGCCAATGATTCATCTTTGCGGAAAGAGATATGTTGACAGAGTTGAAGATGTAACAAAGGTTACTGTTTATTCTAACCAGCCTGAAGTTGAACTCTTTGCAAATGGTGTCAGTGTTGGCAAACAGACAAAGAGCAAATATCCTTTCTTCTACTTTGAAGTTAAAAATGTTGGTACAACAGAGCTTAAGGCTGTTGCAGGTGACCTTTCTGACACAGCAACAATCAACAAGGTTGACACACCTAACGAAGCTTATATTATGAAAGAAGAAGGTCAGGTTATCAACTGGTTTGAAATCAGCACTCCTGACGGATACCTTTCAATCAACAATACAATCGGTGACATTATGAGCACATTCGGTGGTAAGCTTGTAATGCTCAAATTCGTTCTTATGCTCAAGGGTGCAATGAGTGGTGGCAAGGACGAAAACGGTGAAGAGAAAAAAGGTGCTGGCGGAGTAATCGGTGGATTCAAGGTAACTCCTGCTATGCTTAAAAACATTTACGGTATGGCAAAAGGCTTTACAGTAAAACGAGCATGTTCAATGCTTGGTGGTGCATTAACAAAGGAACAAATTCTTGAAATCAACGCAAAACTTAACAAAGTAAAAGCACCAAAGAAATAAGAGCAAAAAATAAAGGTGAGGAATTCCTCACCTTTATTTTTATGCTTATTTATTGTCAACATGGACATCAATCTGATTGTATGGAATTTTGATTCCATTTTCGTCAAATGCTTTTTTCACATTTTCTATTGTATCAAAGTTCACATCCCAATAATCTGCATTTTTACACCAGATACGGACTGTGTATGTAAGTGCACTGTCATTATGTGCTGAAAGACGTACAAATGGTTCAGGATTTTTAAGAGCCATTGGATTAGAGTCGATAACTTTTCTGATAACACTCTTAACTGTTTCCATATCACAGTCGTATGATGTATTAAATGTAAGGTCAACTCTACGCAAATCTTCTGATGAATAATTTTCGATTACAGAATTTGTGAGTGTACCATTCGGAATTGTAATACGTTTATTATCAAGTGTCAGAAGCTCTGTATAAACAACTGAAATCTCGCTTACAACACCACTTTCCCCTGCTGCTTCGATATAGTCACCAACCTTAAAAGGCTTGAAGAGAAGAATCATAATTCCACCTGCAAAGTTTGAAAGTGAACCTTGCAAAGCAAGACCGATTGCAGCAGCACAGGTTGTAAGTACAGCTACAAATGATGTTGCAGGAACACCGAGAATCATCAATACTGTGACAAAAAGAAGTGCATATAAAACAACACTTACGAAGCTTACTGCAAATGAGCGAAGACTTGAATCAATCTTATCAAGTTTCGGTGATGTTCTTATCCATTTTTTCAGCCATTTAATTGCTTTTAAGCCTATAATTATAAGAATGATAACAGCAAGAAGCTTAAATCCTGATGTTGTGGCAAAATCAACAAGCTTATTTACCAACTGTTCAAAACTTACACCCTTTATCATTTCTGCAAGTTCAGTTTTTAATTGTTCAAAATCCATCTCTTATCTACTCCTGAAAAAATATAATTATTCTAAACCAAAAAGTGCTCTGAAGAAATCAATAATTCTCTGGAAGAATGTATAGTTTCTTACTACTTCAAAATTGAAGTCTGTCTTATTCTTGATATATTTATATGCTGTTGTACCCTTGATTAATTCGAAAGTAACATCATCACAGCCATTGAATGCATTGTCTTCAATTATCTTGATTGTCTTTGAAAGGGAAATCGTCTTGAGTTCCGGACAGTAAAGAAATGCATTCATACCAACATAATAAACGCCTTCTTCAAGTTTTACAGATTCAAGCTTCTTACAGCCCTTGAATGCACTTTCATAAATATAACATTCGTCACCGTAAATTGTAACCTCAGTAAGACCTGTATTTGAAAATGCCAATTCCCCAATATTATAAACATCTTCCGCAAATTCTACTTTTGTAAGTGCTGTACAGTTTTCAAATGCTCCTGTACCGAAATATGTAGTTGCAGAAAGGTCAATTTCTTTAAGATTCTTACAGTTACGGAAAGCACCATCCCAGACATAATAAATGTTTGTTGCTGTAAATTTCTCAATACCACTGTTTGCAAATGAATTTTCACCAATTTCAATTGAATCTGCTGCTACAACTTCTTTGAGGTCTTTACAACCGTAGAAAGCATAAGGAGAAATAAATGATATTTCAGGAATCAATGTTACAGTTCCCTGTGCTTTAGATGGAAGATAATACTCAAGGAAATAACCCAAATCAACTTCTATATTACTATTTTCTAAAAGTGAACCTAATAAATCTTCATAATATGCTTGTGCATTAAAATATAATGCATTTTCATCTGTTACAAAAGCAGTATTTGCTTCATCAACAGTAATTGTTTCGAGAGTCTTGCAGTCTTTGAATGCACCGGTAACATCTGAAACATTAGCACCTAAATGAATTGATTTAATATTTGTGTTTGCAAAACAACCAAGACCAAGAGTTGAAACTCCTTCACCAAGTATAACTGTTTCAAGACTTGTACAATCTTTGAATGCACCTTCACCAATGTATTCAACATTGTCAGGAATATCGATTGAAGTAAGGTTACGACAAGATGCAAATGCACAGTACGGAATTTCTGTAATGTTTTCATTGATAACAACACTCTTAACGCCTGACATAAAGAATGCATTTGTTGCAATTATGTCAACATTTTCAGGAATTATATATTCGTCTGCATTGCCGATATATGAGAAAAGCACATTCTGACCAAGAATCATTTCATCCTTTGAATAAATTTCTGCTTCAAAAGGTGTTCCGATAAATACTATATCGCCGAAATAATTAAAATGGCAATCTTCAGGAATAACAACCTTCTCAAGGTAATCAGATGACATGAATGCACTGTCACCCATATAAATTATTGTTGATGGAAGTGTGATTGAAGTGAACAATGATTGGGAAAATGCTCCTGTTTCAACACCTGTTACAACATAATCATTGCCACGATAAGTAATTGTTTCAGGGATAGTCACTGCACCTGCAGGTTCAATTTTGTCAGCATCCATCATATAACCTGCAACATAAGCTTCTGCAATACTTTCATCCTCATAAAGAGCATAGCAGATATCGTCAATTATTGCATCATAATAACCTGACATTACTACCGGTGTTGACAATGCTGATGCAGTTACACTAAAAGATGATAACAACATCACAAGAACTAATACTACTGATAAAACTTTTTTCATAATAGCTTTCCCTTTCTTTATTTTATTATTTTTATTGTATTGATTTCAAAAGGTCTGAAATCAACTGCAACCGTATTTTCAACAACATCCAATTCTTGAACATTGTTTTCAAGCATATCACAAAGGTATGCTTTCTTAATATCAAAACCAAAGTTGATATTTACTGTTGTACGCTTATTATAATATTCGCAACCACGAAGAATAATACTGTCGTCTGTTTCTGCTTTCTTTGCAGTTTCAAAAATTACATTGTCGCAATCCACAGTAAAAAATGAATATTCGTTCTGAAGTGCACCTTTATTCTCCCCTGCTTTTACGCAAATCATCGGGATATTAAGGTCATAAGCTTTCTTAATTGTTCCCGCTTCTCTGTAATCGCCTGAATGAGGATAAAGTGAATATGTGAATATATGCTCACATTTATCTGCATCAGGGTCAGGGAATGTACCACACTTAATAAGAGTAAGGCTCATTACACCGTCATGAATAGCGTGACCGTACTTACAGTCATTGAGAAGGCTGACACCGTAACCGTATTCAGACAAATCACAATATTTATGAGCACAAACCTCAAATCGGGCAGCATCCCAGCTTGTATTTTTATGAGTTGGTCTTTCAACTGAACCAAACTGAATGTCATAAGTTGCTTTGTTTGTATTGACATCAACAGGGAATGCTGTTTTAAGAATAATGTGTGATTCTTTCCAGTCAATAAAATTCTCAAAGTCAATTTTATCAATATTATTGTAAAGATAAATGTTCTGAACGATTGTGCTGTTCTTATATTTCTTTGTAACCTTAAGACCTGCACGTTCACCTTCGTGAAGTTTTTCAACACTCTGAACATTATCTGCTTCCCAATGCTTTTCAACATAATAACTGCTCATTTCCCAGTTATCATATTCTCTTGGATAATCCTCGTAAGCAGTGAGAACATTACCACGCTCACCATTTTTGAGAACTTCACGGTTATTTCTCTTGTCATAAATGCTTGTGAATGTTCCATTTTCATCAAGAACAAGACGGAAGAAATCGTTTTCAATTGATTTTTCTGTAACTGTTACCTTGCTTGGTTCAGAAACAGGATTGATTACCTTATATCCCTTTGCAGGAATATTTTCAGCATAATACCATTTTCCTTCAATCTCTACTGCACTACTATTTGCAAATGAATGAGGGTTAAATACAACATAACCATCTGTTGCCTCAACATTATTTGCAATTTCAGTTGTTGTGTCCTTGATAATTTCATTACCCACAGCACCGATTTCCTCGTACTGTCTGTGAGAATCAATATAAACCTCATTAATTGAAGAGCCGGGAATAATATCGTGGAACTGGTTGAGAAGAATTGTTTCCCAAGCGTTCATCATATCTTCTTTGCGATACTTATATCCGTTAAGGTGTTCGTCAATAAGTGAAAGTGTTTCAGCACGCTGGAACATAAATTCACTCTTACGGTTATATCTCTTGTTCTTTGCCTGTGAAGTATATGTACCACGGTGGAATTCAAGATAAAGTTCACCATTCCAATGTGGGATTTTAGGATTATTCTCTGTCTTTGACTTAATGTCATCAAAGAACTCACCTGAAAATGCCATTTTAGGTGTGCTTGTTCCCGGAATACCATGCTTTAATCTGTCGAAATATTCTAAATCCTTAGCATAAGGACCGCCGCCACCGTCACCGAAGCCGAATGTAATAAGAACATTGTCATAAAGGTCCTTCTGCTGATAACGGTCATAAGCACCACGAAGCTGATTTGCATTAAGCTTTGCGTTATATGTAACATTTGTTGCAGGTTCTCTGCCTCTCACCTTATCCTGTGCTGTCATAAAGTGAGTGAAAACAGGTGTATTATCAATTCCATGCCAGATAAATGTATCATAAGGCATTTTGTTCATTTCGTTCCAGCCGATTTTTGATGTTACGAATTTATCGATACCACTCTTCTGTAAAATTTGTGGAAGTGCCGCTGAATAACCAAATACGTCAGGAAGCCACAAAATCTTACTGTCCACACCGAATTCATCCTTCATAAAGCGTTTGCCGTAAATGAACTGACGGACTAAACTTTCACCACTACAAAGGTTACAGTCAGCCTCAACCCACATACCACCTTCAACTTCCCAACGGCCAAGACGAACCATTTCTTTAACTTCTTCATAAAGTTCAGGTGCATCCATTTTAAGGTATTTGTAAAGCTGTGGTTGGCTTGACATAAATTTGTATTCAGGGTACTTCTTCATAAGTGTAAGTACAGTGCTGAATGAACGAAGAATTTTTTCACGGGTCTGTGCAAGAGTCCATTCCCAAGCCACATCAATATGAGTATGACCGATACAGAATGCGAAAATATCACCCTTATGACAGTATTTTCCGTAAAACTCTGTTTTAAGATAGTCGATAGCCTTATCAAGAGATGCATAATATTCATCAGAATAAGGACTTCTCATATCAATGAAATTAAGTGCATTGTTAAGATGCTTTTTAATTTCAAAGTAATTCTTTGAATTTTCGTCTTCGTAAGCAAGAATTTCAAAAGGCACTTTTATATCATAATAAAGCTGTTTTGTTTTAGCATCGATAAGCTGAAGATTTGTTACAAAGTCAACATATTCATCGTGAATACTACCTGAATAAGCATAAAGGTAAACCTTATGTGTGCCATTTGTCAAAAATACCTCACGATGGTTTTTGTCAATACCCTGCTGAAGCTTACCGTCAACATAAGCGATAAACTGAGGATTGATGTCACACCAACCAAGACGAGCATCACTTGCTACTGCAAGCTGAATTTCACCCTTCCAATGTGACGGAACTGTAATTTCATTATAGAACCAGGCATGCTTATCCTTTTTACCACCCCAACGGTTTATGTATGGTGTAAAAAGAGTAAAACTATCATCAATTTCAGGTAATGTGTTATCAAGTTTATAATCACACTCTTTATAGAGAAAGTCTGTTACAGGAATATTCTCTTTAATCACAAGCTTCTCAAATTCCTCAAGAAACACATTGATTCTGTCTTCAATAAAATCTTTGTACATTGGTATCTGCCCCCTTACTCTCCAAATATATCACTCATCATATAAAATGAGCCACACACAAGGATTGTTTCTTTCTCATTGGTATTTGAAAGAATATATTTGTACCCCTCTTTGGGATTATTTATGAATTTTGTGTTTTCACAGTATTTTTTTGTAATTTCTTTTAATTTATCACCGTTTAATGCTCGTGGATTACTTGGTGTAACTGTTACAACTGACTTGCAAAGTGGTGCGATTTTTCTGACATAACCTTCCACATCCTTGTCAGCCATTAAACCTATGAGCATATTGATATTCTGCACATTGTATTTTGTAAGGAAATTATGCAAAGCATTTGCACAACCTTCATTATGACCACCGTCACGGATAATTAAAGGATTTTCGCCGATTATCTCCATTCTTGCAATCATAGTTGTATTTTCAATACCTTGCCTTATTGATTTATTGTTTATGCCAAGGACTTTTGCACACTCAATTGCATTTACAGTATTTTCAAGCTGATGATTACCGGTAAGATGTGTTGTGTATTCTTTTCCGTCATATGAAAATGTCATTTCACTTATTGTGTCGGAAATAAGTTTTGCCTCTTTTGGGTTTGTAATGAAAAGATTACTTTTCTTTTCCACTGAAATTTCGGTAATTACCTTTAATGCTTCTTTTGTCTGATTAAAAGAAGTTATCACAGGAACATTTCCCTTGATAATTCCACACTTTTCAAATGCAATTTTTTCGATTGTATCACCTAAAATTGCAATATGGTCAAGGGAAATTGAAGTTATAACTACTGCTTCAGGCTTTTCCACTACATTGGTTGCATCAAAACGACCACCAAGACCTACTTCAAGGACAACATATTCACATTCTGCTTTAAGAAAACACAAGAATGCTGAAGCTGTGATAGCCTCAAACTCGGTAATTATAATATTTTGCTTGTTTAATTCTTCAATCTTTTCACGAACTTCTGTCACACATTCTGCGAGTATACTTTTGTCAACATTTTCACCGTCTATCTGTATTCTTTCACAGAAATCAATAACATAAGGTGATGAGAAAAGTCCTGTTTTGTGGCCATCCGCTATAAGCATATTAGAAATCATTGTGGATGTTGAGCCTTTTCCGTTAGTCCCTGCTATATGAACAATTTTGAGCTTGTCCTGTGGATTATCAAGCATTTCTAAGAGTATGGAAATTCGCTCAAGTCCCGGTTTTATTCCAAATGCCAATAATGAATGGATATATTCTACTGATTCGTTAAAATTCATACTTATCTCATTTTCATTGAAATGTCAAAAGCCTTAACCGAATGAGTCAATGCACCAAGTGAAATAATATCAACACCTGTTTTTGCAACTGATGCGATATTGTCAAGGGTGATGTTGCCTGATGCTTCTGTCTTTGCTCGTCCATCAATAAACTTTACACATTCTGCCATCTGCTCGTTATTCATATTGTCGAGCATAATAATGTCAGCACCTGCTTCTACTGCCTCTTTTACTTCATCAAAGTTTCTTGTTTCCACTTCGATTTTAACCATATGACCAAGCTTACTACGAAGAATATTTACTGCATTTGTAATTCCGCCACCTGCGTCAATGTGGTTATCCTTAAGCATAGCACCGTCAGAAAGGTTGTATCTATGATTTTTACCACCGCCACAGACTACTGCATATTTTTGTAATGCACGAAGTCCCGGAAGTGTCTTTCGGGTATCTGTAACAGATGCGTTTGTGCCTTCACAAAGTTTAACTGCTTTATTTGTTGCAGTTGCAATACCTGACATATGCTGAATTATGTTGAGTGCTGTTCTTTCACCTTTTAAAAGACAAGCAGTTTTACCGTTGAATTCAACAATCAGGTCACCTGCTTTAACCTCGTCACCATCATTTTTATGAACTGTATATGTGAAAGTGTCATCAAGCAAAGTGAATACTCGCATTGCAATATCTAAACCGCAAAGAACACCGTCAGCCTTTGCTACAAAATATGAGTCATTTCTCTGTTCCTCAGGAATAAGATAGTCAGCAGAAACATCGATATAGTTAATATCCTCGCTGATTGCCTCTTTAATAAGGTTATCTACATAAAACTGATTTAATTTCATTGGTCATTGACCTCCTTGAGAATTATATAAGCAACTGTTGCAAGGCTTAATGCTTCGCAATAGTCAGGAGTGATTTTAAATTTACCGTTTTTAAGTCGAGTTAAGATTTCACGGACTCGTTTATATCCGTTTCGTACTGCATCCTCATTAGCAGGCATTACGAAATATGAACGCTGCATAATATTTCTGATTTCTGTACGGACACCTTTGAATAACGGTGCACCATCAAGGTCCTGTTTTTCGATTTCAGTAATCTGCACTTCAGGATATTTCATATCAATACAACGGACAATATCGTCAGCACATCGTCTACCGAACACAAGTGCCTCTAAAAGTGAATTACTTGCCAATCGGTTTCTTCCGTGAACACCTGTATTTGAGCACTCACCAACTGCATAAAGTCGTGAAACTGTTGTTCGGGAATTAAGGTCAACCTCAATACCGCCCATAAGATAATGCTGACAAGGGAATATGGGAATCAAATCCTTTGTAATATCAACATTGTACTTTAAGCAACCCTGATGAATTCCGGGAAAACGATTAAGCAGATATTCTTTATCACGATGAGTTATATCAAGATAGAAATTATTGCTACCTGTTCGTCTTGACTCAATAATAATTGACTTTGAAACAACATCACGAGGAGCAAGCTCAAGTCTTTCATCGTAACGGTGCATAAATCGTTCTTTATTACAGTTGAGAAGATATGCACCTTCACCACGAACTGCTTCACTTATAAGAAACTGCTCATTGTCATCGGAATTGAATGCTGTGGGATGGAACTGAACAAAGCTTAAATCTTTAATTCGAGCGCCAAGTTCAAATGCAAGACGGATTCCGTCACCCGTTGCAACCTTTGGATTAGTTGTGTATTTATATACACGACCGATACCACCTGTTGCAAGTACACAATAGCTTGAAAAGATTTCGTCCTGACCATCATCTGTCAAGATATGAGCACAGATACCACTCTTTACTCTTGTAAGCTTAAACACAGGAGTATTTTCGATTATTGTGATATTATCTCTCTTTTGTGCTTCGGCTACCATTGCACGAACCATTTCAGCACCCGTTGTATCCTTATGATGAACAATTCGTCTGCGACAATGTCCACCTTCAAGAGTCATATTAAGTTCACCGTCAGGTCGTTTGTCGAACTCAACGCCATAGTCAATGATTTTATAAATCTCGGCAGGTCCTTCCTCAACAAGTGTTGTAACTGCGTCTATATCGTTAGCATGCTTACCTGCAATCATAGTGTCGTTTATATGCAGTTCATAACTGTCGTTTTCCAAATCAAGAACTGCTGCAACACCACCTTGTGCAAGTGATGAATTTGAGTCTTTGTTGCTCTTTTTGGCAAGCACTATAATATTAAGATTTGACGGTAATGAAAGTGCTGTATTAAGTCCTGCGACACCACAGCCGACTATAAGCACATCACATTTTTTTGACATTTTAACTTCATCTTCTTTCAAAAATGAACAAGTTTTAAGTAAATATAATTATACAGATACTATAATACCATATATTTCTGAAAAACAACATAGTTTTTTAATATTTTGTGTAGATATTTTTATTAAATTAAAAAGAAAGTAAGATAAAAGAAAACCCTGACCGAAGTCAGGGAAAACTAATTGGTACCATAATCATTTATTTTTGAGAAATGGCATTTTTCTTCCATTATAAAGACTGATTTTTCCTGAAAGTGCAAAACTGATTGCTGATGCAATTAAATAATAACCGACACCCTCAATGCCAAACATTTCACAGGCTAATACAACTGTTGCAAACGGACAGTTTGTAACACCTGAAAAAAGTGCTGTTATTCCTATTGCACCACCGAATGCAGGATTAAGACCGAGCAATAATGCTCCTGCACCACCTAAAGTTCCACCGATGAAAATTGTTGGTACAATTTCGCCACCTTTGTACCCTGCACCGACGGAAATTGCAGTGAAAAGAATTTTCAAAAGGAATGCTACATAATTCACTTCACCGTGAGTGAACATATGATGGACAATATTTATTCCGCCACCGTTATAATCTGTTGTTCCGAGAATTTCAGCAAGTGCAATTATAATTACACCACCTATCACTACTCTTACATATTCATTCCTAAAAAGCTTTTTAAAGCCTTTTTCAGAATAATGAAGTGCAAATGCAAAAATCTCACTTACAAATGCACCCACAACTGCAATTAAAACGAATTTCCACAGAATTGAAAGTGAAAAGTCAGGAATTTCATTTACAGGAAATCGTTCAGGCTCAACACCAAGCTTATTTGCAATTAAAAAGGCTGTAATACTTGAGATAAAAGCAGGGACAATTGCAACAAGACAACTCTTACCGACACGCACAACCTCAAGGACAAAAACAATAGCAGCAATCGGTGTGCCAAAAAGTGCTGAAAAGCAACCACTCATACCACTCATAACGAGAATACGACGATAGACTTCAGGTGTTTTTAATTTCTCTGCAAAAAATTCACCGATACTTCCACCAAGTTGAAGTGCTGCACCCTCACGACCAACTGATGCACCACCGAAATGAGAAAGGACTGTTCCGACAAAAACGGCTATGCTCAACAATGGTGAAACTTTTTCTTCAGTTCTGACACTTTTTATAATATGATTTGTACCGATTCCGTTTTCTTTTAAAAGATTATATATATAAGTTAAAATCAAGCCGAAAACAGGCAAAAGGAAAAGTATCCAATCGTTATTCTCTCTTACGCTCGTCACAAATGAAATTGATTTTACAAAAACAGTTCCGACAAGTCCACAGACAACACCAGAAAGCAGACTTATAGCCATTACACGCAGAAAGTCAGGTGCATATTTTTTTATATTTTCTTTTAAATTCATATACACACTCTCCTTGTGTAATCTTTAAGTAAAATATAGCATTTTAGCAGAAAGATGTCAATTAAATATCTTGACAGTAAAATTGGCTTGTGATATACTCTCTTATGTAAATATTTGAAATTATTCAGACAGGAGATATTCAAATGGAAAGAATTAAGACAATCGAAACAAGAGATTTAAAAGAAAGCGCAGTTAAGGGCGGTTGTGGCGAATGCCAGACATCTTGCCAGTCAGCTTGCAAGACATCTTGTGGTGTTGCTAATCAGCAGTGCGAAAACTGCGAAAGCAAATAATTTAAAAAAATCTATTGCTGAAAGCAGGTAATGCGTAAGGTATTACCTGTTTTTTGTTGAAATGAGTTGTTTTTATGGTACATCAGTATAAATTAAACGGATATAATATTGTGCTTGATACTTGTAGTGGTTCTGTTCATGTTGTTGACGAAGTTGCTTATGACATTATTGCAATGTACAAGGAAAAAAGTACAGATGAAATTGTAAAATACATTCTTAATACATACAAAGACGAAGAAATCACAGAACAGGATGTTCTTGACTGTATCGGCGATGTGAAAAGTCTTGAAGAAGCAGGAAAACTCTATACTCCTGACACTTATGAGGGAATGGCTTTTGACTTCAAGAACAGAAATACTGTAATTAAAGCACTTTGCCTTCATGTTGCTCACACCTGCAACCTTAACTGTGAATACTGCTTTGCAAGTCAGGGTAAATATCACGGTGAAAGAGCTTTAATGAGCTTTGAGGTTGGTAAACGAGCACTTGATTTTCTTATTGAAAATTCAGGTACAAGACGAAATCTTGAGGTTGACTTTTTCGGTGGCGAGCCACTTATGAACTGGGATGTTGTGAAAGAGCTTGTATCATATGCCCGTGTTCAGGAAAAAATCCACAACAAGAATTTCCGTTTTACACTTACAACTAACGGTATTTTGATTGACGATGATGTTATTGATTTCTGTAATAAAGAAATGAGTAATGTTGTACTCAGTCTTGACGGAAGAAAAGATGTTCACGACAGACTCCGTAAAGACTATCAGGGCAAAGGCAGTTATGATATTATTGTTCCAAAATTTCAAGAATTTGTTAAGCGTCGTGAAGGTAAAAGTTACTATATGAGAGGTACTTTTACTCATAACAATGTAGATTTCACAAACGATATCTTCCACATGGCTGATTTAGGCTTTACAGAGCTTAGTATGGAGCCTGTTGTATGTTCACCTGAAGATGCTTCTGCATTGACAGAAAGTGACTTGCCGTTTCTCTTTGAGCAGTATGAACTTCTTGCAAAAGAGATGATTAAGCGTAAAAAAGCAGGTAATGGCTTTACATTCTACCACTATATGCTTGACCTTACCCATGGTCCTTGTATTTACAAGAGAATTTCAGGCTGTGGTTCAGGTACTGAATATATGGCAGTTACTCCGACAGGTGACCTTTACCCTTGTCATCAGTTTGTTGGGGACACAAAATATCTTCTCGGTAACATCTGGGACGGTGTTACAAACAAGGATATTCAGAATGAATTTAAGCTTTGTAATGCTTATGCAAGAGAAGAATGTAACGATTGCTGGGCAAAACTCTACTGTTCAGGTGGTTGTGCTGCTAACTCTTATCACGCATCAGGTAAGATTACAGGTATTTATGAATACGGCTGTAAACTCTTTAAAAAGCGTATCGAATGTGCTGTTATGATTCAGGTTGCTGAAAATTACGATAAATAAGGATATTTAAAATGAACACACCAATTTATGACTTTGTGCAGAATTACATTAAAAGTAATACTGCCCGACTGCATATGCCGGGTCATAAGGGTGTGTCTTTTTTAGGCTGTGAACACTCGGATATTACTGAAATCCGAGGTGCTGACGAGTTATATGCACCAACAGGCATTATCCGTGAAAGTGAAGAAAATGCTACTCACCTTTTCGGTACTTCAAAAACAGTTTATTCTGCAGGTGGCTCAAGTCAGAGTATTAATGCAATGCTTTATTTAGCATTTTTAAAAGCAGATAAGGCACAAAGACCTTTTGTACTTGCAGGCAGAAATGCTCATAAGTCATTTATCTATGCTCTTGCAAAGCTTGATGCTAATGTGGAATGGCTTTATCCTGACAATTCTGATAGTATATGCAGTTGTGTTGTCACTGCAGAAATGCTTGAAAACAAACTGAATGAACTTTCATATAAACCATTTGCAGTATATATCACAAGTCCTGATTATTTAGGTGGATTGAGTGATATAAAAAGTCTTGCAAAAGTTTGTAATAAATATAACATTCCTCTGCTTGTTGATAACGCTCACGGAAGTTATCTTAAATTCTGCCCACAGGATATGCACCCCATAAGCCTTGGTGCTGATATGTGTTGCGATTCGGCACATAAAACCTTACCTGTGCTTACAGGTGGAGGATATCTTCATATTGCAAAAAAAGATAAATACGGATTTTCAAAGGATGTCATAAATGCTATGGCAATTTTCGGTTCAACAAGTCCATCATATCTCATTTTGCAATCTCTTGACCTTTGTAACAAATATATTGACGAAAAGATAAGAGAAGATTTGGCTTTATGCTCTCAAAAATGTGATGAAATCAGAACAATAATGAATAAAAATGGTATTACTGATATTTCAGATGAACCTATGAAAATTACTGCAGATTTTCGTGGCATCGATTTGGCTTTTAAGTGTATTTTCAGTGAAAATAATATTGAATACGAGTTTTTTGACGGTGATTTTGTAGTGTTTATGCTCACCCCACAGAATTCTGAAGAAGATTTCAAAAAGTTGAAAAAAGTATTTGAAAATATTGGTAACATCAAAAAATCAAATGTTGGAAATATTGAGTTTCCAAAAACAGAAAGAGTTATGACAATCCGTGAAGCTGTTTTCTGTGAGAATGAAGAAATAAATGTAGAAAATGCTTTAAACCGAATCTGTGCAAGTCCAGCTGTTTCCTGCCCACCTGCCATACCAATTGCAGTAAGTGGTGAGAGGATTACAGAAAAGCATATTGAGTTGTTTAAAAAGTATAAAATCGAGAAAATTTTAGTTGTAAAATAAAATTTCAAAAAACTGTTGACTTTTTGTCTTTGTAATGGTATTATATTCGGGCGACAAAAAGTCGCATATGCGCCGGTAGCTCAGCTGGATAGAGTGTTTGGCTACGAACCAAAAGGTCGGGGGTTCGAATCCCTTCCGGCGTGCCATTGAGAATCGTTGAAATCCCAAGGGTTTCAGCGATTTTTGTTCTTTGTGCAAGTTTTGATTTTGAAAAAAAGCACACAAAAAAGCACACAGAATCGTTAAAAAATCCAATCCGAAGCGTTAATGCACGGAAAGGATTTATTTTTATGGCAACAGTAATTGAAAACAAAAAGAACGGCAAGACAGTTTCATTCAAATTCCGTGCGTATCTCGGAAGAAACGAAATAGGAAAGCAAATCAATGAATATACAACTTGGTTTGCACCTGACGATTTAACCCCTGCAAAGGCACTCAAAGAGGCGGAGAAAGTCGCAACAGAATGGGAAAGAAAAGTCAAAGAGCAATACGAAAAAGAGGTTGTAGAGCCACAGAAAAAGCGTGAAAGACTTATAAATGAGGGCAGAATACCTTTCACGCAGTTTGTACACGAATTTTGGTTTCCTCTTGCGATTTATGACGGAGAACACAAAAGAACAACGATTGACTTTTACAACAACATCAGCAAGTTTGCAGACAACTATTTCAAAGACAGAGTTATTCAAACCATAACGGCACACGATATTCAACTGTTTCTCAATCATTTACGAACAAATGAAAAGTCGCATAGGGGAACACCGCTTTCACCTAAAACAATAAGGCATATATACAGATATTTATATACTGTGTTTTCCTTTGCCACTAAACAAGACTTTATTACATCAAACCCAATCGAAAAGGTTGATTGTCCTAAACTACCGAAAAAGAAAGTTGACGCATTGACAAAAGAACAAGCAGAACAGTTTTTCTCTGTTGTTGAAAATTGTCCTCTTGAATTCAAATGTATGCTTTATTTAATGATAACAACGGGGGTTCGTAGAGGTGAATTGTTAGGTTTACAATGGCAAGATATAAACTTTAATGATTCAACAATAGAAATAAAAAGAAATGTTGTTCACACATCAAAAAACGGTGCATTAGTTGATACACCGAAAACAGAATGCAGTTTCAGAACAATTCCGTTAATTCCAAAGGTTGAAGCATTATTGAAAGAATATCAACTTAATAATGAACGAAATTTCAAAGCAAAAGACTTTCTGTTTCCAAGCATTACAGATAACACAAAACCTCGTGACCCCAATTCAATAACACGCAGGGTGAAACGGTTTATGAAAGCAAATAATCTTCCTGACCTTTCACCGCACGATTTACGACATTCTTGTGCAACACTATTATTAAGTAACGGAGCAGATATAAAAAGCGTACAAGACATTTTAGGACATACAGACGCAAGTACAACATTAAACTTTTATGTGCGTTCTGATTTACAGAATATGAAAAACGCAACAGAGAAATTCGGTCAGGCATTTGGCTTATAAAACAAAATCGGGAGAGTGTTCAACACTCTCCCATAATTCATTTTATCTTTATATCAATATCCGTCAATCGTGCTTTCATTTCCTGCATTATTCGGTCAGAAATGATTTTCTTTACCTTGTGACCGTTGAATATTTCACCTATTCCGTCAACACCAACCGAAACAACGCTTTCAACATCATATTGAATCGCACCCAAAAGCCTCTACAATGCATTATTGTAGATTTCAGCGGATATTTTAGGCACAAGTTCATAAATCGTTTCTTCGGCAATTTTTCGCATTTCTGCTTTGTGTTCTTCTGCTTTTCCGCCGTGACCGTCTTTTGTATATGTTGAATTTGGCGGATTATTTGTTCCTGCAAGGTTAATTCCCATTTTTCACTCTCCTATCGGGGGCGGTTTCGGAAAAACAGAAAACCGCCATTTTTTATTTACTATATACCACGAAAACGAGTTTCACGAACTCCTTTTCTGAAATATCGATTTCAAAGTATCAGTTAATGAATAATAATCACAACAATGAGAAACATCATTCAAAAACATTTCTGTATCGCCGTGATATTCCTTTTCTATGTAACTTTTAATTATATTTGTAATAAAATTGATTTCTTGAACACAGTCGCTCAATTCCTGCATTAAGTCTGCAATATATCCGTAAAATTCAATATCACCACATTCATTCACTTTTCGGCAGTTGATTATTTCGTTTTCATCGTGATAAATACTTGTTGTATAGTCCATTTAGTTTCCTCCTTTCAGATTCTGTTAGTTCTTCTTTCTCCAACAGTTCATATAATTCGTTTCTTTCTTCTATACTGTATTTGTTCATACCAAATTTCCAAAAGCGGTATAAATCGCTTATCATTTCGTGTTCGGGGGGATATTCATTTTTACCTTTCACCCCCTTTGTTTTATTCTGTTTTATTATTGTATTATTTGTATTATTTCTATTTGGAGTTTCAGAAATAACAAACTGAATTTCAGAAGCGTCATTCTGTTTTTTAGAAAAGTTTTGCTGATTTTCAGAAAGCGGTATTTCGTAAAAACAGAAAATGTTGCTTTCTTGTGTCAGCGGTACTAAATACCGTTTCTCAATTAAATCCTTTACCGCACTATAATAACTATCCTTTTTTATGCCCCATTCGGCACACGCCTTTTGACTTAATTCAAATCTGTAATTATCTTGATTTTTGTTGAAATAAGTCCACAGTTTGAACGAAGAACCTTTCAAATCTTTCATCGCTTGTTGTAATGCTATGAGATTCATTGTTGCAAATAGGTTTTGACTATTTCTTTTGGTTCTTGGTGAAATTTGAACGATTTTCTAATTTGGAACGCTCATATTTTGATATTCTCCTTTTACTCGTGATTTCTTCCGAATATCAAAAGTTCAGCGGTCAACCGCAAAAACCACCCTATATATACATATAAAATTAGTTTTATTTTTACATATATGTATACATTTAGTAGGGGGAATATATCTTTTTCGGTTCAAGCAATTTTACCGCAAAATTCCTGACCTTTCGGAAGATTTAAAAATTTAGCCTGAAAAGAGTTTCATTTATTTTTCTTTTCTATAATAATTATACCTAAAATTTAACCATTTTTCGAATTTTCAGAATAGTCAAGTTTTATTATATAAAAAATGACCTCACGCATTTGTGAGGTCAAAATTTTATTTAGATTTTCGTTTACTAAAAAACAAGTAAATAAAACTTGCACACATATCAATACCAAGTGCAACAAATACTGCCAAAGCAACAAAAACATATTGATTACTTTGGTAAGCTGAAATAAAATCACCTTTAAATGCAAATCCAAATGCGTGTGTCATTCCACAGAGTAAACAACCATTACAATCAATCTCCATAAATGTTGTTGCAAATAGTAAATAAACAAAGAAACAAAGTATAAATATTGCTTGTGTTAATATAACAGTTTTAAAAGTTTTACTATTTTTCATCTCTTATAAAAAATGAAATGAAGATTAAAACGACAGAAACAAACCACGCAAAAAACTGTGGTATAGTCGTCACAATTGAACACCCTTTTTCTAAAAAACCAAGCATATACCCAAGAGACAACAAATTAACAAGTAAATAAGGAATAGTAATTGAAATTTTTCTTAACTTAGGAACCGCTAGCAAAACCAAAGAATAGATTAAAGATATTACTGCCACTACTTTTGATAGAGAAAAAAGATTTTCATTAATAAGCCATTCACGAAACAAATTATTACTAGGACCATCAGAACCAACTATTTCTGCATTAAAAACAGTTATAGCAAGACAGAATAAATGCAAAGTTATACCAATAACTAAAAAATTTTTAGATGATTTTTCTTTTTTTGGCACTTCAACATGCACAACCTTTTGAGGTTGTGTGACATTATTTTCTTCTTTAAATACATATCCACAATGAATACAGTTTTTCGAAGTATCAGATACTTCTTTACCACATTCAGGACATTTTATAAGTGCCATTTTTGCAACTCCTTTTTATGATTTTTTCAAATGCTCTTTAAAAATATCTGCAACAATATTCGGTGTAGCGGTCAATTTAATGTAATGTGCAACAGTTGAGGGACTTCTGCCAATTTTCTGTGCTACACTTGTATAATTGCCGTACTTTCTGTATAATCGGTGCATTTCAATTATTTCTTCATTTGTAACTCTTCTTGCCATTTGCTTTTTCTTCCTCTCTCTTTCGGAAAGGTTTGTCACCTGTTACAACGCACTTATCAGAATTTCCAATACATTCTCTCCAAAGTTCGTCAATGTAGCCTGTGAAAGTCTTTTTCATATTTGGGTCATTACTAACCTGCATAATAATTTCGTTAATTCCGTCGAGCTTCTGCTGATAGTTCCAAGGAACTGTGATTGTTTTTTTGTCTGTGTCAAGAATGATTCTCATAATTTTCTTTCTCCTTTTATAAATAAATAAAAAATGTACAGTTCGTGCAAATGCACAAAACTGTACAATCAATTATATATATATATATATATTGTCAAGTATTTCAACGAAAATAATTGAAAATTATTTAAATTTGTCGATTTTACAAGAAATTTAATGAAATTGCATTAAATTTAATGCAGATTTTTAATTCAGAAGAAATATACTTGCAAATGAATTACATCAGCAAATTTGCGATAAAAACGGTTAAATTTGCATTGAATTTATTGCTTTATTTTGCATTTGAATTATATTCAATGGATTGCTTCTGTTTTTCAGAAAATTGCAAAAGGCATTTTTCAGCGGTTTTCCTCATTTTTTACGCTCAACCGCATATTTTTGAACCAAAAGGTCACAAAAAGCACACAAACCACTTGATTTTTTGTTTTAGCACCTGCCAAAAACGGCTATTTATCAACGGTTTTGACCTCTGATTTCAGGCACACAAAAAGCACACAAATTTCTCAAAAATCGCTATTTTTTACTTGATTCTTGTGTGCTTTTGTGGTATAATAAAAGTACCAAAAACCAAGGTGTATCAACGCTTTTGGGGATTTTTAATGTAGGCAATTTGGTCACAGTGTTTGGCTACGAACCAAAAGGTCGGGGGTTCGAATCCCTTCCGGCGTGCCAAGTTAAAACCTTGATATATAGCGGTTTTCGTTATGTATTGAGGTTTTTTCTTTTGCCCATTTTCGCATTTTTCTAACGCTTTTTCTAACGCCGTTAGAAACTGAACGATTTTGACATTGAATTTGCAATACTGCTTTTTCTTTTAACATCAAGATGTGCATAAATATTTGCGGTTATTTGAATGTCAGAATGACCAAGCCACTCTTGAATATCTTTAAGCATAAAACCGTTAGCAACTAACAAACTCGCACAACTGTGTCGCAAATCGTGAAAACGAATATGTCGCAAATTATGTTGTTTTAATAACTTGCTAAATTTCATAGTTACATAGTCAGGTGCAAACGGTTTGCCGTCTTGCCACTTGAATATATAATCATTTTCAACATACTCACCACCGAACAAACGGCGATTTTCTTTTTCCTGTTCTTTGAGCATTAAAAGAATATTTTTGACCTCTTGCGTTATGGGATAAGAACGATAACTCGAAGCATTTTTAGTGCTATCCTTTTCAACAACGCTCGTAAATCTAACAACAGTATGTTTTATAGTAATGATGTTGTTGACAAGGTTTATGCTATCCCATTTAAGACCTAAAACCTCGCTACGCCGTAAACCGTACATAACTGTAAAATACAACAATGGGTATAACTGCTCGTTTTTCAACTCACTAAACATTTTTTGCAACTCGTCAATACTATAAAAATCTGCTTCACGCCTTTGTTGTTTAGGCAATACAACAAATTCACAAGGATTTTTTAATATCAAGTCATTTTTCACGGCTTCTTTACAAACAAGTTGAATAATCAATTTATGAGTTTTCATTGTTTTAGGTGATAAACCACCCTTGCCGTCTAAACGCCCACAGGTGCTTTTAATGTCAATATACTCTTGTATATCGTTTCGTTTGATATTTGAGAGTTTAACACCCTTTTCCTTAAAATACGGAATAATATGAGCCTCTGCAACACTTTTATAACCTTGATGGGTAATTGTATCAACTTTCTTTTCAATTAAATTAAGCCAATAAACAACATAATCACTAAATAAAATATCTGTGGGTATGATGTTCTCATTTAACTCATACTCTTGAATTTTATCTCGCAATATCTGTTCAGCATTACGCTTGTTACCTTTAATATCCAAGCCCGTTGCTATCCATTTTGGTTTACGCTTTCCGTTGACATCTTTTAAATTTATGACGGCATAATATTTGCCGTTTTTTATTTGTAGGCTTCCTGTAATCATTTTAACTCCTTTCTTTAGAAAGACTACTATTGCTAATGAAATAAACTCATTTGAATGAATTTATAAAGTCTATCAAAAATGCCTTTGGAATATAATATTTCTTTTTTATCTTGATAGATTTTATAGACCCATTCTGCAATAGTCCATAAACACAATTTTTGCCCATTGATAAAGCAGAACAAACCTCGTTAACTGTAAGAACATCATTATAATTTTCAAACATATTTTTAACCCCTATAATAATCGTTTATATTGTGAGTTATTATGGAGTTAAACCCACTTGTTTCAAATGGCAAGTCTTCATTTTTAACAAATTCCCAAACATTATGAATTCGTCTAACAAACGCGTTCCAAGTGTTTGGGTCTTCCGCTTGTATATTTACATATTGCCTTTCAAGTGGTAAGTTACTTGCTATAAAAACTTTTGTATAACAAGCCCATAAATCTGCATATCTTGCAGGCAATCTACAAGGGAATTTATGAAGATAATTCAAAACATCACGAATTCGTAATTGACTTCCAAACTCGTCAAAGAAAATAATCGGTTGTCCTTTGTAGTTATCAAAAGGGTGGTCATAGTTTGACACCGTGAAAACATCTTTATAACCGTATTTTTCGTGAACATAAGTACTTTTGCCTGTACCTGTTAAACCGTACATATATGTAACCTCAATGTCACGCTCAACATTACTATATTTTTCACTTAAAACAACTTGCCGTAAACTAATCAACTGACTTGTTTTATTACACCAACTTGGATAACTATTGATAATCTCATAATCACTACAACCGTCCTCAATCATTCGTAACACTTGTTCGGAAACAGTTGTATTTTTTGTTGACTTGTCAAGCGGAATATTGCCATATTCTTCAAAGGTTTCAATAAGATTAGTTTCTTTCTTTTCACTATCTATATATCTACCCTCTTTGCGAATATAATCTCGACAATCTTGTGAAGAACCTTTTGCTTCTTCAATATCGGCAGTAGGAAACAACTTTTTAACTCTACTAAAAAACATAGCGTGTTCACACTTAAAATACAAATGCGTATGTGGAGTTTGAGTTGTTGCGATTTCGTCACATAAACAATAATAAAGATATTTAATACTTTTCATAATATCGTTAATGTGTTCGTGCGTATAACCGTGTTCAACGGCGTTGTTAATGGTTAAAAACCAACCTCTTGAACGAGTATCGTTCTTGTAATTACTGATAATAATCAGTCCTTTCTAATAAAATTCTAACACCCTTTCTTTACACAAATTACACAGGTTATGCAAAGGGGTAATATTAACCCTTTGCATTCGCTTTGCAAAATGTTAAATTGTAATCTAAATTACAATTTGTATATTATCACATAAATTATAATTTGTCAATAAGATTACAAAAAATAATTTAAATAATTTTTTGTATTGCTTTTTTGAAAAAGATGTATTATAATATCAAAAAAGGAGTGTGTAATAATGGGCAGAGAAGAATTAAAAAACTATAATAATCTGTATGATGTTACAGAAAGAAAAAAGTTAATTTCAACTATGTTAACTGAATTTAGAAAAGTGAACGGATATCAACAAAAAGAAGTAGCGGAACTTATTGGGATAAAGTCTCAAACATACAACGCCTATGAAAGCGGAAGAAATGAAACACCCGCAGAAATTCTTGTTAGATTATCAATTTTATATGACACACCTATCGATATACTCGTTCAAAAAGATAATATAACAAAAGAAAAGAAATCAGTTCAAACTACACTCGATATATATGATAAAGAAATACAGGGGTTGCGAGAAGAATTACTAAAAGGTGACCCAAAAGCACAAGAAGTATTTACAAAGTTATTAGACGGAATACAAGATTTTACAAATGCATTGAGAGAAAATTCTAACAAATAAATTTGTGGTCGCATTTCTGCGTACTGCTTGCCGTCAGTTACTGCTACAAGGCGGTTGCTAATAATGGTGTGGTATCTGCTAACAGTTAGTGGCATAATGCATTTGTGGTGTCTGCTAACAGTTAGTGACTGCGACAAGGCATAATCGGTTAAAGCCCTCTTGCGAGGGCTTTTGATTTTATCTGCTAAATACAGGGGATTAGTGTCTGCCACGCAGTTAGTCCCTGCTCCCTGTACCACCAAGCGAGCAACACGCAATAAAAAAGACCGTCACATTTAGCAACGGTCAACAAAGTTAATTATTAAATTCTTCCTGGTTTTCTAAACATTTATGAAGAACTTTGTAGTCATTTAAACAAACAAAAAGTCTATCTTTTATATCAATCAAAAGACCTGCCATTTCTTCTCGAAAATCTTCATAAAAAGAATTATCAATATTATCTAAAAGCAGAATATACATAACTATCACTTTTTTGAAATCATAATTTAATATATCAAACTCTGATAAATTGTGATTACTTATTTTTTTTATTTTTTTCATATTTTTTACTCCTATTCTTAATTTACACACGCCAACATAAAGTTTGGCGTGTGTGACTTATTTGAGCAACAGTAGAATTTCTAACACTTTTCTAACACTTATGTATTTTTTTATGTTTATTGACACATATAGGTTTTGAGAAATTTTGCAATAAAAAACGCTGAAAACCGTTGATATATAAGGGTTTATAGCAATTTAAAATAATGTTAAATAATCAATAATAAAAAGATACTTGCAAAACTACGAACCAAAAGGTCGGGGGTTCGAATCCCTTCCGGCGTGCCATAAAAAGAGAGTATACTTCTGTATGCTCTCTTTTTATTTTATGTTTAAGAAGTAATGGATTCGAACCCGTGAGGGTCTGAGCGTTAAGAAAACAGTCCGGTGGACTGTTTTAGCGAAGAGCACAAAGCGAATACCCCATTCGCATTGTGAATCTATAATTCGAATCCCTTCCAGCGTGCCACGAAAACAGAGTACACATTTTGTGTGCTCTGTTTTTTCTTTTTATTGACTTGAAAATACTGATTTGCTATACTATATTATGTGTAGAATTGAAAATTTTTGTATTTCCTTATTCTATTTTAATGAGAAATTATTTATGAAAATATTAAGGAGAAATTATTATGGCTAAAAACAGACTTATTGGCGATTATCCTGTTATCGGTATCCGTCCTACTATTGACGGTCGTCGTGGTGTTCTCGGTGTTCGTGAATCACTTGAAGAACAGACAATGAACATGGCAAAAAGTGCTGCAAAACTTTTTACTGATAACCTTAAATATTCAAATGGCGAACCTGTAAAGGTTGTTATTGCTGATACTACTATTGGTAGAGTTGCAGAAGCTGCTGCATGTGCTGACAAATTTCGTAAAGAAGGCGTTGACATTACAGTTACTGTTACACCTTGCTGGTGCTATGGTGCAGAAACTATGGATATGGACCCTCACACAATCAAGGCTGTCTGGGGATTTAACGGTACAGAGCGTCCAGGTGCTGTTTATCTTGCATCTGTTCTTGCTACTCATGCACAGAAAGGACTTCCTGCATTCGGCATTTACGGTCACGACGTAAAAGACTGTAATGATACAGATATTCCTGATGATGTCAAAGAAAAGCTTCTTCGTTTTGGTCGTGCTGCTGTGGCTGCTGCTACAATGCGTGGCAAGTCATATCTTCAGATTGGTTCAATCTGTATGGGTATCGGTGGCTCAATCATTGACACAAACTTTATTGAAGATTACCTTGGTATGCGTGTTGAGTCAGTTGACGAAGTTGAAATTATTCGTCGAATGACAGAAGGCATCTATGACAAGGATGAATATGAAAAGGCTCTTAAGTGGGCAAAAGAAAACTGCATTGAAGGATTTGACAAAAATCCTGAAAATCTTCAGAAAACAAGAGAAGAAAAAGATGCAGACTGGGAATTTGTTGTTAAAATGATGGTTATTATAAAAGACCTTATGAACGGTAACGACAAGCTTCCTGAAGGTTGCGAAGAAGAAATGGTTGGTCACAATGCTATTGCTGCAGGTTTCCAGGGACAGCGTCAATGGACAGACTTCTACCCTAACTGCGACTTTCCTGAATCAATGCTCAACACATCATTCGACTGGAACGGTGCAAGAGAACCATATATTCTTGCTACTGAAAACGATGTTCTCAACGGTCTTGGTATGCTCTTTATGAAACTCCTTACAAACCGTGCACAGATGTTTGCTGATGTCCGTACATACTGGAGTGGCGACTCAATCAAGAGAGTTACAGGCTATGACATTGATGGTAAAGCAAAAGACAGCGACGGTGTTATTCACCTTATAAATTCTGGCGCTTGTTGTCTTGATGCTAACGGTGCTGCAAAAGACGAAAATGGTAATGCAGTTATCAAACCTTGGTATGAAGTTACTGAAGCTGACCAGAAAGCAATTATGGAAAATGCTACTTGGAACTATGCTGACCTTGGATATTTCCGTGGTGGTGGATACTCTTCAAGATTTGAAACCCGTGCAGAAATGCCTGCAACTATGATTAGACTTAACCTTGTTAAAGGTCTTGGCCCTGTTCTTCAGATTGCTGAAGGTTGGACAGTTGAACTCCCAGAAGATGTTTCTGACACACTCTGGAAGAGAACCGACTACACATGGCCTTGCACTTGGTTTGCTCCAAGAACAACCGGTGAAGGTGCATTCAAAACTGCTTATGAAGTTATGAACAACTGGGGTGCTAACCACGGTGCTATCTCATATGGTCATATCGGTGCTGACCTTATCACTCTTTGTTCAATGCTTCGTATTCCTGTTTGTATGCACAATGTTCCTGAAGAAAAAATCTTCCGTCCTGCTGCATGGAATGCATTTGGCATGGATAAAGAAGGTGCTGACTACAGAGCTTGTCAGAACTTTGGTCCACTTTTCAAAAAATAAGAGGTAGTTAAAATGTCGAATTTATCATATATGGAAATCCGTGAACAGGTTTGTGATGTGTGCCATAAAATGTGGCAGCTCGGATGGGTTGCTGCAAATGATGGAAATGTTTCTGTGAAATTGCCTGACGGTAATTTTATAGCTACACCAACAGGTATAAGCAAAAGCTTTATCACTCCTGAAAAACTTGTTATTATCAATGCTGATGGCGAAGTGCTTGAAGGTGCACCATACAAGCCATCAAGTGAAATCAAGATGCATCTCCGTTGCTATAAAGAAAGAGATGATGTTGGTGCAGTTGTACATGCTCATCCACCAACAGCAACAGGATATGCAGTTGCAGGTTTAAGCCTTGATGAGTATTCAATGATTGAAACAGTTATTGCAATAGGTTCAATTCCATTAACTCCTTATGGTACACCAAGTACAAACGAAGTGCCTGAGGCAATTGCACCATATCTTAAAGAGCATGATGTAATGTTGTTACAAAACCATGGTGCACTCACAGTTGGTTGTGACCTTATTACCGCATATTACAGAATGGAAACACTTGAATTATTTGCTAAAATTTCTCTGACTGCACATCTTTTAGGTGGTGCAAAAGAGATTTCAAAACCGAACATCGACAAACTTTTATATTTAAGAGAAAATTATTATGGTGTTACCGGTAAACATCCCGGATATAAACATTACAATAAGGAAGATTAAAAATGCTTAAAAACATACCAAAAATCTTGTCACCTGAATTACTTAAAGTTCTTTGTGAAATGGGTCACAGTGACAGAATAGTTATCGCTGACGCTAATTTTCCTGCTGAAAGCATGGGAAAAGATGCAATTGTAATCCGTGCAGACGGACATAGTGCAACTGACCTTCTTGATGCTATCCTCACAGTATTCCCTCTCGATACTTATGTTGATAATCCTGTTTGTCTTATGCAGGTTATGGCAGGTGACAATGTGGAAACACCTATCTGGGATGAATACAAGAAAATTGTTGCAAAACATGACGACAGAGGTGCAAATGCCTTCGGTGAATATGAGCGTTTTGAGTTCTATGAACAGGCAAAAAAATGTTATGTTATTATTGCAACAGGTGAATCTGCTCTTTATGCAAACCTTATTTTACAAAAAGGTGTTATATAATTATGAAATATTGTTTAGCTATCGATATGGGAGCTTCAAGTGGTCGTCATATTCTCGGATATATTGAAAACGGCAAGTTACAGCTCCAGGAAATATACCGATTTGAAAATGGAATAGTTGATATTGATGGTACTCTTTGTTGGGATACTGATAAACTCTTTACAGAAATCAAAAATGGTCTTAAAGAGTGTCACAAAAAAGGAATTCATCCTGAAACCATTGCTATTGACAGTTGGGGTGTTGACTATGTTCTTCTTGACAAGGATAAAAAAGAGATTTTACCTGCTGTTTCATATCGTGACAGCAGAACACTCGGGATGCCTGAAGAAATTGATAAACTTATTTCTCGTAAAGAATTGTATGAAAGAACAGGTATTCAGGCTACAAACTATAATTCAATTTATCAGTTATATTGTGACAAAAAGAGTGGGAAACTCGACAATGCAGAATATTTCTTAATGATGCCTGAGTATTTCTCATTTAAGCTTACGGGAAATATCAGAAACGAATACACTCTTGCAACAACAGGTGGACTTGTTAATACAAAAACCTTTGAACGGGATGAAGAAAGTCTTTTAAAACTGGGAATTGATAAAAAAATCTTTACTCCCCTGTCCCTTCCCGGAACAGTGGTCGGTAATTTAAGCGAAGAAGTAAAAAATGAAGTCGGTTTTGACACAACAGTTATTCTCTGTGCATCTCACGATACTGCATCTGCAGTTGCGGCATGTTCTGTTGGTGATAACGGGATTTACATTTCATCAGGTACATGGAGTCTTATTGGTACAGAAAACCTTGAACCTGTTACCTGCGAAAAAGCTATGAATTCAGGCTTTACAAATGAAGGCGGAATAGAGCATCGTTATCGTTTTATTGAAAACATTATGGGTATGTGGCTTTTACAGAATATCCGTAAAAACCTTGATAAAAAATACACATATGATGAAATGATGAAAATGGCAATGGAAAGTAATTTTACTGAAACCATCAATCCTAATGCTGATGACTTTTTGGCACCTGACAATATGATTGAGGCAATAAGAAATTATCTCGATATGCCTGATTTACCAATCAGTGATGTTATAAACTGTGTTTATCATTCACTTGCAAAGGCTTATGATGATGCAGTTAAGGTTATTGAAGAAATCAGTAATAAAACCATTGATGTTATTAATATTGTCGGTGGTGGATGCAAGGATATATACCTCAATTCTCTTACTGAAAAAATAACGGGTAAAAAAGTAATTGCAGGACCTGTTGAGGCTACTGCAGCAGGCAATATTATGGTACAATTAATGTACCTTGATGATAACCTTGATATAAAATCTGCAAGAAAACTTATTAAAAACTCATTCAATTAAAACAAACATAAAGCCTATGGGACACTCCCGTAGGCTTTTTTCGTCGTTTATTACAGATAAATAATATAAATTATGACAGAATTCACAAAAAAGATTTTTACTTATTTATTACTTTATTTTAAGACTTTTTTATTGTATAATTAATATATATAAGGAAAGGAATGGTTAAATGACAAAAGCGGAAATCATAAACACTGTCAAGGGTTTGCCATCTTATGTAAAAGAACATTGGAACAAGCCGAATGAAGGAGAATTTGTTTCATTAAAAGAGTTCTGCGCATATACTGCAACCCAGGCGGGTTCATACATCTTTTTAACTGCATCGGGAATGATGTCTTTCTCGGCTTCATATTTTTGCGGTTCAATTATGGAGCTTAGCAACATGCAGTTTCAGCTTGTTAATCTTATAAGCACCATCATAGGATATGTGCTTATGTTTATGAATCCTATTGGTGTTCTCATTTATGAGAATCACGGTGAACTTTCACCAAAAATGAGAAAATTCGCACACATATGCTATTCAGGTGAGATTATTATAGGTTTTCTGTGTTATTTCATACCTATGGACGCCATTGACTTTATGTTAGGCACACCACAGATTGTTGCCAACATTCTGTTTATAAGTGGTATAACAAACTACATAATATGGGGAATCCGTAAAAAATTCTGTGCAAAGTACGGAAGACTTAAGCCCTTTATTCTTCTTTGTGGTATTCCCGCAGCGGTAATTATGTCAATTATTCCATTTTTGCCAATTCAAGGACTTCCAAGTGTTTATAAACTTGTTATTCTTCATGGTGCATTCACTTTTATGAACTTCTTCTATAATTCTTATGTGGGAGTTAATGGTCTTGTTACATTTATGACGCCTAACTCACAGGAAAGACAAAGACTTCACTCAATCGTTCCTATTATTACAGGACTTTTCCCATCAATCATCAGTCTTTTCTTCCCGATGCTTATTCAATCTACAGGTGGCTACTTAAACATCAATACTTATAAAATCTTTGTTCCTATTTTTGGATTTATTGGTGTTTTTGTTTCTTTGGCTGCAGTTCATTGTAAAGAGCGCGTTATTGAAGCATCAGGAGATAAACGTAAAAAAGTTACATTTTTCAACGGTGCTAAAAATGTTTTCAAGAACAAATATTTCTGGATTACAAATATCTCCACTATTTTAGGTCAATGGTCAGCATTGGTTGGTGGTCTTCTTCAGTTCTGGTTTATTTACTCTCTCAGAATGGAAGCACTTTATGGTGTTGCCGCTAACGTTGTTGTTATGGGTATGACTTTTGGTAACATTCTTTGTCCTATTCTTACAAAGAAATTCCAAAAGAGAAATATTCTTATTACATTCAGAGGAATTGCTCTCATCACAATCGTTCTTATGCTTTTTGCTGTCAGAATAGAAAATGTTTATGTTTTTATCGGTGCAATGTTCTTAAGAAATACATTCCAACCTGTTGTTGATGGTATCAATGTTGGCCTTGGTGCTGATATTCAGGACTATCATCAGTGGAAATATGGTGAACGTGCTGACTCTATGGCAGGTGTATTCGGTTGGTTCTTGAATCCGATTAATGCGGTACTCGGCTTTATTATTCCTTGGCTTCTTGAACGTGTCGGATTTACCTCTGACTGGGATGTTCTTTTCGATCAAGCAATTCTTAATAATGTATTCAATATTTATACATGGGCAACAATTATCAGTACTATCCTTATGGTAATTCCTTTCTTCTTCTATGACCTTACAAGAGAAAAACACGATATGTGTGTCGCAGAGTTGCAGGAAAGACTTCGCAAAATCGAGGAACAGGATGCAGTAGAAAGTGAGGTAGTTTAATATGAAAAAAAATGTTATTAAAATTGCAGCACTTCTTCTTTGTATTTGCTTACTGTTTACAGGTTGTGATTCAATTGGCACATTTATGGGAATGGAAGGTGACGAGATTGAGTATAAGGTTGAAAATGGTGAAGCAACAGTAATCAGCGTTCCAAATAAAGCGACAATTACAGAAATCAATATTCCCGACGAATTTGATGGTGTTCCCGTTACTAAAATCGCAGACTTTTCCGTTGTAAATCTTGAATATGTTTATAAAATTTCTATCGGTAAAAATGTCAAGGAAATCGGTGTGTGGGCACTTGAAAACAATCAACGAGTTACAGCTTTTGAAGTTGACGAAGAAAATGAACATTTCTGTGATGTTGACGGTGTGCTTTTCACAAAGGATATGAAAACCTTACTTTTCTATCCTATTGCAAAAGATTTGGTTGAAGAAAAAAATGATGAAGGTAACATCATTGAAGTTTCAGAATACACAATTCCTGACGGTGTTGAAACAATCCGTACAAAGGCATTTTACAAGTGCTACCCTCTTGCAAAAATTACAATCCCCAATTCAGTTAAGAGAATTGAAGAAAAAGTATTTTTCCGTTGCGATAAAATTACTGAACTCAAATTACCACAGTCACTTGAGTTTATTGGTAAAGATGCTTTCTCGTACTGTAATGGACTTAAGGAGTTGGATATTCCTGCAAGCATCAAACAAATTGATGTATATGCATTCTATAACTGTACAAATCTTTTAACAATCAATGTTGATGCAAAAGAAAGTGATGTTGAACTTGGAGACAAGTGGTATCCGACAAGTAACGGACTTGCAATTAAAGACTTAACAATCAATTGGAAATAAAGCAAATCCCCAATGAGAACTAATCTCGTTGGGGATTCTTATTAACATCACAAATTAAAAACTAAATATTTGCAATAAAATATACTATATCTGATAACAATGCAAGAATAACTACCTGCACTAAGTCCTATTCTGCCCACAATGGCAGTTATGAAATAAACACCTGCACCACCTCTTATTCTTAATAAAAAAATATAAAACTTATTTATGATAAAATCAATTATATTCTTGTGATGCCTTGAAAATAGTGTAAAAATATTGTAAAATATTTACATAAAACTACATAAAGGAGAATGGAAAATGGATTTTTCAATTTTTGACTCATTTGATATGAGTGTCTTCACATTTTTCGGTGAACAAATTCAGGGTGCTGTAATGAACATCGTTGCAAACTTCATCACCTTCTTTGGTGGCTCTGAATTTGTTATACCAATGGCTGTTGTTGGTCTTGTATTAAGTTTCTTCAAGAAAACTCGTAAATTCGGTATGGCTGTTCTTTTCGCAGTTCTTGTTGGTACACTTATCACAAACCTTGTTATGAAGCCGTTATTTGCCCGTCCTCGTCCTTATGTTTACTATGCAGACAACCCTCTCTTTATGAGCTGGTATGAATTTGCAGGTGCACATGTTGAGAGTGACAAGTCATTCCCATCAGGTCATACAACTGCAGCATTTGAAATCGGTGTTGCACTTTTCCTTGTACTTAACAAAAAGTACAGTTGGATTTTCCCTGTTTTCTCTGCACTTGTCGGTCTTTCAAGAATCTACCTTATGGTTCACTATGTAACAGACGTTCTCGGTGGTGTTCTTGTTGGTACATTTGCAGGTATTATGGGTTACCTTATTATGACTGCAATTATGAAAAACACAAAGATTGCTGAATTCGATTTAGCAGAAAAGCTCAAGAAGAAAAAAGCATAAAACGATTAAAAATTATCACCTGTGTCAACACTTGATACAGGTGATTTTTTATGTATAAAAGAATAGGAATTGCATTTTCACTTCTCATATTCGTATTCGGTATTCTCATTTCTAATCTCGGAATAATAATGCTCAAAACGGGCATCTCCCCTTCCTCACAGAGTACAGGCACAAAAAGTGTTGTTCTTTCAACTTCAAGAGGTATGATTTATGACACCAATATGAAAAAAATTGTTAATAATACAACAACAAACACAACAGTTTGTCTGCCTACACAACAGGCTTTAAATGCGCTTAAAAACAGTCTTGATGATAATCAGTTAAAAGAACTTTATAGCAATGCAAAAAGCGGTAAAATCAGCATTTTTGAAACAACTGACACATTTCGTGATTCACATACTAAATCAGTGGCATCAGTAAAACGATATTCGGACAATCAACCCTGTGTGCATCTTATAGGTCATCTTGATGAAACCGGTCAGGGTGCTATGGGACTTGAAAAGGCTTATAACAGTTATCTGTCGAATTTCAGTGGTGAATTAAAGGCAGTATGGAGTACGGATGCTATTGGCAATATTCTTTTAGGTGAGGGAATAGAGTTTGAAGGTAACGGTTATTTATCCCCTGCAGGTATTCAGCTGACAATTGACCTTAATATTCAGGAAATTGCTGAAAGGTCACTTGTTGAGAGTAATATTGACAAAGGTGCTGTGGTAATTCTCAACGCATTTACGAATGAAATTCTCGCTATGGCTTCAGCTCCTGTATTCAATCCAGACAATATATCTGCTGATATGAATAATCAAAACTCACCTTTTATCAATCGCGCAATAACACCATACAGTGTAGGTTCTGTGTTCAAACCAATGGTATCTGCGTGTGCGTTGGAAAACAACATTCATCTGACTTATGAATGTAACGGAAGTATAACCATAAACGGTACAACTTTTAAATGCAGTAACAATAATGCACACGGGACTGTTGATATGAATTCGGCAATGGAACAATCCTGCAATTGTTATTTTATTGCATTAGGTCAAAAACTGAATATTGAAAAATTCATCAATCTCTGTGGTGATTTTGGATTTGGAAAAGCATTGGAATTAGCCGATAATTTTAATACTAAATCAGGAAATCTGCCCTCTGCTGATTCAATGAAGTCGCCACAGTCGTTAGCAAACATTTCTTTTGGTCAAGGTGATTTGCTTGCAAGTCCTCTACAGCTTGCAGTTGCATATTCCTGTTTTGCCAATGGTGGTTATTACAGGCCACCAACACTTATGAAAGCAATCATTGATGAAAACGGAAAGGCAATTCAAAAAGTTAAATTACCTGAAGGCTATCGGGTTTTAAATAATAGTACAGTAAAAGAGATTGATAGAATTCTTGTAAATGTTGTGTTAAATGGTAATGGAAAAAAAGCTTATTCAGGCCAGACAGTCAACCATGGAAAAACAGCTACAGCACAAAGTGGTTGGTATGAAAATGGCAGAGAAATCAATCATACATGGTTTTGTGGATATTTCACAGCAAATGATACCACATATACTGTTGTAATTTTCAAGGATGATGGAAAATCAGGGTCTACGGATTGTGCACCTGTTTTTAAAGATATATCTGATGGCATTTCAGGCATAAAATAAAGGAAAAATGAATAAAAATAATTAAATTACTATTGACAATGCCACTAAAAAAATATATAATATTCGAGCAACCGTGTTAAGGGCCAATAGCTCAGTTGGTTAGAGCATCCGGCTCATAACCGGACGGTCCGGGGTTCGAGTCCCTGTTGGCCCACCATTTTCGGTTGCTTATATTTAGGGGTATAGCTCAGTTGGTAGAGCAGCGGTCTCCAAAACCGCGTGCCGAGGGTTCGAATCCTTCTGCCCCTGCCAGAACAGAAACGGATGTCGAAAGATGTCCGTTTTTTATTTTGTCTGTGACAAAAAAAGAAAGAACGAGGCTTAAAACCTTGTTCTTTCTTGTCTAAAGTATATTTATAAATTATAATGTGTTCTCAAAATTGAATGCTTTAATAAACCACTCAAATGCATTATTAATTCCTGTGCCTATGCTCATAATAATCTTATCAAAGAAATCAAACTGATTTTGCTGAACCTGAACAGTCCCGAAATTATTTGTAAGGAATGTAGCACGAATTTTTGCATAATTATTTACATAATCAACATCTGTCTTGAATTTAACCTTAATTGTTTCAACATCTGTTGTATCATAAATATTCCATCTAATAGCATTTGCGACAGCTGAACCCTCAATTTTTGCTGTATAATATGGAATAAAAATTTCATTTGTATACTCAACAACTGCTGAAAGTTTTGTATCCCAAACATTTTTAACTCCTGTCACAAAATCCTGTTTTTGACAAAGAGCATTGAAAAGAGTTGGAACAGCATTTATATCCTGTGACTTGAAAATTGTGTTTTTGTACTGTCTGCCAAAGCAAACCGTAAATTCTTCAGGATTTGTATAATCACAACCGTATCTGTTGCCACCATTGTTACCGAAAGCAATATCGAAATCCCATACAGGACCTGCATATATTTTTTCGTCATTTTCAGGCTTATAAAGATATGTACTTGTCAAACCGAAATCCATATTTGATGCCCACTCATTAATTGCATAGAAGAGTTGAAATGTTTCAACATCACAAAGCTCTGTATAGTATTTTCCATCTGCATTATAGCCGTCTGCTGACATAACTGCATCTTCAAAATCCTGATAAACAGAACTGATATATTTAACTTCACTTTCAGTTGCATATTCAGGATTCTTAAAAATTATAGGCTGACCACCATCAGAAACAAAGCCCGAAATTTCACCAGGATATCTGTCGGCAATTTCCATTTCCATAAGGTAACCTCCTGTAATATCATCAGGGTCATTAGGGATTTCAATCCACTTCTGTGTACCTTGTAAAAGACCTGAATATGTACCGTAAACACCGCCACGGTCAAGTTCATCAAAATCTACATCAGGATTTGCATCTTCATTAGCATCATCAAGATTTTCGATTTCCACTCGATTATCATCTGCTTCTATTCTTGTTGTAAGGATATAAGAGCCCATATAATCATTATTAATATAAAGGTCAACAGGGGTGTACTTTGGTGTATAATCAAGCACCTGACCTGAAACTGAATAGATAATGGAATTTCTCATAAGACTGGTGTCACTATGATTTGCAATAAGACTCCACTTTTTGCTCTTACCCATACCAAAAAGGTCGGTTTTTTTATCAAGTTTAATGTTATATGGCTTTTTTTCCATTTTCCATGTTGAATTTCCTCTACCCTTGATATATTCAAGGTCACCGTCATACTGTATAGTATTTCCGTCTTCTGAAATAACTTGAATGTAGCCTGCTTCCTTATATTCCTTATCAGCATGAATTGCATCAAGACTGCCCGATTCAGTAGTGATGAAAACAGAAGCAAGTGATGATTCCTCGATAATTTTCACAATATACTGTTTGTTTTCACATGTAACTGTAATTTGTGATTTGTTTGCAAGTGAAATAATTGAATTATTTGTTACTTTTTCACCATCAATAGTTATATCCCCATTAGCAACAAAAGACACTCTGCAAATCAAAGTGTTGATTGATGATGGAATAAAAAGATAATAATTTTCATCAGCTGCCTTAAACCATTCAACTGTTGGTGTAATATCTTCGCCCATAACAGATTCAACTGCAAAATACTCAATTGTATCATTGTCAGCAGCATAACCAATCATCGATGTTGCAGTAAATATTACAATTACGGCAAGTAAAATTGCGAGAAGTTTTTTCATATTTATAACCTCCTGATATTTAATATCGAGTATAATATACCTTTTTTTTACTGAAATGTAAAGAATTTTTATTGTAAAAGAGGTTAAATAATGATATAATGAAACCAAACTAAAAGGAGTGATTGCATATGAATAAGAAATTTATTGCAGTAATTCTTGCTGTTGTAGTTATTCTCGGTGCTGTTATGTTTATTTCAGGTTGTAATAAGGATGATGATGGAACTACTTTACCAAATGAGTCAACCAGCACAACCCCTGAAACAGAACAGACCACTGAAGAGCCTTCTGTTGAAGGAACAGAAAGCACATCAGGTGAAAAAGAAACTGAAAAGCAAACAGAAAAAGAAACTGAAGCAGAGCCACAAACATCTAAACCTGCAACAAGTCAAACAGAAAAGCCAACTGACAATGATGAACCTGCTACTTGTGACAAATGTGGTGGAATAATCGTTGATAACTCAGACACAGACCTTCCACTTGTCGGAAAATACTGTGATGGCAAATGTGACGAATGGCTTGGCGAATTAGAACTTTAAAATCAGATACATAAAAAATAAGAGGTAGTTTTTTAACTACCTCTTTTTATATGCTTTTATGAAAAATTATTCGCCTTTCATTTCGAGAAGCTTTACTTTTCCGTCGTAAGATGCCTGTGAAACCTTGATTGAGTCAAAGATTGCAGCTTTGATATCGTCAGGAGTTGCACCGAGCTCTTTTGAATAGCTATCAGGGATGAAAAGATTTACATCCATAATATCTGCAAGTCCGTCAACATCAATACCACTTTCAATGCCCTTTTCAGCATATTCTTTCTTAACTCCGCCAAGTCCCATACGCATCATCCAAGGTGCAACACTGATAATCTTACGGTTTTCGCCCATACCTCTTGCAGCATAAACAATCTTAAGGAATTCTTTCCAAGTAAGGTTATACATGCTGATAGGCCAAGCCTTCGCACCCTTTGATTTTTCAGCAGCACCAACGATTACTTCGCCAACCTGACGAACTGTAAGCATTGCTGTACCGCCACCCGGATACATTGTGAATGGAAGCTTATCCATTCTCTTAATCTGTTCGATAAGGATAACCCAAACAGGCTTTCTGCCAGGCTGTGTACCGAAGATGTATGGAAGTTCAAGAACTGATACATCAAAGTTTTCGTCAGCGAATGAGAATGCAACATTTTCCTGGTCAATACGGCTTCTGATATATGGATGCTTTTCAGTAAGCTTCATATCAGGTCTTTCCTTTGCAAGATAAGCAAAATATGAGCCGAGAATAACAGCCTTCTTAACGCCAACTTCTTTACAAAGAGGAAGAATTCTCTCAAGTGGCTGAATGTTGTACTTATAATATGCATCATAAACAGGTGCAGGGAATTCAACACGTTCGTCAATACCTGCTGCAAATACGAAACAATCGTGACCACGAAGAAGTTCACGGATTTCGTCATCAGACTTTTCATAAATATTGCAGAATTCCAATTTCATTTCCTGTGGAATCGGAGCTCCTTCTGGTAATGGAGGAAGAGCAACACTTGTTACTTCATGTCCTCTTTCGATAAAAATTCTTGCAGCCTCACAGCCCAAAAGACCAGTGCCGCCAATCATAAATACTTTCATTCTGTAACCTTCTCCTTAAAGTTATCAAAGATTTCAGGACCATATACGTTATTTTCACCCTGACGGTCCCAGACCTGAGCAAAGAATGGATTGATTCTTGCTTCTTCATCATAGTTCCAAGGCCAAGGAAGTTCAGCAGGACACCAATGGCCACCCTTAAGAACAAGGTTTGGTGACATTTCGAACTCGTTACCTCTTGCACTTACCCATTTAACAGGAGTGTACATATCAACGATTTCAGTTGCAAGACACTTACCACCTCTGAATTCGGCTGCTTTCTGAAGGTCTTCAAGAGTAAGAGTATCAAATGGTTTTGTTTCATCATAACCGTGGTCGAGAACAACAACATCACTTGCAGTTGTTTTCTTTGATGGAATAATAACTTCAAAATCTTTCCAGCTTCTTGGAAGTTTTTCATATTCTTCCATACTACCATAGTAAGCTTTCATTCTGACATCAACTTTATTCTCTGCCCACCAAAGTGTACCATATTCAGGAGTCTGTGCAATCTTCTTCATCCATAGAGTCTTAAGGATTGGTGCAAATGGTTTTGCAAGGAAAGCCAATTTATAGAATGACTCAACCTTATCCATCATGCTCTTAAAGTACTGCTTAACAGGAATATTAGCACGGAAATGACAGTAGTTTTCAAGTTTATCACCATCATAATACCACTGACCGTGGAAATTACGAGTTGTGAACCAATGTGGCTCAAAAAGTTTCTTTGGTGAACCAAGACCTAATGTACCGAGAAGAAGGTCTTCAAATTCAAAGTTTGTGATTCTGTATTCTTCACCTGAACCGATATTATAGAAGTTTCTCCAGAATTCTTCAGGAATATCATCGCCACAAACATTTGCAAGAAGACGACCTGAATCTTCAACTGTTGCCCATTCAAGAACACCATTGATTGGAACATGATACATAATAGGTTCAAGATTTTTAAGAATTTCAGGATAAAGGATACCTGACTGACGAAGTGATACCCAATATTTAAGACCTGACTCAGCAAAAACTGCTTCAGCCTTAATTTTACTGATTGCATAGTGGTCATAAACACTTACCTTAAGTGGGTCACCTGTTCTACCCCAATGAATAGGAGCATTTCTGTCACCTGTTTCAGCAACTGTTCCTATGTAAACAACCTTAACTGCATCAGGATTTGGCTGTGCCTTAATAGCATTAACAATATTCTGAGCTGCAGTAACATTTGTCTTCTGTGTCTTAACTGGATAATAGTCAGCTGCAGGTGAAACCATACCACCAACGTGAAGAACATAGTCAGCACCTGTTACCATTTCGAGAACATCGTTGTAATTTGTAAGGTCACCCCAAACAAGTTTAACTGCAGGGTCATTTACATAATCTGCGAACTTATCACGATTCTTTTTACTGTCACGATTAAGAACAACAATGTTGAACTTATCTTTTTTTGCATAAAGCTCTTTAAATCCAGCCCATCCCATAGTACCTGATGAACCAGTAAGAGCAACTGTCTTTTTCTGCATAGGAATACCCCCATTTTCATTATTTCATACTTAATAATTATACATTTTTTTTACATATCTTGTCAATAGGTGCCACAACATCTTGATAATTTTTTAACAACAGACAATAAACTGTTCATTAAATTCAAATTCCCCACCGATTTCTCGATGAGGATTGCTTTATTTGTTGTTCTTTTTTGAAAATCTGTTGCCAATCAACAAATTCCAAATTGATTTGAATTCGTGAAATGCAAATTTTGGATTTAAGCCTTTCAGCATAAGTTCATTGTTTTTTCTGATAGGCTTATAAACAAATCCAAGGACAAAATTCATTAAGAATTGTGTTATAAATGCTGCAACAGCCGCACCACAAGCACCTGCAAACGGAATAAGAATTGCATTTGAAATTGTATTGACAATAACACCAAAAAGGTTGATTTTCCAGAGTTCTTTTTGCTTTTCCTCGGCTAAAAGCCAGATGTTTCGCACTGTTCCCATAAATGAAAACGGACAGAACCACACAAGAATCCTGAGTACAGGAACTGCTGATATAAAATCAGCACCATATAAAACGGAAATAATCAGCTTACTGAATATTGCAAATACTATACTTTGTGCAAGTGATGTATATACAATTATTCCGTAAAGTCCTGAAACAGTTTTCTCGTACTTCTCTGTTTCTTCTTTTTTTGCTGTTAAAATAAGTGGTCTGTATGAATCCATAATCGCAGTATAAACAAATTGTAATACTGCAGCACTTGTCATTGCTGATGTATAATACCCTGTTTCATCGTATCCTGAAAGATTTGAAAGCAATATAACGCCCACATTCTGAAAAACAACAACCAGTAAGGAAGCTATAATATAATACTTGCTTCTGCTGAGTATTTCTTTTGCAGTTGATTTTGAAAAGCTGAATTTCTGTCCACCTATCTTAAAATAAATGATTACCAACAGAATTCCCACAATTCCGTATTCAATTGAATGAGATACAGCAAACCAAAATACACTTTTTTCCGTTACCAATAAGAAAATTTTATATGCCGAAACACAAAAATAAGATATAAGCATTACAACAGAAGAATATTTTGATAAAAGCCTATACTGAAACCAATACTGTGTCATTTCAAGGACAAAAAACACAAGCATAAGGCTATAAAGTAAGCACACAAGAATTGTAACCTTCTCACCGGCATTTGCAACGAAAACAAAAATGAAAACACCGACGATTGAAATAAGTGAGGTGATAAAATTCAGGGTAAGGGATGTTCCCAGTATTTCCCCTTCCTTATGGGGTTTATCAATTAATTCTTTGACTAAAGTATTATCAAAACCTAATTTTACTATGGGTAATGCAAAAGCCACAACAGATGCAGCATAATTTATCAATCCGTAATTTGACGGACCTAAATATCTTGCTGAAATTATGCCAACAAGAAATTGCAAAAGAGATTGTGCAATTTTGCACACAATAATCCATTTGGCATTATTAAATACCTGTTTAGTTTTCATGCCAAACGCTCCTTTACTTTTAATCTGTTAATAAGATTTCTCTTATGCTTTCAATTTCTTCCATTGTAACACCGATTGATAAAAGATATTTCTCTGCTTTTTCTTGCATTGTATCGCCCGGGAGTTGCTTAAATCTTTCAACAAACATGTCCATATCATCATAGAAAGAGTCACCAAGAAAGAGTACAGAACATTCCCACTCCTGATAAAGACTTTTTTCATCTAAACCAAGTAATGCTCCTAATATATAGATAACTGTACCTGTTCTATCGGCACCAACGGCGCAATGTAAATAAACAGGATATGCATCTGAATTTGACAATTCAGAAAAAATATTTTTTAAGTTTTCTGAAGAATAATCAGTTTCAAAGAACTCACTATAAGCTGCAACTGGATAATAAACATGATTTACATCTGGCCCCAAAGCATCCTTCATTGTTTTTTCGTCATACCATCTTAAATCCACTTCAGTCTTGATGTTTAAAACATTAAGCATGTAATTCTTTCCGTCTTGTGTAATTGTATATCTTGGATATATTCCTCCGTCCAATTCAGTACCACGATACAGCATATACTTTTTAATCTGTCTGCCATCAACAGTTTTTGTTGTTCCGATATCTCTCACATTTCTTGCACCATCAATTAGTAAAAAACATTTTGATTGTTCAGTCTTGAAAACGCCAGATTTTTCAATCTTTTTTCCGTTTGAAAATGCAATTTGAATTAAATATTCATAATTAGTATCAGGTCTTAAATTCTCAAGACTTACTGAGCGTTTTTCTGGAGAAATATTTTGAGAGAAAACCACCTTGGAATAATCTTTGTCTGTCACGGTAATACACTGAGTTTCAATTTCACAATCTAACGGAAGATTTTCTATTGTATGTAAAAGAGTGATTGGTTTTGTATAATCCATTGTACCATACTCTATGTATTTGTTATAAACATTTTTTGCTGTGTCCGTTCCATTCATCCACTCAACAACAGCTTCATTTGCTACATAAATCTTTTCCGGAAGAACAACATCAATTTCCGCTTTAAACTCTTCTTCAAAGTTGTCTTTATGCTTTTCCACCATATCTAAACTTACAGCACAAAACACTAAAGCTATAAAAACAGTAAAGACCAAAGCACAAATTATGATTTTATAATGTTTTGAACGAGTCATTCATTTTTCTCCATATCTCTTCTTCAAAACATCCTCAATCCGTATGTCGGGTTGAGGATGTTTTATTAATAAATGTTACATATATCTAATTAAATGATTACACGACCATATTCATCAAAATTGTAATTCATTTCTACTGATAAGCCATTAGTCTCCCACACGTAATATGCTTTACGATTTCTTATTAATCGTCCACCATAATCAACGAAATAATAATAACCATCTATATAATTAAGACCAACTCTGCCAGGTTTACCATTTACAAAATAATAAATTTCGCCATCACGAGTTATGAATCCATTAAGCAACTTACCATCTTCGCCAAATTCATAATTTCCTTCAGGCATAAGGCCATTTGATTTCCAAACATATTGCTTACTTGTTGCAACTTCACCATTTTTCCCGTGAGCGAAATAGTAATCACCATCTATGCATACAAGACCTGCCATTTTCGGCTGACCCAATTCGTAATAGTATAGCTTACCATCCTTTTCAACGATACCGTCAAGCATTTTACCGTCAGGTCCGAACTCACGATTTGCTGCAGGAAGTAAATCGTTTGTTTTCCAAGTGTAATATTTCTTGTTAACTACTAATTCACCTTTTGTGCCATATGCAAAATAGTAGTCACCATCAATGCAGATAAGACCTGCCATTTTTGGCTGACCCATTACATAGTAATATAACGTACCATCTTTTTCAACAATACCATCAAGCATTTTACCATCAGGTCCGAACTCACGAGTTGATTCCGGAAGTAAACCGTTTCCTTGCCATACATAATACGCTTGATTTACTATCACTTCACCATGTGAACCATATGCAAAATAGTAATCACCATCAATGCAGATAAGCCCTGCCATTTTTGGCTGACCCATTACATAGTAATATAATGTACCATCCTTTTCAACGATACCATCAAGCATTTTACCATCAGGCCCAAATTCACGATTTGCCTCAGGAAGTAAATCATTTGTTTTCCAAGTATAATATGTCTGATTTACTATTATTTCTCCATTTGAACCATATGCAAAATAGTAATCTCCATCTACACAAACAAGACCTGCCATTTTTGGCTGACCCATATCGTAGTAATAAAGCATACCATCTTTTTCAATAATGCCATCAAGCATCTTACCATCAGGGCCAAATTCACGTGTTGATTCTGGGATTATACCGTTACCCTGCCATACATAATATGACTGATTAGTAATAATTTCACCATTTGTGCCACCTGCAAAGTAATAATCACCATCAACACATACTAATCCGGCTGCATAACCCTTACCCATTTCATAGTAATAAAGAGTACCGTCTTTTTCAACTATTCCCTGAAGCATTTTACCGTCTGGTCCAAATTCACGATTTGACTCCGGAATAATACCGTTTCCCTGCCATACATAATACACCTTATCTACTATTACTTCACCGTTTGAACCGTAAGCAAAATAGTAATCACCATCAATACAAATAAGACCCGCCATTTTTGGCTTACCATCAGCATAATAGCAAAGCTTACCATCAACTTCAATTAATCCGGTAACACCCTTATAATCGTCACCAAAAGTACGCCCTGCAATAGTGCAATTTTTTACTGCATAACCATACATATCAAAATAATAGTAGTTGCCATCAATCTGTTGTAATCCTGTTAATGGTGCTCCATTCTTTGAATAGAAATAACCTTTTTTGTCAGTGTAAAAGCCATCAGGAATTACAGTTGTTTTGTCACAAGAACCATCATCGTTGAAATAATAAACTTTTAATACGTTACTTTCATGAACAATACTATACCCATCCTCAAGACGAACGTACTTCTCAAAACAATAATCCTTGCCATCAATATTATACCAACCTTTTTGATGCCAGCTTGGTCCGTAATAATATCTCATACCATAGAGAGTTGGTGCCCATACGCCTGTTGAAAGCTTACCTGTCTCTTCAAAATTGTAAATAACACCACCAAAGAGTTCTGCTTCACCAACAGTTGCTGTAAGTGTTTCTGAATCAAAATGATACCAATCTTCACCGATTTGCTGCCATCCTGATACTAACTCACCGTTCTGTGCATAGCAATAAGCTTCTAAATCTTCATCATAAAGTAAGCCTGTGTACTTTGTCTTACCAACATTTACACCATTCTCACCAAAGTCATAATAGTAACCATCAATTTTATGAACACCTGTTAACTGTAAGCCACCTTCGTAATAAGCATAGCCACCGTCAACATTTACCCAACCGTCATTATTAGCACAAATTAATGTGTACTTATCCTCAAATGTTGCATGAGTATCTTCAAAATATCCGCCTTTTTCTGATTCAAGATTTGGATTTACAAATGGATACAACCCGTAAACATCTTGATTTTCAGGCTTACTTGAGAATGTGTAAAGTGCATTTGCACGAAGATAAATCTTATAGTCAATCTGACCGTATGTTACAATATCAAGCTTTTCCTTCGAGCCCCAGTCAGCAGTATCCTTTGGTGTTGCTGTTGCACCGCTTACGATACATATCGGATTTGCTGTTGCAGGGTCAATAGCCTGAGTCTGCTTAATCCAGTTAAGTGTTACTGTAACTGCGTTTGTTTCTTCGTTGAACTCTGTTCCTGTTAATTCAAAATAATCAGAAACAACCTTAAGTCCGGAATAATCCACCTGTAAGTTCTTATCAAAATTAATAGTTGCAGTAACTGTTGTCATATCGCTTACACGTTCAGCAAGCTGTAATAAGAATTTCCATGCAGAAGCATCGGCCTCACCTGCACCAGGAAGCATATAAACGATATCCTGTAATTGTGCCGGAATCTGAAGCTGAGTCATATCAATTGCAAAAGCATATGTTGTATCCATATCCTTATTTACATCTACAATCTGATAATTCACATTATCTTCTGTTGTAGCATTTGATACATCTCTGTTCCATGCAAGGAGTCTGTTGCCACCTGTTGCATTATTAAAATCAAATGTTGCTTCACCTAATTTATTTAGAACAAGGTCCATCTTAGCTTCGATGCTGTTGTCAGCTGCTAATTTTGCTGTAACAACAACATTTTTAACACCTGATACTTCATCAGCAACGAATGTGAAGCCGTTGATTGTACCTGCATTTCTGCTACTTAATTCAAAATCAATATCCTGAGCATTAAAGGCAATCTTTTTATTACCCACACGTGCAACCACAGGAAGTTCATAGCCTTCACCATAGATTACATTTGCATTCTTTCTTGAGAAGTAAACAGATGTAGGAACAATAATCTGTAATGTTTTTGAAGCAAGGATTTCTTCACCTGACATAAGTCTTACTTCAACTGTTTCACCGTTTTTAAGTGCAGTTAATACACCATCGCTTGTAATTGTAGCATTCTTTTCATTGTCAACTGCCCAGAATACACCCTCAGGAAGTTCTGCTTCGTTACCTGTTGCACTTACGCCCTTTGCTGTAAACACTACAGTTGAATTTTCTGTTGCATAATCATATTCACTTTCGATAACTGCATGGTCAAACGCTGTTGATGAAGGTGCAGTTGAAGCGATATACCATGATGTTGAAACTGAACGTGCATATCCGTCAGAAGGCTTATTTACAACGTCAAATGTGTCAGCACCCTCCTGTTTTGCAACATAAGTTGAAGAACCGCCACCATCAAGGTTAATAGCTTCAACACAACCTGCTTCATATAAAATCTGTGCGATTTCATACATTGAACCACCGCAAGAATATGGCTCCTGACGACCATCAAGGACCATAAATACAACCTTACCTGTTGCTGTGATACCTACTGCTGTACGTGATGCTCTTGTTGTATTGTCTTTTGATGCAACGATTTTGCCATCCTTGATAAGAACGCCACTGAAACCGCTGATAGCTTCCTTTAATTTACCCTTATAAATTGTATTGTACTCTTCTTGTGTACCGATAACTGCATTACCGTCATAATCAATACCAAAGAAGCCCTGACTGTTTATATCCTGATAAACCACGCCATTCATAATAAGAAGTCCGCTTGGTTCACCGGTACTCATATTAAAGCCACTACCATTAACACCTGCAATAACATTGAAATTTTCAACATCAGCATTGTTATTCTGAGCAGCTGTCATCTGGTCCTTAACAGTCTGCATCTTCCAACCCTTTGTTGGGTCGTTGTCACCATAGTTTGCATAAACATTAACATCATCACGGTTAATGTCAGCAGTTGCAAGATGATAAACCATCTGTTTACCGTCTGCTGTAGTTGCCTGTCTTATTGTCTGAGTAATACCAGGTGCTAATGTTGAATATTCAGAATTGAATACTGTAAATGCATCGTTTACATTATTTTCTACATAGTCACCTGCCAATTTACAAACATAATCGGCAAAAGCATAACAGCAAGCTGTTCTTAAATCTGTAATATCATCAACCTTGAATTCCTTTGTTCCCTCCAAAGTTGCAATCATCTTATTACTTGTATATGTAAGATAAACCTTGTTTCTGATTTCTTCTCTTGTACCTGTTGTGCCAAGACGATTTTCAAGGTAGAACTTTGCACGCTGAACATCATTAAGAGTATCTGTGAAATATCCCATTAATGCAAGTACAAAGTCGCCGTACATTGCTTCAATGTCAACCTTGTAATTTACGAAATCAATTGTCTGCATAAAATACAAACCATCAAGGTCTGAACGCATATCAAAAAGGTCAAAAGCACCGTCGTCGCAATCAGCATCAGGGTCTGCAAGGTAATATGTTGAGATGATTTCTGTCATTTCTTCAACAGTACCTGTAACAGGAATTGCTTCACCAAGTCCGTCTGCATATCCGTCAGCAGTATCGTTGATAAGGTCAACAATGTCACCTGCCCAACCTGCAACATCAGCATGATTCTGGCTACCCTTGTTGTGGTATGTGATATCCATAACACCAAACATATGGCCGATATCTTCCAATTCACCATTTGGCATTAAAATCATACCTAAATTTTTAAGACTGCAGATAGCAAGCCAGCTTTCAGGCTCGTCAGGAATTGATAAATTAAGACCATCTTCAATTTCAGCTACATATTTTGCAAATTCCTTATCCTCTTTACCCGCCATAATTTCCCAAGAACCTGAATTATAACGGTCAACACCTGTTCTGATATATTTGATTACTAATTCAGCAGGGTCTGTTTCGGGAGCAACCTCTGAATACATATATGCAAGAGATTCAAGAAGACCAAGATACATTACAAATGTTTCAAAATCTTCAATAAGCGGAGTTTCAAGCTTTTCGAGTTTTACAAACTCACCTGCTCCACAGCGTGAACATCTTTCATAAGCTTCCCAACCTGATGATGAATATGTAGCAGGTTTTCCTTCCTGCATAACCATATTATGTCCTAAAGCGGGAGTTTCTGTCTGAGCAATAATTACCTCATTACATACTGAACAATATGTACCTGTTGTCATACCTGTTGCAAGACAAGTTGCAGGAACTTCATCCTCCTTAACAACAGTATGACCTGTTGCTTCAATTTCATTTCCTATATAACTATTACCACAAAGGCTACATGTAAATACAGAATAACCCTTCTGAGTACATGTAGGAGCAGTAACAGCTTCCTCATAGTTATGTGCACAAGCTTCAGCTGTCATAACAGGCATTACCTGTGCTTCAGTAAAGCTTACTGTTGCAGCATTTGCCACCATTGGGTTTTCAAGAACTGATGTTAAATTTGCAACTGAGCAAACCTTATCATAGTCAGTGCTGTTAACAATACCATCTGCATTTACGTCTGCAGCAATAGCAAACTCACCTGATAATGTTGTATAGCCATTTATTGCAAGGTCAATTTCAAGAGCATCGAAACCGTCAACAGTTCCGTCACCGTTCACATCACCGAAAACGATAACTGTATATGTTCTGAAAATTGTACCGTCAGATTTTTCAACAAGAATCTTGCTTCCTGTTGCATTGTTATAGCCCTTTTCATTTGGTACAACTTCCATAAGACCGCCGTTTACAACTTCAAACACATCGGCAGGCTTTGCAGTTTCTACTGTGTATGCATATAAAGCACTATGGTCAATTGCACCATTTATTGAATCCTTGACACTGAGTGCAGGAGCTTTTGTACCACATACAGTACAAGTACCTGTACTGTCGAAGTCGTGGTGTACCCAAGTACCGTTTTCGTAAACGAACACTTTACAATCAACACCTGAATCGTTGATTGTACTTGTACTTGTAAATGAACCGTCAGCATTTGTAAGCTTAGCCTGTTCAGCAGTGATACTTACATATTCGATGCCGACATCATCAATACACTTATCAAACTGATATGTAGTTACATTGGCACTTGGAGTAACGAGAATCTTACCTCTGCCTGTACTGTAAATGTTTGCACCACCTGTAGTTGTAAGTGATGTTGAAGTACCTGTTGCATTTGTTGTTGTATAAATGAAACCTGCAGTAGCGTCAAAAGTACCGTTTACACAAACTGCAGCATCCTTAAGACTGCTTTCTGTTCGTGCATTAACTCTGCCGGGAGCATACGGAGGAGCTACAAATCTCTTATTATTATAAGAAGTATCTGTGCTGTTACCATGGAAAATATAGCATCCCCATGAATCTACATCGTAAATATATGCACTTACACCTGCACCAAGAGAACCGGTTGCACCTTCATCAATATTAATTTCCGCACCCGGAAGCATTGCAATATCCTGACTTAATGTAAAAGTAGAACCACTCTTCGCATTAATTGTAAGGCTGTGAGTAATAGGAAGTGCATAGTCTGCTGAATTAATAGAAATTGATGTCAAACCTGTAGCTACATCAAAACTGATAGGTGACATTGATACATCACCATAAAGGTCAACAACAAGACGGTCAAGGTTTCCGTCATATCTCTTTTCAACATAACCTGAAGATAATACGAACATTGCATTAGAATTAGAAATGAATTCCAATGTGGTTGTTTTATCAATAAAGCCTGTATCCATTGTTGCTACGGCTGTTTCTTTTGCACCACTGTATATTCTGAGTGGAACTTCAATATTCTGAATATAGTACTGAGAGAACAGGAATACCTGCTTTGCATCAGCTAATTTAGATGTATTGCTACCACCCGGGAAGTCACCAACCTGGAAGTATTCGTAAACAGTTGCACCACTGTTTGCAGTTACCTTACCTGAACCTGTGATATAACCATAAGCATACAGATTACCACCATTATTAACAGTGATATTACTGTTTGTATTCATCTTGATAAAACCTACATTACCTGTTGGAGCATTGCCTTTTTCAACCTGAGCACCACTCATACCAACATGCTTTGCAGGAATGCTTAATGCACCGTTGATAATAAGGTTTGCACCTGATGCCATTGTCAATGTACGGAAGGCTACAGGTTTAACATAAGGATTATCTGTATCAGGAGTTAAATACTCCGGCTCAGTTGTATAATTTGTATTTGCACTGTCAAAAGGAATAAGGAGTGTAATGCCTGCAGGAATAGTGTAATCACCTGCCGGAAGTGTACCGTTATTCACAAGGTAAATGACTGTTGAGCCACTTGATTGTGCGTAGCTTACTGCTAATGACAGATTGTTTGATAAATATGTTGAGCCAACACCAAAGAAAGCACTGCCATCATCAAAAAGAGCTTTAACTGTACCGTCAGTGAAAGGAGTGTATGTAAAAGTTGCGTCCTTTGAAAGAATTACACCATCACCGTCAGTCCAACCGAGGAAAGTAACACCTGAATTCGGAGTTGCAGTTAATGTTGCACCATCTTTTGTAATTTCAGTAACATATCCGTCAGCAACAGCAGTACCATCAAGTGATACTGAACCTTTACTGCTGTCATAATCAAATGTTACGGATGATGAATCCTTTGCAACAGTAAAACTGAAGCTATTAAGGGTTAATGTTACAGTTGTGCCACTCAAACCACTCTTTGACTGAATGGTAATAGTCATTGACTCACCTGCAGCCAACTGCTTTGTATAGCTGCCTGAATCACTACTGCTGTTTCCGTCAACAGAGAATGAGTTATATGAGCTTACTGAATAATTGAATGTAACAGCACCATCTGTAGAAGAAGCGTTTGTAATTGTTATTGTTGCAGTCTTTTTAGAGAAAACGCTGCCTTTAGCAGTAACAGTTACAGTACCACTTGATTCAGTCAATGTACCGTTTGAGTCAACAGCTGCTGTAATACTACCGTCACAGAGAGTTGCAGACTCGCCTGTAAGAAGCATAGGAGAAGTCAATTTAATCATTGTATCTTCCATATACCCTAATTTTTCAACTGATTCCAAGTCGAGGACACTTTCCTGTTCTTCTTCACTAAGACTCATAAATGATGCTTTTGCACCCTCAATGTCAGCCTGAGCAGACATATAAGTCTCATAGTCCATCTGAAGAACTGCTTTTTCAATCTCTTCATTAGTCGGGTCAACCTTGCCAAAATATTTTACAAGGATTGTATTTACCTCAACGATAAAATCCCACTTGAGATTGATGTCAGTATCGTTTGTTGTTCCACTTGCAAGAACCTGAATAGGAATACAGGAAACTGCCATAAGAACAGCAAGTACCAACGCCAAAAGTTTTTTACTATTTTTCTTAATCATAGTTATTACCTCCCGTGCTAATACTGTGATTATAAAATTAACCTTTTTGAATATTCAGATGAAGTCTTTCATCCGAACTGACAAATGGCAAAGCCAAAACAAAATATATCAGATAAGCAATATCTGTTCTGAGTGATGAATTATAAACTATCAATATGAAACAGACAACTGATAATACAACAGCCAATTGACTGTACAGCTTATTATCTTCGTCGCTGATTTTCAAAATCTTTATTGATTTCACTAAGCTGATAATGAAAAATGAGCAATATATCAAAAATCCGATTATACCTGTTTCAATAAACAGAAATGAATGTGAGAAAATCGAATAATGAGTCGAAACATACGAATCATAAAACTCTGTATTAAATATCGGAATTGCTGAAGTATCGCAATTTCCCAATCCCATTCCGAAAAGCTGGTCAGAAATTGTCGGCAAAAATCGTTCAGATAAGGATTTAAAAGCTGTAAATCGTCCAATGTCATTTTCAGAAGCGTAATTCTCCAATGTTAGCTGTGCAATCAGTGCTTCTAATGAAAAAAATCCTTTGAAAACGTCAAATATCAATGTAAGAATTGTACTTGCTACAAAAACAAAAAATGCGCTTACCAGTAAAAATGATATCTTTTTCCACGAAAATGATGTTAACAATGTTGCGATAATCACTACACCAACGAATAAAAAGAAGAACATCTTAAGCTCGGAAAAAACTGAAATGACCAACGCAATACTTGATTTTAACAAGCATAATGTTATTTTTTCTTTTCCGTTCATAAATTCCAAAAGTGATTTTGCAACAACTATTGTTATGAAAACTAAGGTAGAAGCATTACATCCTTTTGAAACGCCAAACAATCCGCCAAGATAATCCTGCCTGTAACCTAAAAGTATCTGAACAGCAATTACAACAGCATTCACCCAATATAACATATCAAGTATTTTCAGATAACTATCCGCTTTATTTTTATTCATCATTAAGACGAAGGCAAAAAATGCTACATAAAATCTGAAGTAGTTTCGCACTCCCCAAAAATAATAAAACGGAGATTGAAAATTAAAAATATAAACTACCAGGGTATATATCAAGAATAACAATATCATACAGGAAAAGGGCGTTAACTCCTTGCTGAAGATAAAAGTTTTTCTCAAAATAAGAATTACAACAAACACAATCAAGGCTGCATCAATGAAATATGTGATTACCGATGGTATTTTAAACATCTCAATCAAAAATTGTGAAACCAAGGGTATAACAAACACCATAAACAGCATAACTTCAGAAAGGCTTCTTTTTTTGATATAGAGTTTTGAATTTTCTATACTCATAGGCACTTCCTTTCTGTTATTTTACTCGGATTCTGAGCATCAAAAATGCTAAACCATACATTTTATAACGAACTAAATAGTAGAATATTTTCAATGTTTTTTTCTCAATACTTAACACATTAGGCGATAATGTTTCATTAAGTGTTCTATCCTTAAATATTTTATAGACCTCTTCTTTTTTCTCAGAATCAGTCAAATCTGAATTCAAAATCTGTTTAAGTGCTGAGACTGTATATGCATGATACCTGACTTTGAGTGCATTCACCACACAATCAGGATAATTATTATTTTTTATTTTTTTCAATGACTTCAACAAGAAACTGTTATTCTTTTCTTGTCTATCCTTTTTATATGAGGTTGTTAAGGAACCTGAAATCTGACAATAATAATAGAAGCTTTCAGGTATTATTACCACTCTTTTCACATATTTAAATAATTCTAAAACGAAAAATGCATCTTCAGATATTATTTCTCTTTCGGATTTATACTTAATATTACTTTCTTTTATTATATTTAAACTATACATTTTACAACAGGAGCTGACACCGGTTCCTCTTGCATAAGTAAACATTCCGGGAAGAATGTCATTAATCACACTGTCATCACTGAAAATATATTGCTCTGTCATTATAGGCTTTTCTTTTATACTGCCGTCAGGTAGTACATTAAACCGACCAAACATAACAACATCAGCATTTGTCTTTTTTAATTCGGCAACACATTTTTCTACTGTACTTAAATCAATGTAATCATCACTATCAACAAAAAGAATATAATCACCTTTTGCAGGCTCAATCCCACTGTTTCGTGCCATTCCAAGACCGGCATTTTCCTTATGTATAACATAAATTCGACTGTCTTTTTCAGCCCATTCGTCACACATCTGCGGACAATTGTCAGGTGAACCGTCGTCAACAAGTATTATTTCCAAATTTTTATATGTCTGATTCACTATTGAATCAATACATCTGTCCAAATATTTTTCCACATTATAGACAGGTACAACCACAGTAACTAAAGAATTATTCATTAAATTACCTACTTAAAACTTCAATTGCATTATTCCAATCGTACTCAATAACACTTTCTCGTGAAGAAACTTTATTTACTGATAATGCCTTTTCAATTATTTCATTGATATTTTCAAATGAATCTATATGATAAAAGCCTTTTTTTCCTTTAAATTCCTTCATTGCACCATACGATGTAGTTACAACAGATAAATTACACGCTGCTGCCTCAAGACAGGATAAAGGAATATCTATACAATGTCCTGATTCAAGTACAGGAAAGAAATAAATATCTGCTAATTGATAAATCTCCTGTATTTCAGGAATATATGTATCTAAAATCTTTATATTTGACTTACTTTGTAATCTGTTTTTCAATTCAATATTCTGCTCATTCTTTGTCAGAGTACTTGTAACAAGCAAAATCTGATAATCGTCGTTTATATTTAATAATTCACCAATGTTTCTGCCTTCATTAAGGTGTCCCACATGAAGAATAACCTTTTTTTCAGGAGAAAAACCATATTTGATTTTCAGTTCTCTTGATTTTTCAGGTGAAACGGGAACAAATTTTCCCATATCAACACCTGTTTTTATATGTACAACCCTTTCCCCTGCAAAAGATTTAAAATCCTTATATGCAGATTCAGAAAGGACAAACAACCTTGCCTTACTGCTTTTTAATAATAATCCGCTTAACTTATCAATATCGTCGTGCATCGAAATCAACACATTAAGATTTTTACAAAACAGTGATAAAACCCAAATCCTTAAAGATGCAGGTAACATTCTTGTTGGGAATGGTACATACAAAACATCTTTTTCTTTTCTCAATAATTTAAACAATGGAATACTTAACATCAATTTATTAAGTTTCATTTCCACATCTGTTAATTCTGATGTTCTTTCATAGGAAACTACTTTAACATCACTTACTGCCGATTTAATACGCTTTATTAAGTTGTATGCAACATTAACGCAACCCTCATCAGCGTTTTTTACTAAACAATTTGTAAGTATCAGCATTTTGCTATCCTCTTAAAAACAAATGTACAACAATTATTTTTTACAATTCTCACAAGTTGAACAAGCGTCGAGTTCTTCCTTTGAAATTTTTCCATCACGGAAATCACGAACAATTTTATTTTCAAACATTGAGTATTTTTTCTTTTTCCAAAAATAAAGGAATTTATGTTTTATTACCCACAAAGCAGGAACCCAGATATACTTATGCATTGCAGGAGAAACCGAACCTATCATCCAACAATTTCTGTCACAGCAACGAACCTTTTTACGAACTGTTTCTGCTTTTTCACTATTCCAAAGCTCGTCCCATTCCTGAGTATTAAGGTTACCCATAACCTCTTTTTCCTTTGTTCCGTTACAAGGCATTACATCACCGTAAGGGTCAATAAAGAATGTATCGAAGCTCATATCACAAGGCAAAAGTCTTTTTTGACTGAAAATATAGTTAATAAGACCGTGATTAAAATATGCTCTGAACCACTTTTTAGGGCTGTTGGAATTAAGAAGCTCATTAACCAAATCTTCAAAATTCTGTGCAACCATAAGTCTATCGTGAATAATGTTATTTGACTCTACAAAGTAGAAGCTGTTATGGAGAGATGCAGTTGCAAATTCCATATTCATTTCATTTGAAATATTGTACAGTGGAACTAAATCAGGAGCATTTTTATCCTGAACAGTCATTCCGAAGCCAACATCCTTCATACCCATCTGGACAAGTTTTTGAAGTGTTGTATAGCCACGATTATATCCGTCCTCGAGTCCTCTAATTTCATTATTTGTATTTTCAAGTCCTTCAATAGAAATACGAATACCAACCTGCGGAAAATCCTTACATAAATCAACAATACGGTCAGTGAAAAAACCATTTGTTGATATAACAATTCTGTCACTTTTCTTATATAATTCACGGACAATATCCTTTAAATCTTCACGGATAAAAGGTTCGCCACCCGTAATATTTGTGAAATACATCTGTGGTAATTTGCGAATTGTTTCAATTGAAATTTCTTCCTCAGGAAGTGAGGGAACCTTATATCTGTTACACATTGTACATTTTGCATTACAACGATATGTAACAATTACTGTTCCGTTAAGTTTTTTTGACATACTCTCACCTTGACAATCTCTTTTTATTAACTGAATTCGCAATCTTGTTTATGACAACGCTTAAAACAACCGTTATGATAATTGATAAAAGGATAAACATTCCCGAATTAATTTCAGGTAATGAATATTCAACTATAAGGAAGGATAAAGCGTGAACCAAGTATATTTCATATGAAATATTACCTAAAAACCTGTTGACTGAATTACCAATTTTAAACTTGCTGTTATATGTAAATACTACCACAGTTATCAGAAGTCCTAATACAACTTTCAGCAAATACTCTCCAAAGAAAAATACGTATTTATATTTAAGATACAAAAGTCCTGCTACACCTGCTGCAATTAAGAAAACAGGCATAAAAATAAAGAATTTCTGCGATAATGTATTCTTAACCTTTTCCTTATTCAATGCAAGGAATATACCGTAAAGGCAACCCCACATTTCAGTAGGCCAACCTGAAACAGAATTTTCTCCTGCAAAATATGTAGCTAAACTTACAATTAACACTAAAATACAGATGATTATATTTTTTATGTTATTTGAAAGCTTTTTTCCTGCTACTCTGTAAACAAACCAAACTAAAAAATAGAAATATAATAACTGTCTTACCCAACCTGTCAGCTGAATCAACAAATCAAATTCACATTTCTTTGTTGCAGCCAAAGTAAAAAGGAACATAAAAACATTTGAAATGAACATAGGAATCAGCAGTCTTTTTAGTCGGGTTTTCCAGAATCCATCAAAATAAGCTTCCCCTTTTTTCATTATGCCTTGCATAACACCAAAGCTTGATGAAATAAAGAAAAATGTCACACCGATATATGCAAAGCTACCGATTAAATCCTGTATAGTATTCTGATACGCTTCGGGTGTATGTACCAATAAAATTACTATACACCAAAAGCCTCTTAAAGATGATGATGTGCTTTTATCGAAAAAGTCAGTATTTTTCCCGCTTTTGTCTGTTATAAGCATTGTAAAAGCTAAGAAAGCTACTATTGAAACCATAATTATGGTTGTCACAACAAATCACACCAATCAAATTAAACTATATTTATTAATTCTGAAACACCTTTAAATGACCTTCTGCTATTTTATTCCAAGTATAGTTTTCCAAAGCATTTTTTCGAGCATCTGCTGATATTTTCTTAACAGCCTCAGGATGACTAATCACCTTTTCAACAATTTCACACATATCATCCGCTTCACAATCAACACTTCCGTCACCCATATCCAAATCTCGTGCTAATGAAATAATTACAGGTGTTCCTGCTGACAATGATTCAGGAATAACAAGTGGAAATCCCTCATAATTTGATGCAAAAACTGTAAGCTCAGCCATGTTGTAAAGTTCATTGAGTTCTTTTCCCGGTTTTGCCTTATATAAATAGCAGACTTTACCTATCAGGTCATTCTCTTCTATGTATTTATCAATTTGTTCCTGGTATTCCATTTCTACTATGTCACCGACATAAGCATAAACTAAATCATTATTCTTCTTAAGTAACGGTGTCAATGCTTCAATAATACGCTTCTGCCCTTTATTTTCACAAACTGAACCTACTTGTAAAATAACTTTTTCATCATTAAAGTCATACTTTTCTTTAACTTGTTTAATTTCAGCTTCTGTCAATGGCTTATAAACCTCTGTATTAACACCATTGTTTATTCTGATTATCCGATTTTCATCCACATTAAGATGCTGTACTGCATTGTTCTTTGTCTGTTCATTAAGGACAAATACAATATCTGCTTTTTTCATACATTCAATTTCCTGAAAGTATCTTTTTTTAAGTACAGGCTCTGCTTCCTCCCACGGAAGAGACCAATAGCCATTATGGTTTGTGTATGCGATTTTTGCTTTCTTTCTGTACTTTTCAGGAACAAGTAATAAGAAGAAAAACAAATTATACTGATTGTGGAAATGAAGAATAACCTCTTCATCAGCTTTTTCAAGTATTTTTCTTAATTTTTGTGCCAGAAAAACGGAATATACAACTCGTTTTACTTTATGTATTATTCCAAGACTCACATCAGCTTTTGTAAATACGGAAGGAACTTTTACTTCAATAATAGGAAGGTCAGTTCCAGCACGATTCTCATCAGCAATATCAATTATCTGAACATCTTTATTAAGTTTGATAAAAGAACGGGTAAGCTCTTCAACAATAATTTCAGTTGCTGCTCCCATCTGTGCAGGAATACTTGTATATCCTGTTCCTATTTCGTAGATTTTCATTTCAGCCTCTGTAAATATCAATTAGTTTATGGTAATACGATTCTGATGTTTCAAAAGAAACATTTTTGCAGTTTCGTATGTAGTTTTCATTGTTATCAATAATTTGTTTAATTTTTTCTGTTAAATCTTCGGAATTACCTGATTCAAAAAGAAGACCTGTTTCACCTTCTTTTATAAGCTCAGGAATACCACCCAGACGTGAACCTACAACAGGTGTTCCGTAAATTTGGGATTCTATTACTGAAAACGGACAATTTTCGTACCACTCAGACGGACAAACGCTTACTCTTGCTTTTGCAATAAGAGTTTTCAGCTCATCACCTGTTTTAAATCCAACATATTCTGCATTTGGTACTTTTTTAATTTTCTCTTCCGCAGAACCGAAACCTGCAAACACAAATTTATATTCAGGCAAATTTTTAGCTGCTTCAAGTAGAGTCAATGTACCCTTATCCTTTGAGAGATGACCAAATTCTAAAATATAATCTTCTTTTTCTGTTAAGTTCACAGGCTCTGCATCAAAAAAATTGTGAAGAGCCACCGTTTTATATGCAAATCTTTTTTGTATGTCAAGCTTGCTTTTCAAAAATTCAGATGGACAAACTATTTTGTCGATATACTCATATGCTTTACTATATTTCCAAAGGTAAGCATCAGCTGTTGCCAAAAGACTTTTACCACGGGAGTTTTTCATACATTTTGTCTTTAAACAATTAAGATAATTGCCATCAAGGCATTTTTCACAGATGTTTATCTCACTATCAAACAATCCGTGACTCGGACACACAAGCTGATAATCATGAGCAGTATATATAATCTTTAAATCCGGATTTTTCTTTTTTCTGTATTCGTTAATTTCAAGGATAATACTTGGAGTAAGCTGAAACTGAATATTATTAAGATGAACAATATCAGGATTAAATGAATCGAGAACTTTTCTGATTTTTCTTCTTGCTTCTGTTGAGTAGATTATACGAAAAGGAGCTTTAAGATTCTTTTTGATTCCCTCGCTGAAATCAATGTGTGAAACATAAGAATCAGCACTGTTAGTCACAATATTTTTTTCATTTTCAAGTCCGAAGTATTCAACTATATGGCCATGCTTTTTCAATACATCACCAAGCTTAAAAATATATGTTTCCGACCCACCCTTTGGGTAGAGAAACTTGTTTACTAACAGTATTTTCAAGTCATTAACTTCCTTTTTTCTTACTTAATAAAGCTTCAAGGTTTCTCTTACAACATTATCCCAATTATATTTTTCACATACAAAGCCAGATGCCTTCTGCTTATATTGCTTTACAATTTCAGGATTATCGCAGATATACTGCAATTTTTCCTTTAAATCACCAACATTACCTTTTTTGAAGGAAATGCCATACTCACCGACAACCTCAGTACATTCAGGAATATCTGAAGTAATACAACAGTTGCCGTAACTCATAGCCTCTAAAAGACTTATGGGCATACCCTCCAAATCAGAGGGAAGAACATAAACATAAGCATTACTGTAAAATTCTTCCAGCATCCTACCCTGTGTAAACCCTGTAAAAATAATTCTGTCATCAGCCATTGATTTAAGCTCTTTTTCGTAATCAACAGTGTCTGATGAGCCACCAACTATTACTAATTTCTTATTTGTATCTATTTTTTTAAAAGCCTCAATTAAATAGGTAATTCCCTTTTCCGGGACTAATCTTCCAAGAAAAAGGATATAATCATCTTTATTTAAATTGTATTTCTGAGTAATTAAATCTGCATTCACCTGCTGTGGTTTTGAAATACCGTTCGGAATATATACAGTATTTCTGCCATATACATCCATAAAATACTTCTGAACATTCTTGCTTAAAACAATTATTTCATCGGCAAACTTTACAGCACATTTTTCGCCAAATTTAATATAAAATGAAGCAAATCTGCCCCATTTTGCTCGTTTGTGGTCAAGTCCATGAATAGTTGCAACGCATCTTTTACCAAAAAGTTTTGGTAACCAAATCATTGAACAAGGTCCTTCAGCATGAAAATGCACCACATCACATTTACTGAAAGAAGCAGATAAGGCAGCAAAAAAGGATGCTGTAATTGCTGCCAGACCTTTTTTATCAATAGTAATTACTTCTTTTATTGTTACACCTGAAATGATGTTTTCCTGAGCATCAAATTCACTTCCGGCAATATGGTGACCTTTTCTGTTATAGCAGGTAACATTGTGTCCCAGCTGAGCCATTCGTGATGACAATTCACCAACGACAATTTCCACGCCACCTTCACGGGAAGGAACTCGTTTATGCCCTATCATAGCAATATTCAAGTGTTTCTTATCCCTGAATTTTCTCATATTCCCTCCATGCCTAAAACAGCACCAAAGGTTTTAAAAAATACAGTCAAATCTGTTTTTACGCTTCGCTCTTCTATGTATTTAAGGTCAAGCTCCAACCATTCGTCAAAACTACAGTCATTTCGACATTTTGTAATCTGCCAATAACAGGTAAGACCCGGTATTACAGTTAATCTTTGCTTCTGATGTTCAGTGTATTGTTCAACCTCACGAGGAAGCGGTGGTCGAGGACCTACAAAACTCATTTCACCCTTAAAAATATTAATAAGCTGAGGTAACTCATCAATACAACATTTTCTGATAATCTTACCAAAACGGGTAATCCTCGGGTCATTTTTCATTTTGAATGCAGGACCCTGCATTTCATTTTGGGAAAGAAGGCTGTCCAATTGTTTTTCAGCATTCGGCACCATTGAACGGAATTTATAAAGCTTAAACGATTTACCGTTAAGACCCACTCTTTCCTGAGTATAAATCGGTGATGCACCGGGACTATCAATAACGATAATCAATGCTACCAAAGCCATAGGCACAAATAAAACAAGAAGAAGCACCAAGGATACGACAATATCAAAAAGTCTTTTTGCCCTTTCATATCCCTTACGAGAGTCATTTAATATTCTATTGTCAATTGTGTTTTCCTGTATTTTATTGTGCATAGCACAGCCCCCACAATTATTTCTGATTATTCTTCAGAAATATAGAACATTTCTAAAACTAATTTTTCTAACTTTTCTTCGTCAGGATAAAATTCCATAAAGCTTTCGCCAACAAGGGATTTACCCTCTATGTTTACTGTACCTAAATACTCGTATCCTGATATTTTTTCGTAAATCCGCAACAAATCCTGTTCATAGCAGTCTGATACTGCATATTGTGACAATTCCTGCCAAGCTGTCAGAACAAAGTTTTCGTCACTCTTTGTCTTTTCGCGTGTTATTCTGTAAAGCTCTTCAATATACTGCTTCTGACGAATCATTCTGTTGCTGTTTGTACTGTTCTCAAGACCATAACGATTGCGAACATAGGTAAGTGCCTTATCACCCATCAAAGTAACCTTTTCACCCTTAACAAGTGTATCATCAATTCCTGTGAAATCGTCAAGAACCTCAACTGTTACGCCACCAACCAAATCGTTGAAAACAGGCACAGCATCCATTGTAACTGACATATAATGAGTCACATCAATGCCATCAAGGAGGTTGGAAACTGCTTTTGTAGTGTTACGACAGCTTACATTCTGACCATTACCATAGGTATGAGACAATGCAATCTGCTGTGTAGTTGTTCCTACCTTTTGACCCGCAACACCTAAAACATCCATTTCGACCATAGTATCACGGTTTATATGTATAGCCTTGCAAGTCTTGTTTTGATTATCAAGAACAAACAACATCAAAAAGTCTGCCTGCTGGTCGTTATCGTAAGAGGATGAATCAACCTCATCTGAAAACTTATCAAGACCCATAACAAGGACTGTTTCGATATTTTCATTAAGCTTATATTCCACACTGTCGGTATTTTCACCCGTAACATCCTCACTCGGTCGTTCACCAACAAAATCCTGCTGATTTTCCCAAATGCTTATAGCCAACAGTACAGAACACATAACTACAACACAAATCAAAACTAACAGCAAAGCCTTCTTTTTTGATGCTTTCTTATTAGTTTTTTTCATTTTTAATTATTCCTTTACTTCCTTTTTCTTGAAAACAACAGCAATAACTGTTGCAGTTGCAAGAACTGCTGCAGCACCAATCATAAGCTGCATAGGAAGTTGTGTGTTTTCAACCTGAACATCAGTGTTAGGGATATCTGTATTAGGAACCCTACCGCTTGTATTTACAACAATTGCAAATGGTGAGAAATCCTTGATTCTGAACTGAAGTGTTTCACCATCAGGAAGAACCTTTGCATTGTCAACAAATTCCCACTGACCATTGTAATAGTGTAAAAGACCTACATAATTTTCAAGTGCCTTTGCACCAACCTTGATGTTGAAATAACCATGCTCATTGTGGTCTTCACAACCATAGTAAGAAAGGTCAAACAACTCACTTACAGCAAGGTCTTTACCTGTAAGTCCTAACTTTGCAACAAATGCTGCAAATTCCTTACAAAGAGTTGTAAGGTCTTCACAATTTGTGATGATTTCATATGCCTCTTCAAGCTTTTCACGAATGTGAGCAGCAAGCTTTTCACGGTCCTTGAACATTGTGAGGATAACCTCTGCTGTACAATCAGGATCTTCGTTTTTACCCTCTTCAAGTACAACATCATCCCTTGACGGACTTGACACAAAATCGTCTTCAACTGCGAACGCAGGAACTACGCTCACAAATGCCATTGTAATTGCGAGAATGAGTGTGATAATTTTTTTCATAATATTGCATCCTTTCAATATGTATTTATATGGTATCACCCATATTTTTGCAAAATTAATTAATTTATAATATCCCGTGATACACTTATCAGGTGTAAAACGGCATCATTACCGAGTTTCTTTTCTATAACATCAAGCGCTTCTTTAATCCGTGGTGGTCTTGATGTTATATTATGGCTGTCTGACCCTAAAACGTGAATAATATTATCCTTCAGATATTTACACGCTTTTCTCTTAGTTAAAAAATGAATAAAATTTGATGCATTTGACTGCATTATAACACCATTTCTTAACAAGTAATCAACAACATCAGGGTCCTGCATAAACAGACAACGTTCAACATGGGCAAGCATAATCCGGATATTGCCAAAGGAAACCAATCTGTAAAGTTCATTAACGACAAGTTTTGTCCACTTTATATTCGGCATTTCTATCAGAAGAATATTTGTACCTTCAATACAAAGCTTACTCAAACCTTTAAGATTACTGATACCCTCATAAAACTCGACTTCAGCACCTAATTTTATTTCAGGCAGTCCATCGTGAAGATTCTCTGTAAGTTCTTTATATACATTCTGGCGTCTTTGAATAAAACTTTCAACAGATTCATTATTAGCAATAAAATGTGGTGTCGCAACAACCATATCGACAGTTTGTTCAGAAAGCTGTTTTAGAATTTTTATGCTTTCGTCAATACTTTGACTGCCATCATCTATATTTGGTAAGAAATGACAATGGAAATCAACCATTTTCCTTACCTTCATCACTGCTTCTCTGATATTCATGAGAAGCATAATATTTATAATAACGTTTATATTTATAATTGCTGTAATATGACTTACCACTATTTACGCTGTTCATTACAAGACCTAAAACTTTAACATTTGAAAGCTTTAACTGGCGTTTACAGTTTTCATACTCATCCTTTTCAGTATAATTCTGTCTGACAACAAGAATCATACCTGTAAGGTATTTTGAAATAGCAACAGCATCAGAAACAATGTTTACAGGTGGAAGGTCAATGATGATGCAATCAAAATGTTCTGACAACATTGCAAGAAGTTTTTCCATTTTCTTTGATGCCAAAAGTTCTGAAGGGTTTGGAGGTATTGGACCACAAGGAACAACAAACCATCTGTCATTGATTTCTGTTCTGAATTTTTCAATCATAATTTTATTGCTGTCCAATAAGAAATTGGTAAGACCTATTGAACCGTCAATATTCATCTTTTTAGCAACTGATGGAAGACGAAGGTCACCGTCAATGAGCAATACTCGTTTTCCGCTTTCAGCATATACATAAGCCAGATTAATCGCTGTTGTACTCTTGCCTTCACCACGGATTGAACTTGTTACACCGATAATCGGGCATTTAACATCTTCAGGTAATGTAAAAGAAATGTTTGTTCTAAGTAATTTATACTGTTCAGTAGCATTAAACTTAAGGTTCTTATGCAAAGTTTGTTTAAAATTTCTTTCAATTGGAAGGTTATTTGAGTTTAGTCCTTTTTTACTCATTTGTTATTCTCCTTTCCAACTTTACGCTTTTCTGAATAGTAACCATATTTGTTATAACTGTACTTACTGTTTCTGCCATATCTCTTATAACTATATTTACTGAAACCATCATTAAATAAATCCGGAATCTTAGCAAGGATAGGATAATCCTCTGCCTTAAGTAAGTAATCTTCATCATGAATTGTATTATCTCTGAGTGCCATAATAACAACAACTAATGTTGACAACAAGAAGCCAAGCACAAAGCCAATTGCCGTATATTGTGTAATACTTGGAGAAATCTTATGAAGATTAGGAGTTGCATAACCTACAACTTCCATAGATGTACCCTTAATGATTTCAGCAATTCTAATTTGAAGAACATCTGCAATACAGTTTGCGATTTTTGCAGCCTCATAAGGGTCTTTTGAAGTAACCTCAACCTTCATAACCTCGGTATCATCAACAGAATAAGCGTCAATCATTCTATAAAGCTCTTCGTGAGTATATGATAATTCTGCTTTTTCTATAACCTTTTCAAGTGTTGTCTGGTCTTTTAAGATAACTATGTATGTTCTTACAAGACTTTGTGCCGCACTGATTTCTGATGAACTGATTGAAAGACTTGCACTACCAAGTGAAAGTGAACTGTTATTAACATAAAGCCTAACACTTGATGAATACAATGGTTCAATGAAAAATGTGGCAGTTGAAAACCCGATTGCCGCCGTCAGAACTCCCGCTAAAATGATAGCCCACATTTTTTGAAATATTGCTTTAGCAATATGAGCTAAATCTATTACATAGTAATCTTTGAAGTTTTTATTTGCTGTTTCCATTAACCATATCTCTCCTATATTTCAATAACAAAACAAATTATTTTTACAAAAGATTAATTATCTTTTCCAAAAATAAGCATAAAAACACACAATAATATTTTATATGTAATTGTAGCACATTATTAATAAAGTGTCAATTAACTCCTATAAAAAAACAGGATTTTCCAAACAAAAATATACATTGTTTTTAACTTTAATATTTTCTTAACAAAAATATTGCACCAGATACTTTTCTGTATCCAGTGCAATAATGATATTTATATTAAATTAATCTTTTGGTAACATGTTACCTAATTTATATTGTCGATTTCTGCTTTGTTATTAACCGTATCATAAACAATTTTATATTCAGAAATCCACTCTGTACCCCAACGGTCATATTCGCCATCGCAATCAGGATAATAATCTACTGTTGCCATATAGCCAAAGTTTAAACACAATTGATTTTGTTTCCACGAGAATTCAACCTGAGTAAACTCTTTTTCTGTTTCATCGACTGTATCAAGAAGATTTCTATCATTATCATAAAAATGCACTTCACCTTTGCGAGATACTTCGATAACATAACCGTCACAAAATGATTTTCTTAAAACATCATCAGCGACTTTAAGTTCAAAATCATGTTGTTTTATGATAAGTCGCATATGAGTTTCTGTTTCAAATACTGCTTTTTTATCCGGTAAATAATAACCACGATTATCAAATGTATAAATTACTTCTTTCATAATACGACTCCTTTTCTGCTTATTTAAGAGTTGGAACTTCGAAATCCAGGAAGCCCTTTGCACCGAAAACAAGATATATAATATCGTTGAGTCCCTTAAGACCAATATTTAAAGCCTTATCTATGGTGCCCGGTTCTGATTCAGGTTCATAAACACCTATTTCAACAAGCATTTCATAAACCTTATCCATAACTGCTTCGTCACTTTCAACATCGTTAACTGTCTTTTTTGTCATTGCATCTGCTTCCATGAGAATTGCTTCCTGTTCTGCAGTGAGAACATAACCTGTTTCATCACAGTATTTTTGGAGGTCTTCTTTATACCAATTAAGACGTTTTAAGTTTCTTGCACCATTGAACTGTGGATAATAATATTCTCCGTCAGGATTATCACAGCTGTCAACAGTTGTTACATGACCTGTTGCAAGATTCAAAGCAAGAGAAAGGGCAGTATTATTGTGTTCAAGCTCATGTTTTTGTTCATAGAAATACCATGTGGAATCTTTGTAATAGCAAGTTGAAATATCAATAGAACCATCAGGAGAGAGTTCTCTGCCTTCAGTATCTTCAAATTTTGTTCCAAAAGGAACATAAGATGTTCCGGGAGCAGTTGAATCAATATTGATTATTTCGTCAGAGTTTGTTATAGGAGCACTCTTTAAGAAACCAAAGAAGCTATAGTCAGGTGTACAAGCACCGAAAGCCAGACCATAACCTGCTATAAATGAGAATGTAACGCCTTCAGCCTGAAGGTTTGCAATATTCTTATGAAGTCTTGATTTTGCTGCGTAGAAATCGTCAACTTCTTTTTTTACAACTTCAGATGTGATGAAGTTTGTTTTCATAACTTCTTCATATTTTGCAAGAGGAATCATATTACTGAGAGAAGGAGTTGTTCCAAAAAGCTCTGTAGAAAGTCCTCTTAATGCCATATCAATAAAATCACGGAGAACCTGCTTTGGTGCAACACGAAGAGCAATATTCACAAGATATCCCCAAGGCTCACCAATAAGGTCACCGATAATACCATTGTAGAAAAGTTCTGCTGACATTGGTTCACAATAACTCTGAGTGAGCATATCAGCAATAACCTCTGTGCCATCCCATGCGCCAACAATACCCACAACTCTCTTGAGGTGGTTTTCAGCTGCTGTCGGATATGCATCAATATAAGCAGTTGTGATTGATGCACCCATGCTCATAGGAACAAGAACAACATCTTTTGCTCCGACTTTGTTATTTGCAAGGATTGTTTCGATAAAATCGTGAAGTCCTTCAACATTCTTTGTTGTATATGAGAAAGCGTTATAGTTGAAAACATAAAGATAGTCTTCGTAGTTTTCACCAAACTTTTCTTTTGCGATATCTTCGCAAGGAATTGATGAGAAGAAGCGTTCTCTTGCTTCACTACGCATCTCTCCGTCTTCACCCTCTGCCCAAGGGAATTCAGAAACAGGCATTGCATATCTTGGAGTTACAACTCTTGGATGTGGGTTGCCTTCTTCATCAACAAGATTGAATTTGAATAAATTGCAGATAATTGTATTAACATCTTCCTGCTTAATTGTAAACTTTCCTGTAACAGAAGATGAAATAAGATTAGTAACAACTTTAACTATGGCACTTATGATTTCTGTGTCTGAAAATGCTTCTCCCATATCATTAAAGAGATTCCATCTTGTCTGATACTTTCCTTCTGCAATAAGAGGAGCATAGTTTTCATAATCCTGAAGAGTACCGTTTGCGAATGCACCTTCTTCTGTGTAACTTTCATCGAAAAGATAAGAATAACTCTGTCCGATACCTGTAACGAATACAATAAGACTGTTTTCACCATCTGCAAAAACGCTATCCATATCGGAAGCAGTAACAGTTGTCTGAGTTTTTTCACTTGCATATGCAGGAATTATTGCCATAGGCAATACCATAACAACAGCAAGAAGAACAGCAATAAACTTTTTCATTTCTTAAACCCCTTTTATAATTTAATACCTGTGAGCAAGTCAATTATATCTGTAATCTGGAAATAAAGCTTAAAGAATACCTCTTCAAAGATGCCGAGAACTGCATCGCCTTTTGTAATGTCGCCAAATTCTGTAAGATATTCTCCATCTCCAAGAACATATTCGGAAAATGTCAACATTTCAGACTCGTAAACAGATGTGTCATCTTCATTGATTGTCAACATACGGATACCTCTTGTTGCAGGGTCACCATAAGTTCCGAGAGAACAAGTAGGAGTGTTTACAATATCAACTCCATCCTTTTCAACGGTAAACGAGTTAGGATGGTCGTGTCCTGAGAAAACAGCAACAACATCACCGGTTTCTACAAAAGCATCAAACTGTCCGTAATTATAGTAACCCGGACAAGGAGCTTCGAGAAGAAAACCATCCTTGATATTATGTACATAAGGTAAATATGTGTATGACTGTCCGTCAAAATTCAAAGTTGCCTTGCCAAGAGCAAAAGGAAACTCGTAAAACATCATTTCATAAATATCCTGAACTATAATATGCTGGAATGCCATAGCTTTTACTGTTTCGCCACCATTTGCTACTTTAAGTGCTGCAGCTGTGTTTTTATACCATTCTATCTGGTCCTCGTGAACACAATCATATCCAAGTTCGTTACCCTCATCATCATAAACATATGAATTTGAATCGAACATATAAAGATTATAAGCTATTTTTTTACCATCAGAGCTCTTTACAGTAAGGTTGTGAGTACCCACACCTGAAAGTTCAGGAACTGCGTCATATGCAAGACAATATTTTCCACCATAAAGCTTATACATCTTAAAAAGTTCTTCACGGGAAACACCCTGCTCGTCATCGTGATTACCGAAAACAAATGTGAAATATGTTTCACTTTCAACAAAAATATCGCAGATTTCTTTAACAGCATCAGCCTTAGTTTCCTTTGGAGCAACTGTGTTGTCACCACCAAGAACAATTAAATCAGGGTCATGAGTTTCAATCATATCTTTAATAAATGCGACTGTAGTTTCGTTCATAGGAAAACCATCCTGAATGTCACAGAGATTAAAAATAATGAATTCTCCATTTTCATCAAATTTAAGCACATTATTTTCTCCCGGAACTGCTGCTAAAACAATAACAGAATGAGAGAAAATGAGAAGTAAGCTTAAAACAATTGCAATTACCTTTTTCATATTTAGCCCTCCTAAAATAATCCATTCTAATTCTACTACCAAAAAAAGCTATTGTCAAACCAAATAATGCTATTTAAGCAAAAAAGAGTCAACACTTTTTAAAGTGCTGACTCTGTCATTATTTTATATTGTTTAATAAACCGATTTTTGATTATTCAGTTTCAAGCATACCGTGGTATCTGCCCATCCAATATGGAAGTGAATATGTTGTTGAACCTTCCATTTCACCGGTATTATGAGCATCGTTAAGGTCATATGATGAACCATTGTACTTGTGGAATGCTCTTTCATCAGGAGCAGCAACAATTTGCTCAAGCTTAGTAATTCCACATATCATACCCACTGTCTTAAGAATATCGCTGTCTGAATTCCAGAATGCAGGTGTATATGCATTAGGGTCAAATGAAATCTCATTTGTTCCGCCAATGCCAACATCATCAAGGTCGAATTCATAAACATCATCACGATTTTCATTTGTTGCAAGGAATCTTCTCAAGTCAAGTGGATGACGAGAAAGTGACCATGATGCAGTTTCAATAAGGCTGTTACCATAAGCATCTGTCTTTTCTTCGTTAGGATATGCAAGCTGATAAATGTAATACCAGAGAGGATTTTCGCTGTTCTGCATTGAGAACCACCAGTCATCAAGTGCTTCTCTGTAATATTTAAGAAGTTCTTCATCATCTTCAAGCTGGAATAGAGTATAGAAAGCAAGCATTGCCATTTCTTCGTCAGAATGGTTAAGAATCAATTTGTATGCCATATCAAATAATTTTGTTCCAACTAAATGGCGGAGAATCTTACCTAAAATAGGAGTTACATCGTTTACATATTCAAGAATTGAAAGCTGATATCTTTCAAGTTCCTGAGTCATAACTTCAGCATACTGATACTGCTCGTCAAAAGCCGCCATTCTGTATTCGTCTTCCCACTTCTGGTAACCTGTTACATGTGCTGCAACCTTGAATACTGTAAGAAGAACCATAGCATTAAGTGGTGCACCACCAAGAACCTGACCATTGTGGAAATATGTTCTTGAGAACTTTGCCCATGTTGTTGGCTGACCTGAACCGTCAACCATATTGTATGAGTTATCAACAAGATGCTGTGCAAACTTATCCATTGTATTTGAGATAAGCTCTGCAAGTTCAGGGTCTTCAGGACCGAGAATGTCATAAGCGAGCTTATAAAGGAATACATGACCGATAATTTCGTCAGAGCTTGTGTCACCCTTGTAAACAATATCTTCAATAGTTTTGCCTTCAGGGATGAGGTCATTCCATAATCTTTCAGGAATTTCACCACTTGCATCGACCTTAAGACCACGATAGTTTTCACCGTGAAGAAGGAAGTCACTTCCGTCATCATAAGTCTTTGTTGAAACACCTGTTGCTGTACCGTCACCATTATGTGACCAATAAGCAAATGAATCATAATCGTTGTTTTCATCTCTGAATGAATATGTTCTTGACCAGAAGCCTTCAAGGTTTCTTGTTCGCATGTCATACTCTTCATCAGGATTTTCCATAGGATTAGCCCAGCCTACATCATTGAAAAGCTTAAGATTTTCTTCAGGCACCTGAACGTATGATGGTTCACCCGAATCAAGATATTGTGTGTACATTGAGTCAAACATTGCTGCAGGACTCTTGAATGGAATATTCTGTGAATAGTCGCCACCAATGAGAGTTGCTTTACTTGTATAGTATTTACCTGTTTCAAGGTCAACTACAGTACCACTTCTCTGTGCACGATTATAGCTTTCAACAGTACCTGTACGCATTGAAAGATATGTAAGGAAAAGAACTGCTTCTGTTGAAAGAGTTGCTGTCTTTCTTGCATCTTCAATCTGTTCAGGTGTTGCATTCGGGTCATTCTTAAGTGTTGCATAACGCATAAGTTCGCCACCTGCATACATTGATGTCCAGAGACCATCATTATCGCTTTCTTCAGGCACCCATTCACCATCAATATAATAGGCATTTGAAACCATACCACGTCTTGCAACATTTTCCCATGTCTGCTCATTGAGAACTTCAGCCTTTTCAGTACCATTCATATCGAGCATTTCAATATGTGAATAGCCTTCTTCCATTACTGTCCAGATACCATTTTCACCATCAGCAAAAATAGCAAGAACCTTGCCTTCACCTGTGTCAGCAGCATAGAAATATCTATCACCCATAAAACGCTGTTCTTTATCTCTTTCGTTTGTTGCATTTTCATCAACACGAAGAACGCCGTAATCAGTAATTGTCCATACAGCACCGTCTTTTGTTGTTACTGACTGTGCCTTTTCATAATTGTTCGTATCTTTCACATTAGCAGGTACAGTTTCGTCGTTAAGTTCATATCTTGTAACAGCTTTTTGAAGATTGTCACCTTCCTTGACTGCACCAAGTGTATAATCCACTTTTTCTGCTTTTTCAGCTATCTTAGTTGGCTCTAATACAACATTGAGTGTAACGCTGTCAGTAAGACCTTCTTCAGTTGTAGCAGTAATTGTAGCCTGACCTTCTTTAAGCGCTGTTACACGACCCCATTTGTCAACTTCAGCCACATCAGCAGGTTCTGCAGTCCATGTAAGCATTCTCTTTTCAGTTCCCTGCATTGCATAATCTACTGTTCGGCTGTCTCCGATATCCATTTCCCAGTTTTCAGGAACGATAAGACGAAGAATTGCCTCTTCTGCTGTATCTTCACTGTTTTTAGCAACTGCTGTGATAGGAGCAAAAATGCCCATACAGAGTGCAATAGTGAGAACAATTGCAATAATTCTTTTCATTAATATTTCCCCTTTTTTTAATTTTTGCGACAAAACATCTTGTTTTTCATCACATTAAATTATTATATATATCATAACATTACCAATTAATTCCGTCAAGAAAAAAAGTGAAGTGACTTTTAACAAAACTCATCCGCTATACCATACAATAAAACAATTGAATTTTTTAATTATTATGATATAATGAAATTTATAATTGTAATGGGGGAATAACTATGTCAAATCTTTTTTCACAGATAATTTTTAAAATGCTTTCCGTACTGCTTGGTTGTACATTCGCTTTATCAGACCCTTTTGGCTGTCTGACTCCGAACAAAGCCGTGCAGACTCCTGATGATTTCACTCCTGTGGTTCGCTTTGTTGCATGTTCAGATATCCATCTTGATGGTGATGAAAAACAACAAGCAGCAATAAGATTTGCAAATTTATTTAATGATATGTACGAATATGCAGAAAGTTGCGAATATAAAAATCTTGATGCTGTTATTGTTGCCGGTGACTTTACCGGTGGTGGTGCAGAAAAAGAATATCAGATATACAAAAAAATTATTGACGAAAACAAAAGAGAAGAAACTCAGGTACTCACCATACTCGGTAACCACGAATTTATTGACTACCGTGATGTAGATGCAACCGTAGGCTATGATGTCTTCCGTAAATATGTGAATGAAGATGTTGATACAGACGTTGTTATTAACGGATATCATTTTATCGGTGTTTCATATGACGACAACGGCAAAACATACAGTGGTAAAAAAGAGTGGCTTGATGAAAGACTTGCCGCAGCCACAGCAGAAGACCCTGACAAACCTGTTTTTGTATATCAGCACCCACACCCTGCTCTTACAGTTTACGGAAGCGTAAACTGGGGCGATTTAGATACAAGAGCTGTTTTGAGTAAATATCCTCAGGTTGTTAATTTCTCCGGTCATTCTCATTATGCAGCAAGTGACCCAAGAAGCATCTGGCAGGGTGAATTCACAGCAGTCGGATGTGGTTCATTATCTGCATTTATGGGCAACCTTAACTATATTGAAGGTGACCAGGATGCTCCCGGCAATTCCGGTGGTGCATGGCTCGTTGAAGTTGATGCTAACGGTAATGTCAGCATGAAACTCTATGATATTGAAAACAGAGTATTCTTTAGTGATATTGACTATTATTTAACTGATTTAAGTGACACATCAAAAAGAACTCACAACTGGCGAAATCAAAAAGCACTTGATACTGCTCCAAAGTTCCCGGAAGATACAGCTGTAACTTCTTATAAGGATGAAAATCTCGATACAATAATCACATTCCCTGAAGCTAAAGGTTATTATCATGCAGAAAACTATAAAATCACAGTATCCAAAGGCTTGAAAACAGTTTATGAGCAAACTGTTATTTCTGAATATGTCCGTGCCACAGATAATGATATGTCTGTAAATATAGGTCAGCTTCCAAATGGCGAATACAAAGTAAAAATTACTGCCTACAGCCCTTACGCCAAGAAAGGCGAAACAATAAAACAAACTATAACAGTTGAATAACAAAATATCCCCTTGGAATACCCAAGGGGATTTGCTTTGTCAATTTTTAGGGATTGATTCTGTCCTATTATTTTTTTATTTCTTTATCTCAATATAGGCATTTCCACTGACGGTTTCAAAATTAAAATCCCGTGAGCCGTTACCGTAGGTTTGTTCACCATCATTGATTGTCAACGGAAATTCACTTGTCACTTTACCGCTGACAGAATCAAAATCTATACAGAATCCTTCACTTTCCAACAGTTGAAATTTAATATCACCACTGACTGTTAAAATATCTGCCGATTGTGGTGCTTGATTTGTGCACAAAAGCACCTCACCTGACACACTGTCAGCACTTAAAGAATTTACGATACCCATTATTTCTACATTACCACTGACATTTTCAATATCAAAAATATCAGCATTGGTTTCAGTAAGATTTACATAGCCGCTTACATTTTCGATTTTCATCTCGTTTGCATTACATTTTTCAAACCATATGTCACCTGAAACAGATGCAATATCAAATTCGTCAGCAGTAATTCCTGATATACTCATACACGCACTTGAGTTATCGATCTCCACTTCATCCATTATTACTGCTAAATCATTAGGAATGTAAATAAACAAATCTTTTGTTGGAATTTCATCAGCAAGATTCCATGAACTCATGGATTTACAAGGTCTGATATAAAGTGTATTATCCTTTACGAGCCAACGAAGCTGATATTTCTCTTCAATATCATCGTGCGATGTTTCTTCAAGTTTCACTTTGTCACCGTCATAAGCGTGCAAATATATATTACCGCTAATCCAATCAACTCTCACACTTGTAAATTCGTTCGCCGATAATTCTGTTGCACCAACAGAATACTCTTTTTCGTTATCATATTTATAGTCATTGCTGATTATCGGAGCATTAGGATTTTTATTAAAAGTTAAAGCACTAATTAAAATTCCTGTAAGTACCAACGCCACAACAGACCAGAGGACTATTCTCACAATTGCTGATTTTCTCATTTATTATCACCATCTTTCAAATCAAAACAGGCATTAATAACGTCAATGATAGCACCTGTTATTGGAAACACAAGCCAAGTGATATACCATGCACCACTTGAAAAGCTTATTACAATATACACAACAATGGCAAGAACCCATACACATCTTTTTACAGCTTTAAGGATAGGATTTTCAGGCTTTGGGGGCTCTTTTTCAGCCTCTTCTTTGTCATTATTATCACTTGAGTTTAATCTTGAACGGAAAATCATCATACCAGTAGCTACTGCAACCATAACTAACAAAAGCACAAGACCAACTTGATTCGGGATAATTATAATCGGAACAGCACAAAGAATGTAAAGCATAACCGCAACCGTCAAGAGAAGTGTGGATTTTTTCTTGTTATCCATGTCTTTCTCTTCTTCGTTTTTGTTTGTACTGTGAACAATTTCCGTACAAGATATTTCCTCGTTACGAAGAATATAATCAGTTGTAACTCCAAAATAATCACAAATCAATATGATTTTATCAATATCCGGTACAGATTGCTCCGCTTCCCATTTGCTCACCGCCTGACGTGATACACCGACAGCTTCAGCGAGTTGTTCCTGTGACAAACCCTTTTGTTTTCGGAGATTTTGTATTTTTACACCTATTGCCATTTTCATCACCCTCACATTATATATTAATTATGCGGTAAAATCACTTCTCTTGTCAACAATAATATAACAATTTGTACAGTTACCTTCTACCAAGCGTACATTGAATTTTGTCAACTGCCGGTTGCATTAAGTAAAAATCCCTACCGATTACACGATAGGGACTGTTTTATTTTGTGAGTGAATAATGTCTTATGCTTACAGAAATAAGTTTATCATAATCTGCTATATGTATGAATGAACCGTCTTCCATAGGATAAACTGTTAAGCCTTCTGCTTCATGGTCACGACCGCTTACTGTTCTCTCAAAAAGAGTCTGGACCTTGCCTGTTTTCACATCAACTGTCTGAACCTTTTCTGTTGCAGAACCCTCAACATCATAGGACATATAGAGAAGTCCGTCATAATACTCTGCACCTTGAATTCTGTCAATGGGTTCGGAAAGCATAATCTTATGTGAGAAAGTCATATCATCAAGATTATAAGCTAATATACAATCTGTTTCATGGAACTGCGAAGTATAAAGATATCCGTTTTCTCCGTCAACTGCACAATATGGAATACCGTCATCAAGATATTCTGTGCCAAGGTCATAGTATTCACCTGTAAACTCAAGTGTTTCTGCATCATAAATGAGAATCAAATTATATGTATCTGTATCATCCTCAGTTGCAGCATAAATTTTTCCGTCATAATAGCTGATACCGCCAATATGGTCACTATTGTATTTTTCTTTGATTTCTTTTGGAATAGCACTATGATTGTAGATTACTTTCTCAAAACCATCAGCCGTCCACTTTGCCATACCCACAAGGTCAAGTGCTGCAATAGAACCTGATGTGTAAAAATATTCACCATCTGTTGTTATTCCCTGACTCATAAGAAGTGCCTCATCAAGTGTGAATTGCTCTGTTCTTATAAGCTCTGCATTTGAAGAGCAACTGATGTCACCACCATTGATTACACCTGAAAGCAAAAGAACAACTGAACCTACAAGTGCCCACACTGTACGAACAGCTAATCGGATTGTTTGTGAAACGAACATATCGTAACCTCCTGTATATATTACAATTCAGTATATAACTAAAAAAGAGAGATTTCAAGTTTTTTGTATTCTTTATCTTACTACCTATGCAAAAATCCCCTTGGATTTCTCCAAAGGGACATTTTTATTTGTCATTCATTCCAAACGAAATTATAATGAAGTTCCTTTTAAATATGGAACAACCCAAAGTATCAATAATAGAACTGTAATTGTTATTCCTAACGGAATAGTTAATCCAACAATAATTTTGGTTTTTTTGATTTCAGCAGGATTATCTTCTCCTTCAGGTATAAAAAGTTTTTTCTAAATATTATATGTTGGGTCGATAGCTTTAAGTTCATTAAATGTGTCAATTTCAATAACATCCTCAAATTTGCAATTTCGAACAGAAACTTTGTATTTATCAGAATAGTATCTTAATGGAACCTGACCCCATAATCTTTCTTTACCGCCTGGAGAATTGTAGATTGTTTTTATGTCGTCAACAAGATTATTACCATCTTCTTCAGTCCAATAAGAGATTCCCACTATCTGGTGACAGTTTGTACCACCGATATCCACTTTAGAGATATATCCACCCTCAAGGTGAACACACCAGTCATCAGTTCTATCCACAGGGATACCAAGATAATTTGAACTGTATTGATATCTGGTAATTAAATCTGGATTGTATAAGAATAAGTCTGCTTCCATTATATATGCATTTTTGATAAGGTCACCTGCACAGACTATTGATGCAATGTTATTTGCTTCATTGTAAAGAGGATTTTCTATAAATTTAATCATGGGGTACTTATATAAAAGTTGGTCAAATTGTTCTGAAAGATATCCACGGATAACGTAGATTTCAGGAATACCTGCTGCGAGAACAGCATCAATTAATGTGTCAATTAAGCGAATTCCTTTTACTCGAACTAAGGGTTTTGGAGTATTAAGTGTTATTGGAACAAGCCTTGAGCCAAATCCTGCAGCCATAAAAATTACTCTTTGAACACGATATGGTTCAAGCTCAGCATAACCTTTTTCTGTTAATTTGTAGGCATCAATTAACCCTCTGTCGGTTATGTTGCGGATAAGTTTATTGACAGTTCCTACGGATAAACCCAATGCTTCTGCAATTATTCTTTGTGATTTAATATCAGTATGTTTTTCTAAATATACTAATAAATCGAATTCCTTTTTTGTAAGCATATATTTTTATACCCCCTCATTATTGTTTGTTAGGATTCTTTGTTGCAAATTTTGTCACATATGTAACGATAATTTTTGCAATAACATTTGCAAAGAGAATAATTAATGAAATAACTGCAGCACATTCGTACAACATCTGTGCCTCAAATTGACCAATCATTAATGAAATTGGTTTTGTGTTCATGTTTGCAAGGAATGAAACGGCAGAAATTGTCATCATTGAATTAACAAAGAAATAATAGAACATTTCAAATAATGTGTATTTACATTGAGGAATAACCACGTCAATGATGATTCGGATACGACTGACACCTAATGTCTGACCTACGTTTTCAAGATTTTCATTCATTTTTAATAATGAGTTATACATCATTTGATATGGTGATGCAAAGAAGTGCATTAAATTTGCCAGAATAAGAATTGCAAGTGTACCATATAAAAATGAACCGCTGAATGTTAATGAATATGAAAGACCGAGAACAAGACCGGGAATAGCCAGCGATGTAATAGAGAATAAATGTAAACATTGAGAAAGCTTTGATGGGATGCGTGCTGTTAGGTAAGCGGTTATAAATGCAACTGCTGAACCGATAAAGGCAACACAAACGGCAATAATTAAAGAGTTGAGTAAATATGTATCTCCACGAAGCTTTATCATTTTGCTTAAATTGTCAAGTGTGAACGACATATCGCTTGGATATTTTACAGTAAAGGCAACCATAGCAAATGAAGCAATTAACATTACAATACATGTGAGAATTATTCCGCAAATACAATATGCTAACCCATCTCTAAGTGGATTTTTTTTCAAGTCAAAAGGCTTTGTAACATACCCCATTTTACCTGATTTCTTGAAAAGAGTATTAAAAAGGAATGAGATGACAGCAGGAATAAGTAAAAGCAAACCGATAACACTACCTTTACCAAAATCCAACTGGCCAAGAACCTCCTGATACATCATAACTGCAAGAGTAGTTGTTTTTCCGCCAATCATCAGTGGAATACCGTAATCGGTAATAACCATTGTAAATACAGTAAACACGGCAGAAATTAAAGGTCGTTTCAGATATGATAATGTAATTGAAGTAGTACGACGTAATTTAGGAATTCCAAGAATAACTGCTGCTTCATAAGGTGAACTATCCTGATATTTCAAAACATCATTCAACATCAGAAAAGCTACGGGATAAGAATATAAAACAGAACCAATTATGATTCCGCTAAAACCATAGATAGTGCTGTTAAGTTCAAATAGTTTTGTAATAAAACCATTTGTGCCAAACATGACAATTAATCCCATACCATGTGAAATTGAAGGTATTAACATAGGAAGAATAAGTAGAATTGAGAAAATATCCTTACCCTTAATTCGTGTTCTTTGCATGCAAAAGGCCAAAATCAATCCAAGAGAAACCGAAATAACTGTTGTCGTAATTGCTACTTTAAGAGAGTTGATTATGGCAGGAATAAAGGATGCAGAGGATACAACGCGTTTAAAATCTTCCGCATCAATGTTTATTACCATCTGAAAAAAAGGAAAAAAGACAAATAAAATAAACACACAACAAAGTAATAACTTTGTGGCTGATATTTGATTAAAGACAGACTTCTTTTTCATTTTACACCTCATATACCGATGTATTTTGACAGGGAGTCAATCTTGATTTGAAGATTATCCAAAACAAATCTCTGAACATACGCATTAGCAGGGGATTTGATTATGTTAACCGGAGTATCTAATTGTATGAGTTTAGCTTCGTCCATAACCATAATACGGTCAGCCATAGCAAAAGCCTCTTCCTGGTCATGGGTGATATAAATCATAGTTGTACCAAACTCTTTTTGAATATCCTTGATTTCTTTTCTCATAGAAAGTCGAGTTTCCACATCAAGTGCTGACATAGGTTCATCAAAAAGAATAATACGAGGATGTAAAACAAGTGTTCTGGCAATAGCAACTCTTTGTTGTTGTCCGCCGGATAACATATTTGGCTTTTTATTTTTATGTTCTGAGAGTCCCATTCTTTCAAGCATATCAAGAGCTAATTGTTTGGAATTTGATTTTGTTGCTTTGTTGAACTTCATTGCATATTGTACGTTCTGAAGAACAGTCATATTTTCAAAGAGTGCATAATTTTGAAAGACAATTCCCATATTTCTTTTGGATGGGTCAGCATGAGTTATGTCGTTGCCATCCATTAAAACTTGTCCTTCAGTAGGTTCCAATAACCCGATTAATGTACGCAGAATAGTAGTTTTGCCACAGCCTGATGGACCTAAGATAGCTAAAAACTCACCACTGAAAACATCAAAATTAACATTATCTAATGCGGTTTTTTCATCAAATTTATGGGTGAGATTTTTCACTTGTAAAATAACATTTTCGCTCATATCATTTTATCTCCGTTTGTTTCTAATTGCTACAATAGGCAGAGATGCATAAACAATCTCTGCCTATCATTATATTATACTTTATTTAAATATTCCAAAGACTTAAAAGACGTTCTTTTTCTTCTAATGTGTCGCCACTCATATCTGCATAATTTACATTAGCAGGAAAGTTTTCGCGTTCAAAATTCTTATCCTTATAAATCTTTTCAGGAGCATATTCTTCACAAGTTACATAGTTGTATTCATTGATAATATAATCAAAAACTTCTTTAACTGCTTTTCGTGTTTCTTTACCCTTAATGATTGACTGTCCGTACATTGAGTGAGGAGCACCTTCTTCAAAAAATAGGATTTCAAGAGGAGCACCTTCGTTAATCTGTGTAACAGCATTTGTAATCATACCTAAACCGATTGCAACTTCCTGCTGAACAAGAGCGTTAACAGGACCATTACCGGAAGAAGTAAACTGAAGAATATTTTCAGAGAGTTTCTTGAAGTAATCAAATGCTTTTTCTTCACCCCAAGCATTTACAAGACATTTAAGGAACATATAACCTGTACCTGAAGATTTAGGGTCAGGCATTGAAATTAAGCCCTTGTATTCAGGGTTAAGTAAGTCTTCATAAGAAGTAGGTTTTTCAAGACCCTTTGCCTTGAGAACTTCTGTGTTGATAATAACAGCACCACCAGTTCTTACTTCAGGAAGATAATAAGGTGAAGGTACAATACCGTCAACATAAACAGATGTATCATAATCACTTAAATCAGCAAGAATATCTTTTTCAACGAGCGCATCCATGTTAAGGTATGATAAGTCGTGGACAATATCACAATCTGTATTAACACCTTCTGCTAATAATTTTGCAGCGAGTTTACTTGTTGACTGATATTCAACAATGAACTCATATTCAGGGAATTTTTCCTGCAACATGCCGGTCATATGTGCTATTCTTTCGTCATTTGCACAAGTGTAAATAATAATTTGTTCTGTTGTTGATTTGCATCCTGTTGCTAAAACACAAAAAGCAATAGCAACACAAAGCAATACTGAGATAATCTTTTTCATAATAATCCTCTCAAAAAGTATTTTTGAACACATACTATAAAAAAATAATAGCAGTGTTTTTTGCAAATTCGTTCATTTTGTTTGTAAAAAAAAGAGGAAATGAATAATTTGCAAATATTTTAATATAATATTACAATATAATCTATCAACTGTCAAGGGATTTTTACTTAAAAATGAACATGTTCATTTTTTTGTTTTACTACTGATACAGGATTTATAGTAATCAAAAATAATAAAGTTTCATCAATAAATGAACAATACAAAGAATGTTAAAAAATTTTTGTTTATAAACAACAAAAAATCCCCTAAAACGAAAAGTTTCAGAGGATTAAGTAATATTTGCTTATTTTGTTTTTGTCTTTTTTTGATCCTTTCTATGCTAGCAGTTAGAATAATTGCATTATCAACCTTATTTTCATTTAAAGCATTAATACCTGAAGTCGTAATTTCACTATTTTCATCAATATATTCTTTTTCTTTTAACAAGGTTAAATCGTCTGTTACCACAATACCCTCATAAATATCACGTAGTAAATCAAATTCTTTTTTTGTAAGTATTATTACGATTCCCAATCAATCTAGAATTTCGTCCGGTAAGGATAAATCAAAACTAATTCTACCTGGATTATGTGCTACTTGCTTATCTTTAGGCGGAAGTTGCATATAATCACCATAAAGGATTCTTAAAACTTTATCATATTTATTAGGAGCAGGATACATTTTTTCACAAAATTCAATATTCACTGCAGGTAAAAAGTCATCTCTTTCAAAACAACAACCACCAGAATAGAATTGCTTTCCTTTGGTATTACGGAAAATATCACGAAGTCTATATAGCAGTCCATCAGGCAACAATTTTAGAAAGTGATTTCCAGCTTTACTGTTTTCACGTTTACCTATAACTGCTACAGTTAACTTATTTCCAATTAATCGTCTTATTTTTAAGAAAATTGAAGGTGAAGCGTTGTAGTTGTACAAAGGAAAAATATCTACAAAAATACCATGATGTTTTTTGGGATTGTTATCTTCTTTACTATAAAAAGCGGTATTGTTAAGTCTAACCTTTGCAAAATAAGCAGGATGATATCTATCAGTTTTACTCGTTTGTAAAAAAAACTCTTCTGACAGTTCCTTTTGTGCCACCTTCAGGAATTTCTTATAATCCTTAATTGGCATACTGATATCAACATCATCATCCCAAGGAATAAAGCCCTTATGTCTTACCGCACCGAGAAGCGTACCCCACATAATGAAATATGTAATATCATGTTTTTTACAAATTCTATCAATTTCATCTAAAATTTTTAGCTCATGTTCCCACAGCTTTTCAAGTATCTCCTGTTTCATGCTCCACCTCTTAAACCAATTGAATTATTATAATTATGCAATTACACCTCGTTGTATAAAAACACATACCGAAGCAGACGTACCAAAAAGGCAAACTTCAATAGTTATCATTGAGTATATCATAAAATTTATAATTGTGCAATAAGAATCCCCACCGATTTCTCGATGGGGACATTTCGTTGTTTTATTTATTCCGTATGAAATTACTTCATTTCAGCGATTGCTGCCTGGGGTGTGGCGAACAAATAGAGGAATTCAAAGCATTGTTGTACCTTTAATAAATTACTACCTATGTATTTTTAGTCGCTTAAAGCACCTGAAAGGCGGTCAATGGTATCTTCCCTACTATTTTTAATAGAGGAAACACTATCAAACTTATATATGTAATTAAATACTTTTATCTCTATTTGCTTATCCCCACTTTCAAAAACTGTATCTGCGACAGGAATAAGCATTTTAAATTCTTGAGCACCGGATTCTAATGGAGTCAATAGAACGCCACCTTCGTAAAGTTTAAATGTTTCTTGTTCATTACCCGACACATCAATATATGAGGAACTTTCAAGATACAGATATTTGGAAGAGAACACATATCCGTCATCAAAATCTACTGAAAAATCATCTCCGGAAACTATCTTTTGATTTTTACTTATGTTTTCGAAAACTCCCTCAATTGCAATGCAAGGGCTGTTATCCACCTCATAAACACCTGTTTTTGCCCCTCTGTAAAAGCTTATTGATTCAACAGTAAACTCGAGTTCGTTTTGGTTATAAGTTTCACCAATTGTACCTGCTTTGGGTCTTGCGCTAAACACTAAAATTCCTACTAAAAGAGCAATAATTAACAGCGGTGTTGTGCAACCTATTGCAACCTTTTTGCCCTTTTTCTTTAATTTGTGACCACATTGAGGACAGCTACTTGCGGATTTTGATACAACATTTCCGCAATTTGGACAATTTTTTCCTTTCTTAACATTGCTCCCATTGTTATTTACAGCCTGTGTATTAACACTTTCTGCATCAGTAACGTTCATTTGGTTGATGTTTGAATTTTCATTCATCGTTTTTTCCTCCTAAAATTAAAAAAAATGCGTCTACCGAAGCAGACGCACAAAAAACGCAAACCCCGATAGTCGCCAAACTAATTCAATATAACAAGCATTACTGCACTCATATCGTCGGAATTTGCATTTTTATCAAATTCATGAAATGAGCACAATAACACTATTCCAAATGGAACACTATTCCCTTGGAAAATAATGCTTGTTATGTTATATTTAATTAGTTTGGCACTATTAAGTTTAGCATAATTTACAGAATAATTCAATAGGATTTTTTCAATACAAAAACTCCCCATATTCTTTCGAATATAGGGAGCTGATTGCTAGTTTAATAGCTGTTATACAGCTACAACTGATGTAGGATAATTCGCGAAACCCTTGATATTACTGGGGTTTAGCTTAATTCCTTCATCCCTTGATTGCTGCCTGCGAAACACTTGTCCAAATGGCACCTATCATCAATATTCAACTCCACCAATTCACTTGTTTTGGTTTTTCGTCCCGTTACAATACAGCTATGAACTGATTCGTCAGTTCTAAAACACCAATCTATCCCCTCCTTTGAAACTCGTATTTCTTTTATAAATGCTTCAACAACATTTTCAGGAATATCTTTGAGATTTTTAAAATCAACATAACTATTTAGAAGTTCTTTCAATGCCAAAAGTTTTTCATTATAATTGATTACCTCCTGAGATTTCACCTCATCTTTTATGGAGAGTTTATTTATCTCGTTTTCCAGGATTGCTATCTTTTTATTTAATTCTTCACTTTTTCCAAGAAATACTTCCCTGCTGATTTCTCCTTCTGACCTCATCTCCATAAATCCATCAAGTTTTCTTTTAAGTTTTGTAAGTTCAGCTTCCTTTCTTCTTATGATTTCACTATTATCATCTACATCATCATATTTATCTGTTATATGATTTTCGACTATAGCTTGTGCCAATTCAAGAACTCTGCTTGTATCTGTGACGTACTTTTCAAATATGTATTTCGCCATCATTTTTAGTTTCCATTCTTGTATTTGTGGGGTGTCGCAAGTTGCAGTAAGTGGTAATCCTTTGTTTTTTCTCGTCTGTAACGAACCCTTATTATTAATTGTATAACAAATATATCCAACATTTGAAGAACCATCTTTTCGATTCCATACTCTTCTCGAAAACTTGTGACCACAAGAGCAAATCATTAATTTTCCCCATACAGTTCGATGTGGTTTTTCTCCGTATCTTATTCCAGTACGCAAGTGAGGAATCTCACGCCTCTTACTCTCCATTATTTTCTGAACTCGGTCAAAATCCTCTTTTGAAACAATAGGTTCGTGTGTACCAATAACTTGAGTCAATTCAATTTCTCCGTGATTATTTACTATTTTTTGAGTAAGGTAATCTAAACTATACTGTTTATGGTATGTGATAATTCCACAATAAAATGTATTTCTCAAAACATGTGAAATTACCGTTCCATGCCAACTACTTTTTCCCATCGCAGTCAATCTCCCCTCCTTTTCTAATACATACTTTATTTGAGTAATACCCATTCCGCTTAAATACATATTAAATATCATTCGTACAGTTTCTGCTTGTTCGGGATTTAAAACCATATTTTTGCCAACACGGTCATAACCTAAAATATTTCCATTACCATAAAAAACGCCTTTTTCCATAGACGTTTGTTGACCACTTTTAACTCTTACTGATGTTTTGCGACTTTCATCCTGTGCAAGAGTAGCCATAATAGTCAATCGCAACTCACCATCACCATCAAAAGTTCTGATGTTATCATTAATAAAATACACCTCTACTCCCTTTGCCTTTAATTCTCTTGTATATTGAAGTGTATCAACTGTATTTCTTGCAAAACGAGATACCTCACGAGTTATGATTAGGTCAAATTTCTTTTTCTTTGCATCCTTTATCATTTGAAGAAATTGCGGTCTCTTCTGTGCTGAAGTTCCTGTGATACCCTCATCAACATAAGTGCCTATAAGATTCCATTCAGGATGTCTTGCTAAAAAAGGTTTATACCAATCCATCTGATTTTCCAATGCTGATAATTGAGCCTCATGTTCTGTGGAAACACGACCATAAATTACTACATTTCGATTTTGAAGTTCCATATTAATACCGTACATTTCTTATTCCTCCATTGTTTCTTGTTTAATTTTAAAATGTGTTATATCAACATCATCTTCTGCTTCTTCTAAAATATTCCTAAACATATAATCTGGAATATGACCTTCCAAATAAAGTAATTCTATGAGTTTTAAAGCTGCGAAGTATTCTGCTGAACTCCACTCACTTATTTTACTCATTTTCATCACCTCCGACAAATGTGCGATTATCACTGTCAAAACATTCCGGAAAAAGTTTTTTCATGGACGGAAGTAACTTATTTTTGATTTGATTCTTTTTGTAGTAAATGGTTCGACAAGGAATTCTTGTGATTTTATTAATTTCCTCTACTGAACAACCATCAATCAACAGTTTTAAAATTTCTTTTTGAATTGGTGATAGTCGTTTTATTGCAACTATCAAATCACCACTGTCAATATCCATACCAAGGTGTTTATCAATTGGTTCCTGATATGTTGTTAAAGAATGAAAAAATCTTTTGAATAGTGGACTTTGTTCATCAGCTTCAAAGTCATCATTCACATAATCAAAAGATTGATTATGCATATAAAAACGCATATCACTCAAAAACTGTTGTCTGTCTAATTCCTGTATTGTTTCTATCTGTTCTTTAGAGAGACCAAGTGCTATGTATTCTCTTTTTTGAACTTCCTGTTTTGCAATATATTTTTTATATTCATTTCTTCTGTTAAAACTCATTTTTAAAGTCTCCTTAAATTTTTGATGTTTTCTAAATTCAAAAATTCAGGAGACTATGGGTATTTAGCTATATATGCTAACCAAAATTGTTTCATTATGTCCTTTCTTTTCGAAGGACAAAAAATAGAAGTCCGACGAAATCGTCAGACTTCTATTTTTAATGAAGCACTGTACTTATAATTTAATTATTCTGCACTGATATTCCTATTTGATTTCTACATTTGTGACACTTTAATACTATCTCACTCTTCATGTTTTGATTATTCAAAAATATTCTTTCAGATAAATTGACATCACATAATCTACCGCCACAAACAGGGCAATGCACTTTTTTAACTTTTTGTTGAAAACATTTCGATAATACAATCATTTTTGTTCTCCATTGGATAACACAACAAACAAAAAATATATCCCATTCGGGACATATTTATTCTTTTAATTCTTTTAATAAATCGTTCCAAAACGAGTTATGTTGTTCTTTTTGATTTACCTCACGTATAACATTTCTCGCATCTTCATTTTCATTAAGATACTGCGATATATCAACAGGTATGTAATAATTACTACTGTCTATATCATATTTACATTTGGCAGCAATATCAAAAAATAACAATCGAGATTTTTCATCTAAATTAAGAGCGTTTGCAAGTCGTTTAATCGCATCATCACTTGGTGGTGCTTTTTTCCCACTCTCAATATTATATAAATAAATATGAGATAATTCTACTTGTTTACCTAATGCTCTTAGTGATAATCCATTTTGTTGACGTTTTTCTTTTAGGAATATTCCAAAAACATTATCCATTCTTTTTTCTATTTTCCTTTATTTTACCTAAGAAAAGTAATATTCCTTCTAAAATCAAGCTCATGCAACATGGATAAATCAAGGTATTGATTTTAAACCACAGTGATAAGCATATAATAGTTAAAATTATAAGCAGAATTATCCATGATTTTTTGCGAAAATACTTCTTTTCTTTTATAGTCAGTGGCTTTTCAGGAGTATCAAGTGGACACAAAAGAAAGATTAAAACGGCAGCAACTAACGTTAAAATTAATACTACTGACTTAAAATTATAAAGGTCACATAGTTTTACAATTCCAAGACATAAAAATAATGATAAGGTAGTTGCTACCTCGCATTTCAATTCACTTGAAGCATGTATCCCACCAGCATTTGTTCTTATAAATTGAAATACAACATAAAAAATAATACTTTCAAGAACTATATTAAAAAGAACTCCAAATATTACAGTTAAAATGAAATATAGTATCTGTGATAATAATATAAAGAATCCGTAAGAATACAATTCCTTTTCAGTATTATTTATTATTGATGTATCAATTAATCTGCATACGATTTTTGCTGATAATTTACTAATCATTCCTTATTAATCTTTTTATATTCATTTAATTTAGATGGCACCTTAGGCTGATAAATAGTTGTACACGAGGTACTGTTAGCATCTCTTCTCAATGATTTTTCAGCTGCTTTCTTAACAGCATTTACAAAAATATTCTTTTTATTTTTCATAGTGATATTCTCCTTTTTTTGATTCTAACACAGTAAAAAAACCTTTTCAATTTAATTATTCAAAATGCTAAAAAATAATGATAATTTGCAAGAAATAATATACTCACAGAATTTTCCAATATTTTCTATGATTTATAATCATTATACAGAACTATTCTGTTATACTTTGTTTATTTTTTCAACTCCAAATGATAGCATATATACGGAGTGGTGATAATTGTGAAATTAGATAATAAACTCATTGGCATTCGAATAATGCAACGAAGAAAAGAAAAAGGATTAAATCAGGAACAGTTTTCAGAACTAATTGGATATTCAAAAAACCATATTTCAAGCATTGAGAGAGGGTTATATATCCCTACAACCCTGTTTATATTTAAAACATGTGAAGTGCTTGGTGGTACCCCTGATTATTATTTAATAGGTAAAATTTCAGAAGAAGTTGAAGACACTGTTAAACTTTTAAGACAACTTCCAGATGATAAACAAAAAATAATTTATAAACTATTGCTTACATACATATCAGAAACAAATAATACATACGATTAGAGATTCAAAGAAAGCATCACAGAAAACACTGTGATGCTCTTTTCTTTGCAATTTGACATGAATAATCTGCATTTTGACATTTCACTTGCTTATAACATACTCTTTTGATACAATTATAATGTAAAATTGGGTAGAAGTTTTGTTAAAAGGAGTAATTATATATGCGAATACTTGTTTGCGATGATGAAGTAAAATATGTAAATGAATTAAAAGTTCATGTACATGAATATATGAAAAATCATTTTATTCCATGCAATATTGAGACAACTTCTTCCCCAACAGAAATTATCAAAAATAAGAAAACCTATGATTTAGTATTTTTAGACATTCAAATGCCGGAGATTAACGGATTGGAAATAGCTCATAAACTAAAAGAAAGAAATAGTAAAGTTGTTATATTCTTTGTCACTGCATATGGCAAGTATCAGGATGATGCTATGGACTTACAAATATTCCGATTTTTTGAAAAGCCTTTTGATGTAAAGCGTTTATATTCAAGTCTTGATAAAGCTATGGAATATATAGATGGTTCTTATGTTGATGTATTTGTTCAAAATAATACAGAGCATACAAGAGTTCTTGTTGATGACATAATCTATTTAAAAAGAGATAATAGAAAAAACTATCTTTTCACAAAAGATGGTACATATGTCATACGAGAATCAATTATGGAGTGGAACAATAGATTGCCTACAACTTTTTTCTATTTAGTGCATAAATCTTTTCTTGTTAATCTGCATTATGTTACAAAGTACAGTTATACAGAATTATTTTTAAATGAAACGATTCGCGTTCCAATTGCATCGAGAAAACAAGCAGAATTTCATAAGTTTTGGTTCGATTATTTAATGAGGAGATGATTATGGTTTATACTGGAATATTGTTAATTGTCTATATTGTGGAAATGCTTACGGCTTTCGTATTTTTTTCACAAGCGGGCGTAAAAAAGTACAAATCAATTTGTTGCTGTTTAATTGGATTAGCACTGTTCATTACAGCATTATTAGTGAATATTATAGGTGGTAATATAGTGTGGTTAAACATGTTGTATTTCACTTTAATGAATATCACTTTTGGCTGTTTATGTTTTAAAATTAATTGGAAAAAAATTATAGTATATTCAATAATCTTGGTAACAATTTCAATGATTTGGGAATATGCAATTGAATTTATTTTGAGTGTAATAACTGAAACTGCCATTCGTTCTTATTTAGAAGATAATGTTATTCTAATTTTACTTGCTTCTAGTAGTAAAGGATTGTATTTTATCAGCACCCTAATTCTATCAAAATTTGTTATTAAAGAAAAACAAGTGAAAATTCCATTTTCACTCTACATTTATCCATTTTCAATTCTTATATCCGTACTTATATTTTGGTATGTGTGTGCATATTGTGGCATAAACAAAACTGGACAAATTGCTGTGGCTACAATAAGTTTGATTCTCCTTCTACCAACAATAATTACTTTTATAACTTATCAACGAAATACCGAAAAAGAAAATGAACTTTTTCTTTTGAAAAATGAAATGAATAAGATTGAAATAGAAAAGAACTATTATGATATTCTTGAACAACAAAATCAAGACTTAATGATTTATGCACACGACGCAAAGAAGCATCTTACTGCAATTAAGAATCTTAACGATAATCCAAAAATTGATGAATACATAAACATTATGGCTCAAAATCTTGAAACTTATAGTCAAGTAGGTCATAGTGGAAACCAGGCTTTAGATGTAATTTTGAATAAGTATTTGACTGAATGTAGAATTAAGAAAATTAAGCTTTTCCTTGATATTCGTTTGAAGAATTTTGATTATGTTACAGATTATGACCTGGTTACAATTCTTGGTAATCTTCTTGATAATGCGCTAGAATCTGCAGAAAAATCAGAAAAACGAGAAATCTCACTATCAACCGATTATAGAAATACCTATGATATTCTAATCGTCTCAAACAGCTGTGATACAACACCAAAATCATTAAACAACACCTTACTTACAACTAAGAATGATAAAAATATTCATGGTATCGGCATTAAGAGTGTTATAAAAGCTCTCAAAAAGTATAATGGTGATTATGATTGGAGATACGATTCTCTAAATAAAACATTTACCTCAATTATAATGCTTTCCAACACTAAATAACTATTTTTAGCACATTAGCACCTCTTTACGGGGTGCTTTTTTCTTGCAATTTGACATAAATAATCAGCATTTTGACATTAACTATTTTTTAGAAGTGTTAAAAACACTATAATTACGTCGAAATATAGTATCTGCATATTGGAGGTGTAGGATACAGTCGAATTAATAGTCAAATATCGTATACACAAAATATCAAATTAAGTAAAGGAGAAAAAGTATGAAAAAGAAAACTAAAACTATGTGTAAAGCTTTATCAGTATTTCTTGCATTCCTGATTGTCGTACAGATATTACCATTACAGGTTTTAGCAGAAAGTGTTACTGATGCCATTGCACATAAAGAATTTATTGAAGATGTTTTGAATAATCCAACATCTGAAGACAACACTTCTGATGCAGAAATACTTTATGAAGTCGAAGAAAAAAGAGACGAATACACCAAAGTATATAAAAAGAGTGATGGTACATATACTGCGATTATGACAGAAGAGCCATTGCATTATCTTAATGACGGTGTATGGGAAGAAATCAACAACTCCATGTCTCTTAATGGAAATCTTTATACAAACTTAGACAACTTGTTTAATGTAGAATTTCCGGAAAGTATTGATAGTAATGAAAACTTAACCGTTGAAAAAGACGGATATGAACTTTCATTTAGTGTTGATAATATTGAAGAAAGTTCTGCTGTTGTTGAAAATGACATTGTCGTTAGTGATACTAATATCCCTGTGGCAGACGAGGCAATTGCACAAACCCAGTCATCTGTTACATATAACGATGTTGCTGAAGATACAGATTTACAATATATCGTTACTCCAAACTCTATTAAAGAAAATATCATTGTTTCAAACAAGGAAAGTGTGAAAGACACATATACCTTTACGTTTGAAACAAACGGATTAGATGCTGAAAAACTTGATGACGGTAGTGTGATTTTTAAAGACGAGCTTAATGAAATCAAATTTAGAATTCCTCGTCCAGTAATGACAGATGCAAACTTTACATTTTCTTATGACATTGATGTTGTTTTAATTGAAAATGCTGACGGAACTATTTCTCTTGAATATTCACCATCAAGTGATTGGACAAGTAGTTCTGACCGTGTATATCCAATCACTATTGACCCTGCAATCGTGGTTGAAAATAAGGAAGTTTCTTGGGTTGAAGATACTTGGGTTGCATATGATAGTTCTGATAGTGATATGCAGAATGGTAATGGATATAATGATTGGCTTGCTATTTTAGCTAATCAAACAACAACCGATAATGATGGTAATATACAGCAGTTAAATTCAGAAATATATACTAAATTTAACATTGATGTACTCAAATCATTAGGTGATAATATTGTTTTTACTGAAGTTCAATACCTTTTTATTGGTGCTTCTGCAGATGGTAAAGCCCTTGCTAAAAAAATTGCAACTCCTATTGATTTAACAACCGTAACATATGCAACAAAACCATCACTTGAAGATGAAATTATTGACTACTATACTTCACCATACACATTAGAGAATGATGATAGTGCAGATTTCAGCTATATTCACTTCAATATAACTAAACCATTAAATGAATGGTATAATGGTGCAGAAAACAATGGTTTTGCTGTCATAGCTGGCAACGAAGAATATTCCGGCTTATTTTACTTGAATGGTGTACAAACGACAACTTCATCATCAGGCACAACAACAAAAACTTATACAACAGCAATCGTTTTAGACTATGTTGAAGTGGGTGGTTATAACGAAAATCATAATTATCATAGCCAATCAGTAGGTAGAGCCGGTACTGGTTATGTAAATGATTTTACTCAACAAGTTTCCATTCTTCGTGATGACCTTTCAATTGATGGCAACATTATGCCTGTATCTGTAGGTATGATTTATAATTCTGCAACTTACGATAAAATCAAGTCATTGAATTACAACACATTGATGGCGTATGGCAATGGTTGGACTCCAAATTATTTGCGTGCTTTTGTACAAATGTCAGACAATCAACTCACCTATTATACAGAAAATGGTTCAGCGATTGATTATACTTATACCATAGAAAATGATGTAGTGACATTTGAAGAAACTTATTCAGATATTTATGGTGAATATGGTTATGAAATCGAATATGTTGCTGCAACCGACACCGAAGCAGAGCATATTGTCATAACTCGTCCTGATGGTTACGAAGAACGATTTAACAATATGGGATTATTAGCATCTGTTACTAATCCTGATTATCCATCACAGAAAATAAACATCATGTATGATTCTATGTATAGAATTGACTATATTACAGATGGTGTTGGCAGAAAGTACGACTACGTTTATGACGATACAACTAATTTGTTATCTAAGGTGAAATGTTATGCCGCAGATGGAACATCTATAACTGCAGGTTCTACTACCTCCCCTCTTGAAGTCAACTATACTTATGATGAAAATAAAAATCTTACATCTGTTATGTTCCCTGATGGCAAATCTGCAACATATACATATGACACAAATGGAAATATTACATCAATTGCAAACATTGATGGTTATCGCATTGTATATGATTATGATGAAAACGGAAAAGTTACAAAAGTTACTGAACAAGCATTAGATGGTACTAATTATGTTAATGGTAACTTCATCACATATGACCGTTTGAGTCCTACACAGATTAAACTTACAGATGGAAATGGTAACTATGAAATCTATCAATTTAATAACAATGGAACTCTTCTTTATACAACTGATAGACTTGGCAACTATACATTGAACAATGATGTTGGCTCAAATAATACATATTTCATTTCATCTAATGATTATCGCACAAATGCTGAAAACTTATTACTCAATGCAAGTTTTGAAGACAGTGACACTTTAACATCACGTGCAAAGCATTGGGAAAACTCAAGTTCTGCATTTGAAAGAACAACATCTGATAATGCATATTTTGGTGACTATGTATATACTGCTTCAAAAACAAATAACACAACCGTTTATCAAAAACAAACAGTTGAAGTTTTATCAGGTGGTGAATACACATTCTCAGCATATGTTAAATCAGATGAAACAAATAGTGGCAAACTTTATTTGAACATTTCATCATATAACAGCTCAAATTCAAAAACAGAAACTGAATCAATCCCTGTTGAATCTACTGGTGGAGAATGGCAGAGATATTCAGTAACACTCGATGCACCAAGTAACACAAAGAAAATTGTTGTTGAATTTGGCTTTAAAAACTCTCAGGGTACTTTTTATGTTGATAATGTTCAACTCGAACAAGCAAGCTCTGCGAACGAATATAATTACATTGAAAATGGTGGATTCAGAGAAGGTTTTGAAGGTTGGGAAGATGAACCAACTTATTCAATTGTCGATACAGAAATAAATGGTTCAAATGAAAAGGCAGTTTTATTTGATGGAGACACTAATGGTGAAAACACAGTCTATCAAATCGTAAAAATTGACGGTAAAAAAGATGATGTATTCACAATTGGTGGTTGGTTAAAAGGATTATTTGTTAACTCATCAACAAATAATACATGGATTCTCAACAGCATAAACGAAACCACAAATACAAATATATTTAACTTTACAAACGACCGTCTTGCTCATATTGATGTTGCATATCAATATGATGTAGAGAACGAGGACGGAACAACAGAAACATTAACCGAAACAATTACTGTTCCTTTCTGTGAAAACATAGATGATTGGCAGTTTGCAGCAAAAGATTTCGCTCTTAAGGGTGATTGCAATGAAATATTAGTTGTTATTCGTTATTCAAAAAATGCTAACTCTGCATTAGTTTCAAATATTGAACTTACAAAAGATGAAGATGCAATTGTGTTTAGCGATGAAGAAGAAACTACTACTGAAGAAACTGGAACTTGTAAATGTGACAATTGTGAAGAATCAGATTGCACATGCACTTGTGAAAGTGAATCATCTTGCGACCGAGCACAATGTAAATGTAGAGGCACTATTGTTGGCAAAGATGATTTTGGAAACATCACATCAATTACCACCTTCGATGGAATAAAAACTATTCAGACATTATCACAGTATTCCGAAAATGGTAACTATCTCGTTTCAGAGACAGATGAAGATGGAAACACTTTCACATACGATTACAGTTTACTCAATGGTATTCTCAATGCTATTACAGATGCAAAAAATAACAACACAACATACACCTACGATGCTTCAGGAAACTTAACACAAGTTTCATCAAGTAACAGTTCAGCAAATTATACGTATGAAAACGATAAATTGATAGCCATAACTCATAATGGATTTTCATACAACCTTTCATATGACCTTTGGGGACAGTTAACTCAGGTATCTGTAGGTGCACAGCCCATTATCACTTATGTGTATGGTGAAAACGAATATCGTGACAGAATAGTTTCCTCAACGTATCATAATGATGATAGTGAGATTTACGATAACTCCGTAACAACCACAACAGAATATCAGTATGACGGAATTGGCAATATTACTGAAATAATCATAAATGGTGAAACAAAGTTCATTTATACTTATGATTCATTCGGTGGTCTTACAGAAATTTCTGCGACTGATAGTAGAATAATTCGATATACGGATGACAGAACTGATATTCTTGATTTCGACAATAACTATATCTATTCATCATATACAAATGATGATGGTGATTTTATAGAAATCATTGGTGGTGTAACATATACATCAAAGTCCTATGACAACATTTATGATATTACAACAGGCACAACAACAGAAAAAAGTGATGTTACTGCAACAAACGGCAAAACAATAGGCACTATTGACAAACAAGATTGGTTTGACAGATATACAGAAAGCATCGTTCAAACAGAAAGTGCAAACGATACAAATTCAGATAACACATTCGCTGCCATCAAGACAGAGTACACTTATTCTGAATATGATAATAATAAAACATCAAATCGTGTTGAAACTTATGTCAATAAAGTGTATAATGGAACAAATATATTAGAGGAAAATCTTGCTGAATATTATGGTTTCTCATACGATTATGATAGTAATGGTAACATCACTGCTGAATATGAATATGATGCTGAGGGTGGCGAAAATCTGCGTTATAGTTATGTTTATGACGAGTTGAATCAGCTTGTAAGATATAACGATAATGTGTCTAGTCCAAGACGGTCATATACATTCACTTATGATAATGCAGGTAATATTTTATCTAAATCGACTTATGCATATAGAACAGGCACGCTTGGTACTGCTTTATCCACTATAAATTATACTTATGATGATACCTGGGCAGATAAACTCATTCAGTATAATGGTGTCACAATTGATTATGATAATATTGGTAATCCACTTTCATTAATGGGTGCAACATTAAGTTGGAGTGGAAGACAACTTGATTCTTATGAAATAACGGATGAAAATACTGATGAAACAACAAGAATTGAATATAGTTACGATGAAGATGGTTTAAGACACAGAAAGAGTATTTATGTTAATGATGTTCTAACCGAAGAGTATAATTATACTTGGGCAAACGGTAAACTTGTCAATCAGGTTTATACAACATATCAAAATAATACATCGACATCTTATGCTGTTAAATTTATTTACGATTCATTTGACACACCACAGGGATTCATTCTCAACAATGATAAAACATATTTATATCTAAAGAATATTCAAGGCGATATTATTTCTGTAATAAACGAGTCGGGTGAAACAGTTTTAAGTTATGTTTATAATGCTTGGGGTGAATTTGAACAAAAGGTAGGCGCTGGCGATAGTAACACAATTGAACTTATGAAGAAGTTTTTACCTTTTGCATATCGTGGTTACTGCTACGATTATGATACAGGTTTATATTACCTTCAGAGTCGTTACTACTCACCAGAAATCGGTAGATTTATAAATACTGATGATACTCAAATTGCAATTGCAACACAAGGAACAATATTGGGTGCAAATTTATTTGCATATTGTGAAAATAATCCTATAAATTATGTAGATTATTTTGGATTAGAAAAAGCATGTATTCGAGAATTTGCTAAAGACTTTGAACCTCTATTTGGCAGTTTTCTCATTCACAGGAGAGCACGCACAGGTCCTACAAAATATTATGTTCAATTTGGTTCTGGTGTAAAAATAAAAAGTGGAGTAGTAAACTTTTATAATGGGGAAAGAACCAAATTTTATGAACAAATGGGTATACCTTATTCATGGGATACAAATTATTATACGATTACAACAAACTCATATAATATCAGAAAGTCGCTTACCATACTTATTGCTGATATAGCAGGAGCATACATAACAAAAGATATAAAATGGGTTTTAGGTTTAATTACTGGTTGGGGAATAGATTCTCTTGTAAAAAAACTAATTGATAAGTGTTTTAAAAAACCAGGCGAATACAAAGTTGTAACATTAACCGCAAAAATAAAGTATAGGTATACATATGATGCTGTGATAACAGCATACACATACAAAAAGAACAAACAAACAGGTAAGTGGGAACTTCAAAACACCATTACAACCTTTTCTTTAGACCTAGCTTAGGAGTTGATATCAAATGAAAAAAATCCTCAAAAATATTTATATTCTGGATTTTAATACAAATAAACTGATTAGAATATTTTATAAAACAAGAGCATATGATATGACTCGACATAAAATATGGATTTTTTTCAAATTACTTATCTTAGTTGTTTGTCTTCATATTGTTTCATACTTTAAAAACTATTTTACAATTAGTGAAACAAATATTATTAACAATCTGTCTTATTTCTTTTTATTTCTATTAATTGATTATGTTAGTTTAACAATAATAGCAAATATAATAATGAAAATAAGCAGGAAAAGTCCAAAATATAAGAATTAGCTTATTTGAACAATACCACAGACGCAAACACAATATTCAAGACAATAACAAAAATTATAACATATTTCAAAATGTAAATAGAAATGAATTATATCGATGTTTATTCTTCTACTTTTCATATTAAGTTTAATATTTTTAATGCCGATGGGAAGTTTCCCATCGGCTATTTTTGTATTGTACTATTCGAATAGCCTCTCTATTTATCAAAATCTTGCAATTTGACATAAATAATCTGCATTTTGACATCACATATTGTGTTTCAATTAATTATTAAATAAAATTAAGTTGCAAAAATTATATTTTTATACTTGGAGGAATTATTATGAAAAAGAAAACAAGAAAATTTCTCAGCATTATCCTATCGGTGCTACTAATTTTTTCAGTAATGCCAATGACGGTATTTGCAACAGATTCAGTTGCATCTGTCACAACTATTTTAGGAGAAGTCACAGAGTTTGCGACACTCGTTGAAGCAATAGATTATGCCTGTGCTAATGTTGGTTCAACATTAACTCTTTTGACTGATGCTGAAGTTAGTGACAAGGAGTTTCACATCATTGACTGTGATTTTACACTTGATTTGAACGGAAAGACATTATCTTCAACAACAGCATATGAAATTATTCGTATTCATCGTGGTGGAAAGCTTACCATAAAAGATAGTGTTGGTACAGGTGTTATTACTTGTGCAGATTCTGAGAAAAACTCAAATGCTATACTTCATTGTGGTGAACTTGTTGTTGAGGGTGGCACATTTATAGGAAAAGATTATGCTGTAGTTTCCTGTGATAATATTATAGTAAAAGATGGTACATTTATCGGAGATGTGCGTGGTCTTGAAATAATCAGAAGTGCTGCAGTAAGTTTTACTTGTAAATGTGAACTTCTTGAAGATAGGTATGGAGAATATCTTAATGGCTACGGTCAACTTGTTGGTGGTACATTTGTAAATGGTATATATATCAACAATTATGATAGATGGGATGAAGTTTTTGGTCCTGTATATATTCCTGATATTATTCCTGATGGTTATGGCTTTTTTGATGAGGTAGGGAATGAGGTTTTCGCTGATATAAATGACTTAACTATTGCCACAACAGTAACAGTTAAAGAAAGCAATAGTGAAAGACCGAATGTTGCAAAGATTGAAAACATAAAGGGTGAAACAGAATACTTTGTTGATATTTCATCAGCTTTATCGTATGTAAGCAGAAACTATCAAACAAAACTTACACTTTTAAAAGATGTTGAAGGAACTGGTATATTCCAGATTCGTGGCTACGGACCATTTGAACTCGATTTAAATGGTAAAACAATATCAAGTAGTGCTTGTTCAACTCTCATTATAAATAACCAATGGCCAGTAAAAATTACTGACAGCATAGGTGGAGGACAAATTATCAACACTTATGAATCAGACGAAATTTCGCTTGTAAATGATGTGGCAGTTAAGATTACTGCTGATGCAGTTATAGAAAATATAACTATCACAAGCAAATCAAGTACAGGTTTGTTTGTTGGGAAAACTGCAACTGTTAACAATTGTAAAATCAGTAGTGATTCTCACGGAATACTTTGTAATACAAAAAGCACATTGAATTTCAACGATAGCATCTCAACCGGTGGAGAATACGGAATCTATATTACAGAGTTTGTAAAATTCAATATGGACGGTGGTACTATCGCTGGTAATTCAAGAGGCATATATTATCCCGTATCTTCCAATTCTCAAAATGCAACAATTTGTTTATCAGATGGCACAATAAAAGGTGGAATGGAAAGAGGAAACGGTACTCAAAAATTCTCAAAATTCCTTGCTGAAGGCTATGTATTTTGTGATATGGATGGAAATGAAGTAAATATTGATGGTGATTCAATTCCAAGCAACCATGTAATAACACAAGACCTTGTTGTAAAAAATAAATATCCTGTAGCAGTTGTTCAACCTGACGGAACAACAGAATATTTCCCAAGTGTTGATGAGGGCGTGGATAAAGCAAATAAAGATATTGACAGCACACTTAAATTACTTACTGATATTCTTTTAAGTTCAACACTTACTTTCAACGGTACAACAACTCTTGACCTTAATGGTAAAGATGTTGCAATCAATGATAACTACGACTACACAGTTGTTGTTGATGAAGGTGCATCACTTAATATTGAAGATTCAAAAGAAAATGGTACTATTGGTGGCGGTGGTGTCGCAGTAAATGGTGGCACGCTCAACTTTAATAATGGTAACATTGAAAGCACTATGGATGGTATATACAACAATGGTGGCGATGTTACCGTTAATGGTGGTACAATCTCCAGCGAATATGGATATGACGATATTTTTGTTGCTAATGAGGGTACAACAAAAATCTATGGTGGTACATACGAAGACGGTTTCTCAATCTGGGGTGCAACAATAAATGAAGCACTTGGTGAAGACTATGCATTCTATACTGCTGACGGTGCTGTTGAAATCACTGATGACCAGATTGAAATCAACGACAATGTTGTAGTTTATGAAAAGACTATTGTAACTGCTATGTCATCTCAAATTCGTTTTAACAAAAATGATGATGGTTCATATGCTGGTACATTTGATGTAAGAACAAGAGCAAAGATTTCTGATGCAGACTTCCAGAAATATATCGCAGGTTCAAATGAAAATGCAACTGAAAAAATCTCAAAAGTAGGTTTTGTATATTCAACTGCAGAAACAGAATTTAACATTGATATTGCAAAAACTGTTGCACAAGGTGGAACTGCAGATGGTTTTGTTGATAAGCCTATAAGTTACATTCAGGATGCTGACGGATATTATATGTTTACTTGCCTTGTAACAGGAATACCAGAGGATGAACTTGATAACGGTCTTACAGCTTATGCATATATCTGTGTTGATGATGTTTGGTATTTCTTCCCTGTTGAAGTAACAGCAGAATTTGGAGAAATGTATAACACATACTATCCAATCGCAGCAGAACAGTATGGATGGGAGGCATAACTCCTCTATTACACATTAAGTTAACTAAATTAAGTTAACTAAACTTTTTTATTCACGAATAAAAGTCGTCATTTTAAACACATCACTTCATATAACTCAACATTTTTTCACTTCGTTTAGAATGACGACTTTTAAAATAGAAAGGACTAATTATGAAAAAATACGAAACTCCTGATTTTGATGTAACAATCTATGAGGTTGAAGACGTAATCACAGCATCATCACCGGGTAATCTTGAATTTGGTAATGACGACCCCAATGGTGACGAAGGCTGGTTTGGATAATCTATATCTAAAATTAAACAAAACTAATACAAAGCACCGATAAATTTATATCGGTGCTTCAAAAAATATTTTTATTTGTCACAAAATGTTGATTTTTTACGATTTATATATAATAAGGGAATATATCCAAAATACTATTTCAAGATTTTTTCAAATAGAAACAACAAATTTTATGTTTCCATTTGAAAAAGTTTTGAGAAACTAAAACTAAAAACTTACAATAACCTCTTATTATTGTAAGGCATATAAAAAGGAGAACGCATGGATAATTTATATTGGGTTGGTCTTAATGAATCTGAAATTGAGTTTTGCAAAAATATATTTAAAAAATCAATAACCATTAACGGAAACGGAAATGAAGATAATATCTCTTTTTCAAATAGATATAGTGTTCGGAAGAATTACCATGATGATTTCTTGGACATTATTGAGTTCTATAATGATGAATTGAATCGTATATGTGATGAAGATTCTAATGCTAAATTTATGTTTTATTCGCCATATATGGCATATACTCTTGGAGCAAAGATAACAGAAAGAACTATATGCCTAAATTCGTTTGAACTCATATCAAAAATAAAAAATAAATTTGAGATGAGAAAATGGGTGAAAGAAGAAACCACAGTTAAGACGCTACCTAATATTTTTCTTAAAGGAACGGAATGTTCATATGACTTGTTAAAAAATATTTTTCAATATAACAAGAATGGTTTTGTTATTCAAAAAGAAATTTCTGATGGTGGTAATGGCACAATATTGATGACTGCTAATAATCATAAAAAAATAATTTTAGATGATAATGAAACATATAGCATATCAGAGTATCTCAAAAATGCAGCTTCATTTAATTCCACTTTAATAATTTATGATAATGATATTTGTTTTTTCCCTTCTTCAATTCAAATTGTTTCAAAAGACTTGAATTATAAAGGAGCAGATTTTATTGCTTTTAATGATTTACCAGAACATGTACAATTAAATGTGAATCATTCAAATTATGAAATTGGTAGTTTATTAAAAAATGCTGGATTTAGAGGAATCTGTGGAATAGACTACTTATGGGATGGTAATAATGTTTATTTTATGGAAGTAAATGAAAGATTTCAGGCTTCAACGTATTTGATTAACATGTCATTATATGATAATCAAATGCCTAGTGCACAAAGTATGTGTATCGATGCTTTTAATCACAAATTATTTTGCCAAGATATTACTAATTTTGAAGTATGTTATAGTAATTATGCATACTCATATAACTCTGATAATGTATTAAGCCTTTATGATAAACTTCCTTTTGAACAAATGGTTACAAAAGTTGTTAATGATGGTTTTTACAAAGGTATGAAGCTCGAAAAGAATTCATTTCTTTTTAAATTGATATTTTCTCGGAAGATTTCTGAAATAACTCCAGACAAGACACTCCGTATATTTGATAACATATCATGTGAACATAATATAGATATTAGCAACGCAATGGACGTTAAAATTGCATTAATGTGTAGCGGTATTTTCATTACAAAAAAAGCTCAAGAAATGTTATTAAGGCAAGGAGGGGTCTGTGAATCAATAAGTAATGGAATTAACATTACCATTTTTGATAATATGACTGTTAGTTGTTATTCTCAAGTTTATCCAACTGTTGCATTAAGTCCATTCACATTAGACTATGCCGATAATAAGTACATTTTATTATATTATGATGAAAAAGTTAGTTATGTGAAAATGCAATTTAAATTAGAGATAATGAAAAATATAACAAAAAATAAAATTCCATATCGCTCTATAGCATTATTAGCGTTAGATAGAGTTTCATTAAACTATCATAGTGATTGTATTTTCAAAAAAGAGAATCTTTCTTGTCGATTTTGCGGAATTACGGGTTCAACATTCAATTTCAGTTTGGACGATATTTTCGAAGTAATTGACGCATATTTGAATAATGTCAGTTTTGAACATTTTTTGATTGGTGGGCCAGTTGAAAATATTCAAAAAGATTTAAAAAAAATAAATACAATAGCATCTTATATTTCCACAAATTGCAACAAATCAATATATTTAATGACTTTACCAATTGATAACTTGAATGATTTAAAACAACTTCGTAACAATGGGATTACAGAAATTGCATTTAATATAGAAGTGTTTGATCGAGAATTGGCCAAAGATATTATGCCTGGGAAAGGAAAAATACCTCTAGAAAAATATTATAGGGCTTTAGAAAATGCAACTAAAGTTTGGACTGAACTTGGTGCTGTCAGAAGTATGGTAGTGGTTGGACTAGAAAGAAGGGAAACATTACTAAAAGGGATTGAAAAACTAGCACAAATGGGAGTCTCTCCCATTCTATCTCCTTTCGGTCCAGCAAAAAATTCTCTTATGGAAAATAGCATACCAACATCTTTTGAGTACTTGAAGGATGTTTATTATGAAGCAAAAGATATATGTAAAAAGCATGGCATAAGTCTTGGCCCCAAATGCAATGTTTGTAGGAATAATACACTTTCATAAGATTAATCCAAATTTGTATAATAGGATGTTCCCGATAATATGATTTTTGATTGGTTAAGTGTAGCTTTTTCTTCTTCTGCCTTTCTCTCTAAAGATTCAATCTCTAAACTATTTTTTTTGATTATTTGTTGATTAATATATATATCTTGACCCTCTTTTATAGTAGAACAAATTTTATTGATGCAATAACAAACCGTTCCAATCACTTGTGCTGTGGCAACTATCATAATTAATATTGAAAAAGGTGATTCATGCCTCAATTCAATGCTATATGTGGTTTTCTCGTCTTTGATTTCATTAATAATATCTTCGATACTTTTAATAGTGATTGATAGTTTGTTATATTCATGATTTTCAATATTACTTTTAATATTATAGTAAAGAGTAGGACTATCATTATTGCTAAAAAGAAGGATTTTTCTAAACTCGCCTAAATGCAAATAAAAATTATGTGCTTCTGCAGAACTCATTTTTATTTGCTGGTCTAAAGTTGTTATAGTTTCATATATTTCAAATCTTTTTTCCTTTGAAAGCCAATAATTACTTACAGCCAATTTACAATAAAATTTCAACATCCTAAAGTCTTTCTTTTTAGCTGAAGCAAAAATTCCATCATAAATAGCTTGTAATGCTTTTTTACCTTCTCCTAACGATATATAAATGTTTGCCAACGGAAAAAACTCTTTAATACTTATATAATAATTTATTAAATCTGGTAATAATCGAATAAAATCCTCTTTTTCAATACTTTTTAAATTAGTAGCATTGGAGGAAATTCTAATATTATCTTCAGTATTTAATATATATTCTAATGCTCCAAATATATAGCATACTTGAGCTATAGGCAAAATAACCTTGTCGCATCTTATTTTCTTAAAATCAGCAAATTCAATATTTACTTCTGATAAATCAATGTTTGAAAATAAAACATTATCAAACGTAGCGTTTTCAAATGAAGATAAGGTAATTATACAGTTGCTAAATTGTGTATTCTTAAATAATGAATTGGTACATGAACTTGTAATGATTTCAAGACCATTAAAACAACAATTTATAAAATTGGAATTGTTAAAATTAAAAAAGGATAATGATTCCCTTAACAATTCACCTTTAAAAGAACAATTGTAAAAATCACAGAATTCTGCAATTGCTCCTTTAAAATTACAATCTACAAACGAAATATTATGAAAAATAGAGCCTGCAAAAGAGGCCTGTGAGAAATTATATCCATTTAAATCTTTATTTTTAATTTGATTTCTCTTTAAACTATTTGCCGTAAAATCTTTTTGGTTTTTCATAATTTTATAAGAAAATGAGTTGTTATTTTCTACTTTGTCGAAGTGATTGGTTATTGTTGCTAAACTTAATTCTATGTTTTCCATTTTCCCACCTACATCTTTGATTTTAACATACAATAATAAGAGGTTATTGTAAGTTATTATAAATTGAAAAGTTTGAACAAAAATAAAACCACCTCACGTATTGAGATGGCCTGTGTAGAAACAATATATTAATAGTAAAATATGTTTTGAAATAAATGTTTTCATTTTTTTATTATGAATATCATATATACAAAACAAATGGTATTTGACCGAAATGTGTGCAAAACTAAAATCTATATTTAAGGGGCAATACTGATGAAAAAAGATAAAACTAATGGTTTATTGAAAATCCGTTTTTATATTATGTCATTATGGCTACTTTTCTTTTTAGTGGCAATTTGTACTATTTCTATCCCCTGCTTTGAAGGAATTCAAACTATAAAGGAAAAAATTATTTTAATCTTGAGTGAAAATATCTTTCCAATAATATCAATCATAATGTGTATTGTATGTTTTTTCTTGCTACAAGTTACAAAATATGAATGGAAAGGTGTAAGTTACCCACCACACAAAATAAAAGAAATAAAAAATGAGAACTATGAATATTTAACTTTTTTAACATCGTGTATTATTCCACTTGTTTGCATGAATTTTGATAATATTAGAAATGTCGTCGTTTTTTACATCTTGTTATTTGTTCTAGGTGTAATTTTCATAAAAATGGACATATATTATGGAAATCCTACACTAGCAATATTTGGATATAAACTTTACAAAATAAAAGTTGAATCTCCTAAAGAGTCTAACGAAATCATCGTTATCACTAAAGACAAATTAAGTAAAGGCGATTCAATAAAGTGGATAAAAATAGATGAGTTTGTGTGGATAGCAAAGGAGATAAAATAATGGATATCGAAATGATTAAGTCAAAAATTACAGAAATAATATCTAATCCCGTAATCGCTCAAGTTTACTTGTTATTAAAAAACGAAAATGAATTTGTTTTAAAGCTTGCCGATTTAGAAAATAATATAACTGAACCTGAGATAACAAATCTTTTTAAAAAATTTGTTGACAGCATCGCAAAAAATGATGATTTACAATTGTGTGAATTATCAACTGCCGACGAACGTGTTAATGCTATTTATCATTATGATTATGATGAATATCCAGATGAATTATCCCTTTATCGTAATTTTGACATAAACTCACATGCTAATAATCCAGAAAAATTTAATTTTCATAGTGACAATATAAATAATCTTTATGGATACATAATTTTTCTTGGAACAATGGATACAGGTCTGACTCTATTTAAAAAACATTACCCAATATCACTAATTAAAAGGGATAGTTTTTTGTTAGGATTAAAAAAAGCCAAAGAACGATTTGAGCTGATTCAAGGTGATGACATCTTAAGGCTTAATGGTGATGCACAATTATTGCTTATTGATGGAGAAATTTATGTTTTAGATGCAAAAGTCTTAGAACATAATATCAAATTCAATGCACTGATTAAAAAGTCAGCTAATGAAACTATCGAAGCCATCGATTCACTTGGATTATTAGAGGATATTCAGGTTTTAAAGGATTCTGCGGACGAAATAACATTTGCAAGAAAATTGTCAAAAGTTAAGAAAACCTCCCCTATTTTTGATTTAAACATTCCTAAAGAGACAATAATTCAATTCACAAAATTAACACCAGAACTTGCAAACAAATTTAAATATAGTGAAGATGGACAAACTATTCGTCTCGATACGAAAAAATCAAAAGATGCTTTTCTAAAGTTAATGAACGACTCATTTCTTCGTTCAGAACTTACAAAGCAATTTTATGAAACTACAGGAAAAGATAAAATATGATGATTGTAAAAACAGTCACAACAATATTTTTGATTACTTACAATAACTATAAATTATTTTAAGTTATATATAAATTTAATCATTATGAGGCTATTGAGAAATCATGATAAACTGGAATAAAATTAATAATAAACAATTTGAAGACTTATCTTATAAGTATATATCAAGTAAATATCCTGACTTAAACTGGGAATCAACCAAATATACTAGAGATGGAAATAAAGATGGTGAGGCAAATTATGAGGCTCCGTTAGATATAAGCATTAAATATTGGTATGAGGCAAAATACTCTAAAACACCTAATAAAAGTATTCCTAAAAGTCATTTAGATTCTACATTGGTTTCCTCTATGCTTGATGGTAAAGTAATGTTAATAGCATTTATCACAAATGCATATATTAGTGATGATTATAGAAGAAGAGCCGATACTTTTTCAAAACAACGAGATAATCTCAAAATAATTTATGTTAATGGCGATGAACTTGAAAATTGGTTATCTGAAAATCCGGATATTGAGACAGAGTATTTTCTTATAAACACAGCTAAATTTCAAAATCTTAAAGATTATATAAAGAATGTTTGTGTTTTACAGAATTATGATTTAGGTGGACATCAATTTTCTAAATCCAAAAATATAGAATGCAAAAAAGAATACTTATTATATTTATCTTTTTATTCGACTACGTTTCAAACCAATTCAGTTGTGTCAAAAAATAAAAATGTTGAATTGGTTAGCAATTATAATAAAAAATATGATAATTATGATAGTTTAGAATCTGTTCCGGGTTTTAATTCATTTTATATTCCAATAAAGATTAATTCAATTACAAAAACACCACTGCTTTTTGAATTTCGTTGTAGTAGTGGCACAATTGAATTTGGAATTAATGACATTTCAATAGTAGATATGTATAATCCTAAAATTATATATGGTTCACAAATCAATATACAGAATGATTTATTTTCAATAATTAATGATAGAGATACAACAAATGCATTATTTTACATAATTGGAAACGCAGGATTTGGCAAATCATATTTATTGAATGATATTTATCAAAACAATTTGAATCCGTTTTCTTCATATGTATTTGGTTTCACTGGCGAAATAGACAGAGATACCATAACTTGCTATAAAATTATTCTGTCAACTCTTTATGGTGATATATGGGAATATTTAGATGATGATTGCTCCATAGAACAGTTTAATGAGATTGAATCTTTTTTAATTCACGAAATAAAAAGTTCTACTACAAACCATAAAAATGTTGATATGATATCTTCATATTATCAAAAAAATAAAACAAAGATAGAAAAAAATATTACGCAAACACAAATATTTATTGATGATTTTCATAAATTATCTCACAAAAACATGTTATTATTGAAGGACTTTTTTGAGTGGTTTTTAAATCAAAGATATAATTGTAAGGTTTTTATTTTTTCAAGACCAGAGGCGGCATTGTTTTGCCCCTACACTAAAAAGATGACAATTAAGAACATTGAACCAAATGATGTTGAAGCAACAATAATAAATAATTTTAAAGGTCAACACAAATTACAGAATTTAATAAAAAAATACCCAATCCCTCTAAATGCTTTACATTTTCTTAATTTGCTTTGTCAAATACATAGCATTGAAGAAAAACTCCCAAACAAAACAGATTTAGAATTACAAATACAATTAAACGAAATTTATGATAAATCTAGTAAAACAACCTGTCTTTCATTTGGTAATCAAATATTATCCAAATATAATTATAATAGTATTGTTTATTGTGTTTATAAAATAAATAATGGCATTCATATAGATGCTATTTGTGATTATTTTGGTGAAAAAAGCTATGACGAAATATATGATTTGTGTCAAAAAAGAATAATCAAAGAATCAGCAGATATATTATATCCATATCATGATATTTTGGTTTCGGCGTTTGACGCTGTTAATATTCCAGATATGAATATCGTGTTAGAAAAATTTGTTCTATTTGCTCAAGAGAAAAATTATATATCAAAATCTAAAATGTTCTCAATACTAATTGGTATAGGTAAACAATGCTTTTGGAAATATAGGAATGAGGCATGTATGTATCGAGATGAATTACATGAAAATGCAGATTATTATCAAGCGTTAGAAATTGCTAAAACCCTAAAAGATAGTAACAAAAAAAGTTTTGATAACTATGATTTAATGGATTGTAAAAACCAATTTATAATGGCTAATTGCATTAAGTATACTCACTCATATGAGAAAGCTAATTTGGAGTTTGCCAAATTAAAAGATATTTATAAATTAACTAATAATTTTGATATCTATGGTGTTTACCTTGAGGCAGAAACAGAAATAATAAACAACTTAATTTGGATGCTTGAATTGAAATCAGCAAAAAAAAGAATTGAAAAATTATTACCAGTTTTCATAGATTTATATTCAAGAAAACAGATTGTTGGTCATAACATGGTTTATGCTTTTTTAAATTGTTATAACCGTACAATGTTTCTTAAATATATGCTAGATGAAGGAAATGAAAATGATTATAATAATGCAATTATGTATTCAAAAGCTCTCAATTGCATAGAGTATGAAGCTTTTGCTAAAATGGACTTTGCAAAAAGTCTTTATTATCATAACTTAATTCTAGCAAAGAAATTAATGAATGAATCTTTAATTATGTTAAATGGTTGTAATGAAAAACGTAGAGCTCTTGACGCTGAAGCAGAAAATTGTTTTATTGATGATATAATCAATAAAACAATTTCACGTACTATTTATATTGATTTAATAAATAGTATGAAACAAAATCATTATATACAATCTGAAATAAAAACAAGATTGAAATTAATAATGTTAAATTTGCTTTTTAGTGACCTTCCTTCAGATGAAATTAGAAATCAACTTGATTCAGTGATTATTAACAATTCTGCAATATCATCGGGAAGAAGACACCAGGCATTTATAAATCATTTATATGCTGCCTCTTATTACAAAGAGAACAATATTATTATGTCAAAAAAATATACCCAAAGGTGTCTTAATCTTATGAAAGAAATGGGGGATTCTTATAAACTAGTTCATCAAAAAAATTATAACTTAACAAAATTCGAAAAGATAATAACACTTAATGAGATTAGTGACGAAGACAAAGATTTAAATGGGTTTATTATGGATATTAGGATGTGGTAATTATATTTGATTAGCATATAAAAGATTTCCATATGTATCCATAACTACATCGCACATTTTTCTTTCTTCAAACCAATTTAAATTGCCTGAAAGATTAGTAATATTCTCTACAAAGAATAATATTGGACAATTTAAATTATGAATCGAGTACGGTAACAAGTCATACAAATTAATATTATTAGGATTAATCCCATTAATTTCTGTATACCCACAGGTGCATAACTTTAATGAAGCTATAAGTTGTTCAACTCCGCGAGTTTGCGTTATTGCAATTACATTAAATACACTTTTCTTCATATCTTCAGTTATTTGTAATTCATAATATTTAGTAATGTCCGGCACAATTTTATTACCAAAGTTAGTCCAGAAATAAGCTTCTTGTTGGTAAAAATCAAAATAATATTGGTTTCGTCCAGCACCCTGAGAGTGATATGCTATAGCATTTGTTATGCATTTACACTTTTTATTTGCGAGTGTCAACTTGAATGATAATTCAAATGATTCAAGTTTGTTATAATAGAATTCATCAAATCTTCCATATGTATTAAATGTTTCTTTTTTCATTGCATATAATGCCGATGTAAGTGCTTGTCTATCAGATGGGATTATTGAAAAATCAATTGTATTAAGCTTTCTGCCAGCAAACAAATGATTTTTATAGTATGGACCAAAAAAAGAACCTGCACACTGTATTCTATTGTTTTGTGGCCATATTAATAATGGTTGTACACAATCAGCATCATTTCTCATTAAACAATTATACATTTCATGAAAGCAATTTTTTTCAGCAAAAACATCAGTATTAATAAAAAACAAATAGTCATTAGTAGAAATATCCACTCCAATGTTATTTGCTATTCCGTACCCAACTTTCTGTTCTAGATTAACAAGCTTTAACATTTTATTTCTAGATTCTAATTGATTTAAATAATTCAATGTTCTAATGTTGTCAATGCAATCATTAACAACAACTATTTCACACTCTTTAACAAAGTCATCGTTCAATAAATGTTCAAAAAAATTTGTAGTCATTTCATACGAACTATCAATTGAAATTATAAAACTAATATTCTTCATTATATATACACCTCTGTTTATAGCTATTTAAATTTACAATAATTTATAGTTATTGTAAGAAAACTAACAAAAGACCTCATAATTTGATAAAATAGTACGTATCTAATCAAATTATGAGGTGTTTTTATATGGAAAATTTGAATTTTTATGCAGAAGAATTTCTTTCTATTATGAAATCGACAAAGAATATTTCAGAATATAGTTATTTGGCATACAGTTCTGATTTGAATGACTTTATTAAATTTTGTAATGGTAACATTGATAATGATTTATTGGTTAAATATGTATCTCACCTGTCACAGGATAAACATTTGTGCGACACAACAATTAGTCGCAAACTGATAACACTAAAAATGTTTTACGAATATTTGTATAAAAAAAATCTAATAGTAGAAAACTACTATCAAAAATGTCACTTTAAGTTTCGCAAGGAACGAAGACTACCAAAAACTTTAACCAAAATTGAAATAGCCAAGCTTCTTAAAACTGCAACAGCAGAAAGAAACTCAGCTAAAAGTAATACTGAAGTATTAAGAACTTCAAGAAATTTGGCACTTATTGATATACTAATAAGTACTGGAATTCGAATCGGTGAAGCATCAGCTATATCGATAGAAGATATAATTGAGCCTGAAAAAACACTATTGATTCACGGAAAAGGACGCAAACAACGTCTGATCTATATTTCTTGTGATGGCACTTGGGATAATCTTAACGAGTGGTTAAAAATTAGAAAAGAAATGAATATCTCCACTAGTAAATTATTTGTAAATCATTGTGGCAATCAACTAGGAATTCATGGAATTGAATACATATATAAAACAATTAAATCAAACTCAGGGATTAACCCCTCCTCTACCCCACACTATTTGCGTCATACATTTGCAACAAATCTATTATCAAACGGTGCAGATTTACGTTCAGTACAAGAGTTATTAGGACACAGTAGCGTTGCTATTACGGAAATCTATACAGAAATTACAACGGAAAGAAAAAAAGAGGTGTTGGATAAATATAATTTGAGAAACATTCTATAAAAAATGTGAGCACATATATAACAATGTAAAATATCATACATTTTATAGAAGTAGGTTTCATTTTGTTTGAAATATTGTAATTTCTCTATTATGGAAATATCTTTAATAAAAGTATAATTATATAAAGAGTAATTTATTTTATTAAAAGCAAAATTAAAACAACAATATATGAGGTAAATCTATATTGTAATAAACCTGAATATTTGATTAAAACAATAATATGTGTCATATCTTAGGTTGGCAGTATCTTAACCACCAGCGAACATAGTAATAACACTACAAGTGCAGTATTTTTTCTTTTCTCTTGCATTTCTTATGAAGTTTTCTGAAAAAATAATGCAAAAAAGATAGCGTTAGCGAGGAGTATTATAGACAAGAAAAACTTCCTGATACATTAGACATAGTTTGCTGACCACACAGAAGAAATCCGAACCCTTACCTTATTGGTAAAGCATTCGGATTTTTGTTTTAATACCGTATTAATGAATACAAGAATAATATGTTTATTAAACGGTTTTTTAATTATTGATACATTCAAATATTCACTGGCATTTTTGCAATGTTGTCTCTAATTTTTCTCTCAAATTTCTTGACATAATCAATATTATTTTCAATTCTATATTTTTCGAGATAATGAATATACAACGGCAAAAAACATTCAGGCAATTCAAGTCTTAATGACAAATCTAAAACCAAAGAATTGGCATTTTCATCATTTAATAAAGGTAGAAGATTTTTTGTGACGTCTTCTTTTGTTTTTGCTTTCGACATTTCCTTCAAACAACAAATTCTTGGTTGATTGAAACAATCTAAGGTACTCCAATCAGTTTCTTGTAATGTTTCAAAATCTAAACTTAATAACACAAAGTCATATAAAAATTCAAAAGCAGTGAGATTTTCTGTAGAATAAAGATATAGTGCTAAATTCTTAAGCATTTTCGCCGAGTCTTTATTGCTAAACCTAAAATATTTACCTATATTCTTTGAATACTCTGGAATAGCAAACGATAAATTGGAATATTTATTAAAATCTTTACCCTGCAAATTAAAGAAAAATATCCACCACAAATTCCTTGTCCACCATGCGAAATCATTTTCTACTTGTGAATATTCGAAAACTTTGTTACTATAACTATTTAATGATTCCAATGATTTCGTTCTAGAATCAGAATGCTCTTTAGCATAAACATGTTCATAATGCAAAGCAAACAAGAAACACAAGATTGAACAAACCAATGGATTTTCCGTGATTTTTGATTCTGGCAATAATTCAAGCATTTTGGAATGAAAATCAAAAAAGTGCTCTACAGGGATACTTATTGAAAATGAATATAAAAGTGAGTTTGTCTTACCTTCTTTCAATAAGTCTGTCAAATTATTTATTGATTCAAAATGATTGAATATGTCAATATTACTTCCAATTAATTTGCTAGAATCACGGTGTTCTAAACAATGAGAGCGTTGCCACAATTTCCACATAAGTCCATTTTGCATAATTAACGATTCTTCATTATACATATAAACCTCATTTTTATATTTGCTTATGTTATTAAAAAAGTAAATATATTTATCTGTACTTGAACTAGCAATTGTTTTTAAAATCAAGGACAATCCACTTAACCCATACTGATCAGCATAAGTAATGAGTTTATGAAATTTAGATTCGTCTATTTCTGGAATGCCACAATTAAGTTTTAGATACTCCGTAATTTCTATTTGTTTTTCTGAAAAACGATAAATATTACATATTAATGAAAAATCACATTCTAAATACTCATTTAGAACTTCTAGATTTCTTTCTATAAATAGATCTTGTTTTAGTAAACTTTTTACAGCTATTTTAAAGATTGTTTCTTTTGCTTTATCAGATGTAAGGTTATTTATATTCAATATTATATCATTAATTTGTGTTAAATTAATTTCCAAAACTGTACCACTGTTGATTGCAACTGAAACAATTTCGTAAAGTTCTTCAGGACAAGAAGAACTGGATATCTCAAAATATTGAGTAGCTATATTCGAAGCATGTTTTTGCGAAAAACCTTGTAACCTTAATTTGTTCTTTTTATCTTGAATTAAAAGTGCTGCCAAAGCAAAATCTGCATTGGTCGGACAATCTTTATTTATAATATAATCTGTTAACTCTGTTTTAACTTTGTCTGACATAGTTAAAACGGATGACATATTATCCCAAAACTCTAATTTGCTATATTTTTCAATGTATTTACACAACTTATTTTCATATTTAGGTATGTTTTTGAAAATATTATTTGTCAATAGTGTAAATGCAACTTGAGAACCATAGTATACACTTTTTGTTTCACACATTTCTTCTGAGTTAGTGTCGCTTCCATTTAATTCACCCAATACAGTATCAATTAAATGATCCAAATAATACCCCTTTATCTTTGCGATACATTCTACCAAAAAGATAAATGTATTTTTCCAATATGAACTTTTTGCCAAATCTTTTAAAACTGTTCGTAACTTCACATCGTCAAAGGTTATAACAATGTGCACCGCAGCGAGAAATTCTTGCATTGAGCGAATAGAAAAACCGATATAACCTTCTTTTATTTCTGAAGCAAAGTTAATTCTATGTACAACTATAGAATATGTTTCATTCAGCAAATCATTATAATTAGGTGCAGTTTCATCTATACCGTCTATATATAATTTTTCTTTTATCAACTCCTTCATACGGTTTAAAGATATTAGTGCATCACTTCCTTCTGTGGTTGACGAACGTTTTTGTAATTCGTAACCTAAAAGATAATAAACACCTTCTACAAGATCTTGATTACTATTTAAAATTGAACCCATACCTTTTTGTTTTTCTCTTTTTAAAATAATATCAAAGTATTCTTTAAAAAGAGAATATTTATCATGAGGTGGTTCACCACCTGCACGTACAAGTATAGCAATAATCGTAGCTTGCAAAGGAGTTTTCATCATAAAAGCAATTTGTTCATTATCCAACCCTTGATTTAGGATTTCTAAATAATTATTGCGCTTTGTACTATCATCTTCAATAGCTGTTAAGAGTTTATTTAAATACTCAAAACAACTAGAGCGATCCAGAGGTATTAAATCTATATGAGTAAAATTTGATTTGCTAAATTCACCAACATACCCTTCAGGACGAGTGGTTGCAAAAAACAAAGCATCTGTATCTGCTTGACGCAACTCAATTTCCATAAAACGGTTTATTTCGTCCATCAATTCCTTTCTGTTAGAGGTTTCGGGAACTTCATCTAACCCATCAAAGAAAAACGCCCAAGAATATTTTTTAAAATACAACCTTAATGTCTCATTATCAAATTTTTGGGAAGACTTGTCCGCTATAATAGAAGATATATATGTTACTAAATCAATTGATTTATTTTCTTTTTGCCTGTTAATTATCCAAGAAGAATAAAGACGTAATTCGATGCGAATGGGAACACGACGACAAGTAGGCAAAGAAATACCGTCTGCACATATCCTACTTATAAAGTTTTGAGTTTTGTGACTAAACACTTCTGCAAAATTATTAATAAATGTAGCACGATAGATTTGTGCTAAGAATTGACATACAGTTGATTTACCTTGACCTGCCGAGCCTTTTAAAACATATTTGTTTGTATTGTCAATTTTGTTGTTTGAAATTACTTTTTGACTATCTAAAGTAGAGAAACGATTTATTTTATTTCCCACATTGATGGCATGTGCAATAAATCTGCCTTCATTTTCTGTTTCTTCAAATTTAAAGTTTAAATCTATATATACTTTGTCAATCGAAATTTTTTCATCTGTAACCTTACCTGCTTGCTCCATTCTTGAGCAATAGTCATCATCAAATGCTTGTGACAAATAACGAAAGAATGCATTCTGTCTCTCCATTTCATGATTAGTAACATGTTCATATAAACGAGATAGAATATCTCCCGATAGAATATAACTAGAATAAGAAGTCGCAACATCTCTATGTCCATCTAAAAATTTTGTTATATCATCAGCACCTATTATGTGTATATTAGGAATTAGAGTTTTATACTGTTCTGAAACACTATCAATTTTATCTTTTATTCCTTTTTCGGCAACTGGAGTTAACACTATATTTGTGAAAAAAAGATAATTGTCCGGAAGGCGCTTCCCAGCCGCCTTTTTTTCTTTGAAATTATTCATTTCTGATTCAAAACTGTCTTTTAACCAAAGGTAATCCGCTTTTTTAGTATTTGGTTCTTTAAACTTTGCTTGAATAATCCAATATCCCTCCCAAGAATCGGAACTACTTGGATAAGGTGCCTTTCCATTGAAAGTTGCTTCTCTTTGTCCATCTGGACCAGCTCCGAATATACTTACCCCTTCCCCAATTATTTTTTTACTTAATGCTTGTACTAAATGTTCAAAATTTCTTGCCCCAAGATTATCTAATATGTAACTCATAAAAACCTCCTAAAAAATTACCCTTCAAATATAATATCATAACAAATACTAAATCTTTATTTTAGAAAAAGTAATACTTCATGCACACAATACTATTTGATATATACTTATACACTATAATTGTATCCCTCATAATCATTTGTCTCAATCCACTTTACAAAAACGCTCCTTTTTTCGACAAAAATGCTTAATTTTCGACTTTTTGTACATCATTATACAAATCCTCCACATGTTCGGTAAGAACTCCTTTAATTTATACAATAGAGTTACAAAAATAAATAATACTATTTTGTGTCAAAAAGCACTATATAAACGAACAGACAGATATCAACTATCCCCTTCACAAAGATTTTATTTACCGGGCCTTAATCCTGCCGAAAAAATATCTCTCGACAAATAGGGAATTATGTACAAGGACTATCTTTTGAAACATCAAAAAGATTGTATTTACAACTCTGCTCGCAGAAGGTAAATTGTGGCAGTGTCTTGCCGGCATTGATACTCAAGCACGGGCAAGAGAAATTATCTATACAGATAATATACAATTAAATCAAATTTAAAGGCAGTAAGAAACATAAAGAATCTTACTGCCTTTAAATTTTTAGTTTTTCAAAATTATCTATTATCTTCTTTATCAAGGTAAATATTTAGTTTAATATGTTATTTGAAAACAAGCGTTTTTGTCGAAATTTGACGCATTTTTGTATATATTATTGAGACTTAAACTTAATAAGATGTAAAATTACTTATGAAATAAATAGAAACGGACCATTGAAAAAACAAAGTAATTTGCATAGTTTAATCTTAATATAAAGGAGTATGACCAATGAGAAAATTCAAAATATTTATTGCATCATCAGGTGATGAAAAAGAAGAAAGAGATACTCTAAAAGAATTTTTAGAAACTGTTAGCAGAATAACCCGTAATTTTGAAGTTGAATTATCACCAATAATGTGGGAGTTACAATCTGTAGATTTTTCATCAGGATTTTCAGAAAAACAAAACGAGTATAACAAATTACTTATATCATCGGATATGGTATTCTTTCTCTTTGGAAAACGAATTGGAAAGAATACTTATAAAGAATTCAAAGTAGCATGTGAACAAATTGAAAGAAAAGAGTTTTTAAAAGTTTTTACATATTTTAAAAAAACAGAAACTGGTACTACAGATAAAATTAGTTTTCAGGATGTTAAAAATATACAAGATGTTTTGGAATTAAAAACATATATTTCAGAGAAATTAAATCAAGTATATGGAGAATATGGAGATATTGCTGAACTTTTAAGGAAGTTTACATCGGATGTCATGAATACGATATTACCTTTGCTAAATGAAAAAACTCAATTAAATGCAAATATTCAAAAATTGATTGAACTCTACAACGGGATGAAAGTCCCTTATCTGATGGATAAACGAGATAATATTATTGCAGATGCAATAGATTCATTGTTTTTTCTTCATAGATACAATTTAGCTCCAGATGATTTGAATAATAAAAATTTTTATGATTTATTGCATATAATAATTTCCAAAACATATATAGGGGCCGATATAAACGCACTTTCTGTAATGCTAAAAAGTGAATGGGACGATTCTGAAGATGAAAAAAATTTTTGGAAAGATAATCAAGATGCTGTAAAAAGAAGGGTGAACCTAGAGCGTATTTTTATTGTCAACCGAAACGAAGCTCATAGATTAAAAACTATGCCTCAAATTAAAAATCATTTAACTTTAGGTGACAGATCAACGTACATACATTCATATGTAGTAGAAAAAGAGGTGTTACAGCAAAAAGACCCTATGTTACTTGAACAGGCTGGGAATGGCTTTATTATGATAAATTCTTCTGATGACAAAATAGTTTTATTAGACGAAGATCCTGAATCTGGAAGACGTGCAAAACCGATTTTAGACTCTCAAATTATAGATGAGATTACAATGACATTTAAAAATATTAAAAAATATGCTAAACCATTAAAAGAGTATTTAGAAAATATTGCCTGGTCTCACTGTAAAAAAGAAATGATTTCAATTTTTGTAACAACAAAATGCAATTTAAATTGTGATTATTGTTTTACAAACAAAAATCAAAATGAACATAAAAATCAAACAATATCATTTGATTTTGTGAAAAAGGGAATTGATGATTATTTCACAAAGAAATATATGCGTCATGTGCGATTTTTTGGAGCAGGAGAACCAACAGTAGAATTTGATTTATTGAAAAAAATTCACAAATATTCTGTCGAAAGAGGTGGAGATGCAGTTACGTTTGAAATACAGACAAATGGAGCTTTTTCGGATTCAGTAGCAATTTGGCTGAAGAATAATATTGATATAATTTGGATTTCTTGTGACGGAACTCCTGAAATTCAAGATATGCATCGACCTTTTTTGAGTAAGGACGATAAAAGAAAGACCTCTAAAGTAATAGAAAAAAATATTCGAATTTTGCATGATTCAGACAGTAAGTCATTTGTTGGAATACGTGCGACAATAACTGTGGAAAACGTCTTGAAGCAAATTGAAATGATTGACTATTTTTATAGTTTAGGTATTAGAGATATATGGGTTGACCCTATTTTCCCATCAGTTGGTGAATCTGCCTTAACGATTGAAAATGAATTTGATACAATGACATTCGCAAAAGAATTCCTAAAAGCAACACAATATGCATATAGTAAGGGTATGTTTTATGGTAGCATATTAACTTGCAATTTTAACGACTCTGTAAATAAGCATTGTAGAGCATGTTTGCCTGTGCCACATCTTACTACTGATGGTTATGTATCTGCTTGTGATATGGCTTTGTTCGGTGAAGATAGAAATCATATGTCACCGCTAATATATGGTAAGTGGGATGATTCAAATAAGACAATTAGCTATTATGAAGATAAAATTGAATACATACGTAAAAGAACAACCGAAAATATGGCACATTGTGAAATGTGCACAGCAAAAGAACATTGTGGTGGATATTGCTTAGGAGAGGTATTAAACGAAACCGGAAATTTGTTTGGATGCAAACAAGGGGTTTGTCAAGCAATTCGTTATCTAAACGACAATCTTGATTCTAAAATGCGAAAATATAAATATACACATCCATAAAGTTATGATAAAAAATAATCTTCGTATAGTTATTTAAATAGAATATAAAGGTTCATTTTATCAAATACTCAACACATTCACCTTACTTCAAAAAATAAATCTTTTTAGACATGAATCTCCCTACTTTTTTCGGCTTCATAAACTGTTATGTCCACAAAATATTTGTCAATCTTAAATAAGATTATTTTTTTTAAGCTATTATTCATATCATTAAAGCCGACAGGACTATAAATCCCGTCGGCTTGTTTTTATCGTGTTGTAAATTATTTTATTCTTCTTTCCCAAAATTCAAAAATGCTTTTTTAAACTTTCTTACCTTTCTCTGTGAAGTGTAGATAGTATATTGATTATTTCTGTATTTTAAATATACATAATCTTGAGTTACCTCTGTTACATAATTCAAATTAACAATATAACTATGATGTGGTCGTTTAAAACATTTTGATGACAGAACATCCTCCCAATGAGATATATGATAAGGTGTTTTAACAACTCTTTTATCAATCAAGTAAAGAACTGATTCTCTGTCTTCTATAGCAATATGCATTATCTCATAAGGATAAACTCTACAAATATCCTTATCGCTTGTTTCTATCATCAATGGAGCATAATAGAAATCACTTTTAAATGTTTCATCTTCAAAGTTCAAATCAATGCAGATACTCTCACAATCATCGTTTTCTGTTAGACTATATGGAATTTCATTTTTCTCAAGAAACTCCAAAACGATTGATTTCACCTTTTCTTTACTATTTATATTCTTATCAACTAATATACCCATAAAATAACCCCGATTATATTTGTAATTGCGAATGAATCACACCATCCTATACAATATAAATCGAAATTAAATGACACTTTGTGACAAAATATTTGTATATTTTCTGTCACAAAACAACTTCTATATACGATTATAATAATGAAGTGATGTTGAGGTGATTATATGAATAAAATAGAAAAGAAAAAGCTAAAAAGTCAGTTTGAGTATGAATGTTATCTTCGAGATAAACCATATTACATTATGATAAAATATGGTTTTTACGCTGCCATGCTTTTCACAGTGATTACTTATATTTATGGAATGGTCTGTCTCTGTATGGAATTCATTCTGCATATGATAATTGTGAAAGAATTTATAATATTGATACTCTTATCCATTATTTTTATCAGTACAATAATGTTTACCATTGGAAACATTGTGTTTGAGATAGAATTTAAAAAACAGCTGAAATGACAATATTTCAAAATACACAACTCTAATCTGATACAGGTTCACGCATTGATAATAAAAAGACAAAAAGACTCCGTTTTGAAGCAAACAATTAAGTTTACCTCAATAACGGAGTCTTCTCTTTTTATATTATTCTTGTTTATAGAAGTTTAATGCATCTACTCTTACACCATTTTGAATAACTTCAAAATGGAGATGAGGGCCAGTTGAGTATCCTGTTGAACCACAATCTGCGATTACTTGACCTTGCTTCACCTCCTGCCCTACTGTGACATATAACACTGAACAATGGGCATAAAGTGTGGAATACGTATCATCATGTTTTATCCTTACATAATAACCACTGGTATTGTTCCAAGTTGCACCTACAACGACACCATCTGCAGCTGCAAGAATAGGAGTTCCAAGAGGTGCTGCAATATCTGTACCACCGTGAGTTTTCACCTCACCTGAAATAGGGTCAACACGAGTACCAAATCTTGAAGTGATATTATGGTCGTGTTCAAACGGCCAAGCAAACATATCTGTGCCAATAAAAGAACTATCACTTTGAATAATCTGCCCACTTGCTCCGAGAAGTTCTCCCCATAAGTCAGAATAATCTTCACTCATAAGTTCATCCAATAGTGATTTTTGTTCATCATTAAAATTATACAGTTGGGATATCTCATCATTATCTAATTGGACAATTGTAACAATAAGAACTTTTTTTGTCACATAGGTAGTTGTTTTTATAGAATTACCATCGTCATCCATCGTTACTGAAGTTTCTGCAACAAATTTAGGAACAACAACTCCTGTCATAGTATTCATATCTTTCATAATATCACGGAGCAAGTTCAATTTCACATCATCCAAGGTTACAACCTCAAGCGGATTATCGCCTGAGGTTGTTTTTACTGCATATACTGCCAATACATCTTTCCAATTTATTGAAGTATTACCTTGAACTTCTAGTAAATCGTAGGTATAAGATGCTTTCATAGCAGTAAGATTAGCATAATGTTCAGATGTGAGTTCAGATATTGCCATAGACATTGTTTTCTGTGTGCCTGTTGTTTCATCATTCGCAAAGAAAATACCAAAACAAGTACCACCAATAGCACCGATTAAACAGATAATGATTATGACTACAATAGCAGGTACACCACCTCCAGCAATAATGGCTCCTATACTTTTCGCACCTGCAACAACAGCTTTACCCGCTTCAATTATAACCTTTGTTGCAACCTTAATGGTCTTAACTGTTACTCTTGCCGTTGCCTGAGCTATCTGTTTTGTTCTTTTTGCAACCTCTGCAGTTTTCTTAGCTACGGTCTTTGCTGTTTTTGCCGTCTTGTCTGCCTTTTTAATACCTTTAGCCGTATTATCAAGACTTCTTTTTGATTGCTTTATCTTACGAGCTTCGCTATTTACTGTCTTAACAGTTTGCTTTTCTGCACCTACCTTTTTAATAGTTGTCTGACCTTTGGTTCTAGGAGCAGTTTGTTTTCTCTGTCGAGGCTTCTTTATTTCTTCAACAGGAGTTTCCGTCTGTTGTTTTGTTTTAGGTGGTGCTTGAGTTTTTTCTTTAACGGTGATTTTATCTTGCTTACCTTTAACATCGCCATTTCCATTTTTAGTACGAGTCGGTTTATTCTCATTCGGTTTTTGTTTAGGTTCAGTTTTTCTCTCTGCATTTTTAGGTTGCTTTTCTGATGGCTTTTCTTCAAGTTCAGGTGTTTCATTCTCTGGAGCAGTTTCTTCCAAGGGCTTTTCTTCTGCCTTTTTATTATTCTCTGCTCTCTTTTCTTTAACTTTTTCTATTGCTTTCTTTGTACCCTTGCGAACTGCTTTTTCAGTACCGACAGCGACAGTTTCACTACCCGTACGCATTGAATCTGAGACTTTATCAGTTGCATACTGTTCAGGTGAAACATTTTCAGATTGATTTATTTTTTCATTAACTGAATCCTTGGTTTTAGCACCAATATTCTTCATTCTATCCCCGACATTTACAGCAGTATCATGAAACTTAATGTCTTTAACTACTTCACGAGTCTTAATTCCCTTACTCATACTACTCACCTATTTTCGTTGTCATCAGCTTATAGAGTTCCGTATTCTTCGGGAACTTTCTTTCAAAAGGAACAAGAGCCGAACCGACCTTAACTAGACCGTGACCAACTTCAACATTTGTAATGTGTGTCATCTGTGCTTCGCTAATCTGTAAGAGATTAGCAAGGTCTTGTCTGTCAGTACTGCCCTGATTGAGCATTATAATGAACTCGGAGTTTGCGAGCATTGTTCGTGCTGTGTGGCTCTGCAAAAGGTCATCAACATTCTGTGTGATACCCGTACAATAAGCACCATACTTACGAACTCGTTTCCAAAGAGTGAAAAGGAAGTTCGCAGAGTATTCGTGTTGGAAAAGAAGATATATCTCGTCAATGAAGATATATGTTTCTCTACCCTCAGCTCTGTTCTTTGTGATTCGGTTAAGAATACTGTCGAGAACTACAAGCATACCGATAGGCATTAACTGACTACCGAGTTCAAGAATATCATAACAGATAAGTCTGTTCTCAATGTTTACATTGGTTTTCTGTGCAAAGGTGCTATGAGAACCTGAAGCAAAGAGTTCCATTGCTGTCGCAAGTTCAGTAGCTTCGGGTTCAGGCTGCTTTCTCAAATCATTACAAAGGTCAACGAGTGTAGGAACCTTGCCTGTATAACCTCGTTTGATATAATTCTTATAAACATTAGTCAAACAACGGTCAACAATAGATTTCTGAATGGCATCAATACCGTCTTTACCCATAACCTGTTCAAAGAGAGAGAGTACAAATTCAGCCTTAAATGCAATAGGACTTGCACCGTCTGCATACTCCTTGTTTATATCAAGACAGTTGATATGATTTTTACTCTTTGCCGAAAGTTCGATAACCTGTCCGCCCATTGCTTCAACAAGAGCTGAGTATTCTCTTTCAGGGTCAATAATCATAATGTCTGCATCAGTTGAAAGTAACAACTGTACTAATTCTTCTTTAGCAGTAAAGGATTTACCGGAACCCGAAACACCGAGAATAAAGCAGTTACCGTTAAGCAGGAACTTTCTGTTGACGATAATCATATTCTTAGAGATAACATTAACACCTTGGAATACACCGCCATCGTGCTGAATCTCCTGAACCTTAAAGGGCATAAAAACAGCAAGACTTTCTGTTGTAAGAGTACGCCTTGCTTCAATCTTATTTATTCCTATTGGTAATGTGGCATTAAAGCCATCTAACTGCTGATATTTAAGAACACCGAGCTGACACATGTGCTTTCTGCCTGTTGCCTGAATTGCTTCTGTATCGCTGTTGAGTTCTTCAAATGTATCGGCTGTGTGCATAACAGTAATTACAACCTTAAACATCTTTTGGTCACGGGTTGTAAGGTCATCAAGGAATTCTCTGATTTCCTTTCTCTGCTGTTCCATATCATAAGGAATTACAGAAGTATAGTTGTTGTTGGCATTCTGCTTTCTCTGATAATTTGCAATATTTGTTTCAATACCGAGTGCCTGCTTTTCGCCAAACTTCTGTGCTTCTTCTGTTGATACCGGGATAATATCAAAGTTAAAGACCATATTTCTGTTTGTGTCTGTGAGTTCCCATACTACACTATCTTTAATATATGAAGGATAATCACGGATGAAGAGAACTCTGCCGAATCTGTCACCGATTTTGAAGTAATCTGACTTAAATTCGAAGCCGTCAGGTGTTATATAGTCTTTGAAACTCTGTCCTTTCTGCATTGCATCTCTTAAATCGAAGTGATAGTCTGCTGTTTCTTTAGGTCTGCAAAAATCGTGAATAATGCGAAGTCTTTCAGTTAAATCAAGTTCGGAGCACTTTGAACCAAGTCTTGCAAAGTGAGCAATCAAATCTGCACCTACACGGTTAAAATGACTTCTTGCTTCTTCAACCGTCTTTTTCTGAATTGTGAGCGTTACATATTTATCTTGAACAATAGCATTAGCTCCGTTTGCTATCATTGTGAGCATATCATTGATTTCTTTACGGTACTTGTCTTTATCATCATTTGCTTTTTCAATAAGTGCAATTTCTTTAAGCTCGCTGTTTTTGAGCTTTCTGTTTATGATTGTAATTTGACTAGAAATACCGTTTTCAAGTGAGTTTAATATCTCACTATATCGAAGGAAGTTTGCTTCCTTATCTTCCTTACTTGATACCGCATAATTTATATCGGTAAACTTAAATTTTTTTGAATATCTGTCCTTACCCATCAAAAAGATACCGTCTGAATAGACGGCATCAATTTTAATGACATCCTGAACAGACTTGGGGACAGACATTCCATCCCCAAATAAGTCATCGAGTCCTGTTTTCTTTTTTATTGTTCCTATGAGGTCGAACATCGTCACCATTCCTTTCAATTTCGTCATAATAGTTTTTTGAAATAAATTTCAATTCTTTTGGCATAAGGATTTCACTCTTAAGATAGGTAATTAAAACCTTTTCTGCCGTCATTCCGTGATATTTAAAAAAGCCGAGGGTTGCAAAAGGAGCTGCACCTACAATACACACCCAACTGAGTGTTTCAATACCGAAGAACGGTTTAAGAAGAAAGTACAATCCTACTGCAACACCGCAGGCTAAAACCGAGAATACGAACTGACGGAGATTAAGACCGAAATATACCGCTTCACTGTAATCTCGTATTTCTCTATTAATCTTTACTTCCAATAACAATCCTCCAATCTAAAAGAAAAAGCACCACCGAAGTGATGCTCAAAGAAAATAATATTTAAATAAATTGAGAATAATAAACGGGCAAACAAAATATGTCCTTATCCTTGCTAAAGTCCTTAGTATAAATTAGGTACTTATTCAAAATCCTGGAAGAATATTTTTCACAGAAAGCATCTATTGATTTATGCGTTCTGTAATTTGATGATTTAACTTCAATAGGACAAATTTTGCTTTTTCGTGTTATTAAAAAATCTGTTTCATAACTATGTCTTGAAACTTCATTTTTTATGGTATGATAAAACAACTCGTTTCCGTTTGCTGTTAGAATCTGAGCCACAACATTTTCATACAAGTAGCCGAGATTTGCACCTAAATTATCACCTAAAAGTTTTTCGTAGATAGTATTTTCAGTAAAATCACTATCTTTGAACATAAGCGTTGTAAAAAGACCTGTATCGCAGATGAAAAGTTTAAACTTACTTAAGTCTTTATTATTTGCAAGACCTACATTCGGGTCATTTGCATGATATGATACAAGAACGGTTTTTGAATCTTTCATTTCTGCAATAAGTTCAAGAAGACCTTCAGCTCGTTCATCTGACAGAACACTAGACACCTGATATCTTGCTGCGTTTTTATTTAGCTGTGCGGGTATAGCATCAAAGAGCATAGAAGCCTTACCTGTCGGGTCAATTTTCATAAAATCATCTGTATAAAGCTTCAGAATATCTCTTTTTACTGCATCTACCTTTCTAAAATTATTTGTTTCTATATATTCACTGACAGCTTGGGGCATACCGCCAACCAACATATACAATCTGAAATCACGCATAAGTTTTCTGTTGAGTTGCTCTCCGACACCCTTATTGCTTTCAAAACATTTTTTCATAAGAGGAACTGTAGTTGTATCACCAAGAGCCCAACGGAATTCTTCATAATCCATAGGATACATAGAGATTTTCCGTTCTTCGCTAGGAATCAGAATATCCTTTACATTCTTTTTGATTGAAATAAGTGAACCTGTTTCTATATAATCATATCTATGGTCTTTTACAAGTGATTTGATTGCCTGACGGGCTTTAGGGCAAAGCTGAACCTCATCGAAAATAATAAGTGATTTTCTCTCAATTAAATCTTTTTTATATTGCAACTGTAATTGAAGAAAAATATAATCAAGGTCAGAAATATCTTCGAACAAATCCTTTACTGTTTTTGATGCAGTTGAGAAATCTACAAGAATATATGTTTCATACTCGTTCTTTCCAAATTCTTCTGCAACAGTTGATTTTCCTATTCGTCTTGCGCCTTCAATAAGTAGAGCTGTTTTACCATCCGATTCTCTTTTCCATTCCAACAATTTGTCATAAATTTTTCTTTTAAACACACTAAACACCTCAAAATCGCAAATTCTGTTATTCAAAATATATGCAAAATCGCAAGTTTTATACTGCCATTATACCACAAAATCGCAATTTGTAAAGTGATTTTTACAATCCCATCATTTCTTTAACTACTCTGTCACTCATTTTGACAGTACCAACAAGAACAATCATGTTGAATATAAGTTCACCGACATAAGTCCAAACCTGATTTACCGCTGCCGCTGTCTCATCAACAACAGGTGGCGAAGCTGCAAACAATGAAAAAATTATGCAACCAAGTACAATTATTGCACCTTCCAAACAAACTGCAGCATAAGATTTAATAAAACTTTTACCAACACTTGAAGAAGGTTCTCCTGAAAATGAAGCAAGAGGAACGGGAGCAATAGCTGTATAAAGATAAATCTTAAAGAATCGTCCGTAAACTGTCATAATCATAATGAATGAGAGAACAGTTATAAACAGACTACCTATAAGGGTTACCGCCCATAGAGGTACACTTTCCCAAAATCCACTTTCTTCGATAGATTGAATAATTGAATCTGGTAAAACAGTTTGTTCAATAGACGCAAGGCCTGATGTTGCCATAATCTTTGCAACAATGCCCTGGACTATATCAAACAATGCCATCATCAATTCAAGACCATAGTCAATAGCCGCTTTTGAAAGTATAAAACGAATAAACATTTTAAGAGCAATTTCAGGTCTTCTCATTTCAGCAAAGTTACCGCAGGTTTTCATAATGCCTACAACAAAAAAGAGCACTAACAGCGAATATCCTATCGCCTGTAGTGCTCCGTGTATGTTAGTGATTACATTCCATATAGTACCGTCTTTAAACTCTTCGGGGGATTGAGTGATGAGAAACCAAATTTCACTTAATTTATCATTCCAAGTAGCAAGTGCATTTTGTAAATTTTGCACTACCCAATTACTTGATTCTTCCATCAAAGACCTCCCTTATAAAGTATTAGGTTGGCAAAGTTCATCTCTGCCAACCTTCATTTTTTTTAGCCTACAATAAGGTCAAGAATTTCCTTTGCAAAGGTAATTACAATACCACCGGCAACAGTAAGAAAGCCATTTGCTCTTTGTGAAGGGTCGTGTGATTTAAGAGAAAGACCGACCTGAACAATACCAAAGCCAAGGATAATAAGACCTACAGCTCTGATAAGCCCGAAGATGAATGTTGAAAGATTGTTTACAACAGCTACCGGGTCATCTGCAGCAAAAGCAAATACACTACATACAAAAAGTAATGCAAGGCAAATGATAATACCTACATAAGTCTTAAAACCTTTTCTAACTTTACTCTCCAAAGGAGCTTTATTCTTTTTAATTAAGTTTTTACTCATTTTTATTCCTCCAATTCTAATAAATATTCTTCAATCTCTTCACTTGAATAAATATCAACATTTACTTCCGATAAATCATCGATGTTAACATCTTCAAAATCGTCATAAAAAAGTTCATAGTTTGAATAATCATCAAAACCATGAACATAATTTTCACCCTTGCCATCGGCAGTATCTTTGATATTAGGGTGTTTTAAAATATCATACTTTAAGTCCTGAACCGGTCTTTCACCTCGAATAAAAAGTAGTGCATATTTGTTATCAAGCATTCGCACTTCATCAGGTGTTAAAAGTTCTCTACCTGCAACTTGATAGTTGGTTGAATAACTACCGTTTCTTCCTCGTGATTGCCCATAGGTGTTTGTATCAATGGTTTCTTTACCCAAGAGTTTAGAAACATATTCGTGTGTTGATTGCTCATTACCACCAAGATATAAGAACTCATCACAGTTACCTACAATTGATTCCCATTGCTTTTCAAATAAAGCTTTAAGCTGTGCCATATTCTGAATAATGATTGATACTGATATTTCACGAGAACGCATCGTAGAAAGCAACTTGTCAAAATCATCAGGCAATGCGATGTTTGCAAACTCGTCCATTACAAAATGCACGTGAACAGGAAGTCTGCCTCCGTGAACAAAGTCTGCCTGATAATACAACTGTTGAAACAACTGTGTATAAAGCATACCAACTATAAAGTTAAAACTGGTATCATTTTCGGGTATAAGAGCAAATACCGCTGTCTTCTTATCCCCTATTTTGTCGAGTTCAAATTCATCCGTACAAGTCATACTTGCAAGAGAATTAAGATTAAACTTTTCAAGTCTTGCAAGTAAGGTAATCTGAATAGATTTCAATGTTTTAGCAGAGCCACTATGATATGAACGGTAATATTTAAGAGCAATATGGTCAGGTTTTTCTTTTTCAAGTCTATCAAATATATCATCAAGTGGGCTTGTAATAATCATATCCGTCTGTTCTTCAGGAATGTCCCCTGCTCGAATAAGGTCAAGAACCATTGAAAAGTTCTGTTCTTCAGGTGGTGCTTCATAATGGAGAAATGATACAAGTGCTTTTAACAGCATACTTGCAGCTTGGTCCCAAAATGGGTCATTACTCTGACTCCCTTTAGGAGTTGTATTTTTAAACAGATTAGTTACAAGTCGTTGAATATCATTATCATTATGAATATACACAAATGGGTTATAGCAATCACTCTTATCCATATTGATAAGGTCGAGTACTTTTATGTCATAACCTTGTTTTTTTAACATATTACCTGTATCACGAAGCAATTCACCTTTAGGGTCAAGAACTATAAAAGAAGTATTTGCCTGCATAATGTTTGGCTTTGCATAAAATCTTGTCTTACCAGCACCAGAACCACCACATACCAAAACATTAAGATTTCTTCGATGTTGTCTGCCATCAAGTCCAATTGATGTATTTTGAGTAAGAACCTTATTTTTGAAAACTTCCTTATCCATATATTTCTTCTTTATTGTATCTGGTTTTCCCCATTTGGCTGAACCATGTTCTTCTCGTCTTCTATAATTTTTATCATTTGAAATATAAATTTCAAGACCGAGGGCATACACCATAATGAAAATGAGGACAGTTTTTAAGCTGTCCTCACAAATAGAAATATTAAATGGATTGCTAAAAGCAATTGATAGGTTCTTAATTATATCTACAATCCCACCATCAATATACGGTGCAACCAACAATCCAAACCAAATTACAGGTATCAGACCACAAGAGTAAAGTATGAGATTTGTTTTAGAGAATTTATCTGTCCTCACGGTCAAACCTCCTTTTTCTTTGATATGGTGCATCAAGTATTTTAATCAAAAGACTGTCAACATCTTCTGTTGGCTTTTCTTCCTCAATTAACATATTGCGAAACTCGTTAATACCATTTATCATCAAATCATGTTCAAAGGAGTCCACCACTATTACTCTTTTATCAACTCTCACACAAAACACACCACCTTATCTGTCGTTGTGCTCTTTATTCTTCGTTTCAAACGCTTTGTTAATAGTATTTGTAATTGTGTTAGCGTGGTCACGAACTTGTGAAAGTTCTGCTCTCTTTTCTTTTGCGTCAAGATTAAGAAACTTGTCACTTATTCCCATTATAGGTTCTGGCTCAAAACCAGCTCTTGAGGTTGTAATGTATGAAATAGCTTGTGCTGAGAATTCAAGATTATCTCTATTGAACTCTCCCTTATCAAGTCTTGCAAATGCAATCTCTTTTGAAAGAGCACGGACAATTTCATCCCCATCCAACCCCTGTCGAATAAAAATCTTCTTTGATTCAGGTTGATAAATTGCGTTTACATGTTCAGGAAGTTGGTTACTGATTTCAACTGGAACAGGAGAAGTTGTAATCATTGCCTTTACCACTTTACGAGCATCAGGAACTTTTGCTTTTTGTGTTCGCGGTTTTGCATTGGTTTGCGAAATATCAAACACCTTTTTTGCATTATAAGGAATTATTGTTTTTCCATCATCATTTGTGTACTCTTTACCGGGTTCAAGAATAACAATACCTGACTCCCCTTTTTTTATAAATGCGTGATTCTTCTGCCAAGTTTTTGAATCACAAAGCCTTGTTGCTTCAGGATTTTGATATGCAACTAAAAGTGCATTACTTACAGAGTATCTGTTAAATCTGCTTTGAATATCAAGATATGCCATTACAGAATCAGGATTATTAAGTCCCTCTGTTGCTTTTTTAAGCATTTCATAAGCTAATGCACGATTTTCATTTCTCTGCTTTATCCAATCTTCTTTTGAATAAGGCTCCATTGTTGTTTGCTTTTCATCACCAAAAAGTTCATCGATTTCTGCCATTTGTTTTAGCTCCTTTCTTTTTTGTTTTTGATTTCTGTTGAGTAAATTCTCCACTTGCTACATTTTTTCGTTCTTCCTTTATTTCATTAAGTTGTGCTCTCACTGAAGGTCGGGAAGATTTTTCATCCCGTGTATGGCGTCGAATTTCGTTGATTCCGGAGGTAGGCTCGGACGGACGGGATTTTCCCGTCTTCGCCATAGAGGGGTTTTCAAGCTCACTCTTTTCTTTCTGTTGAGGTTTAGCAAAGAGTTCATCAATAAACTTATCCTCTATACTTTTTTCCGGTATTTGTTTTTCCTTTGGTTTCTTAATATCACCTTTGGTTTTTTCAAGACTTGCACGAACAGTTGCTTTATTATTTGCACCAAGATTAAATCTTTGGAAGATACGGTTTACTTTAGGTGCATCTTCTGCACGAACCATAATGTCACATTTATCATCCTTTGATTTTCTATCATTAAGAACATGGTACATTACGCCATATTTTTTTGCCTCTTTGCAAAATTTTAACAATTCCTTTTTATCAATCTCAAAGACTTTAATAGGCTTTTTAGACTTTAACATAGTGTTAAGTGATGCCTTGCCTTTTGTCCTTTTGGTGTCTTTAAGAGAGGCTAATATGAGCTTAACAAGTCGTTCTGCTCCATCCATTGACATCTTCCCTGCAACCTCAACGCCTTGTAACGTCATTCTCACTATTTGTTCTGCTGCATCGCCTGAAGCGTTCATCTACACTCATCTCCTTTCGTTCTTTATCATTCATAATTCTATTTATTTTCTCTTCAATTTTAGGTTCTGTATCTTGAATCCTATCACAAATACGAATGTCTTTTCTTAAAATTTTCATTCGTTCTGAAAGAGTAGATATAGAATTCTTTATTTCAACAGTTTCTCTTTCATCGTTGTTTCTTATTGCAATTTTTAATTTGTTACGCAGTTCTTTTCGTCCATCATCACACTCTTTTAATTCACTTTCACACGCTGACTTATATTCAGTTAATTGTTCAGAAGTTTCAATATTATTGCCACACAAAAGATTCTGTTGTTCAATGAGCTTATCGAGTTTTCGCATTTCATCAATGAGATACTTATCAATCTCTCTGTTTGTTTTTGGATTTGTCTTTACGTACTGAACAACCGTTACAAAAGAAACATAAATCTGTTGATATGTCGGTTCAACAAGTGGCACAAAAAATTCCTCAACAAGATTGTCCTGCTGAGGAATTTCTACGCTATATTTTTTCCATTTTGACATAATACGTTCTTCAATACCAGCAACCGTATAATCTTGACCAAGTGTTTTTAATCTTCTTGGTCTTTCAAAATTAGGATGTGATATTGTTGGATATTTTCGATTAAAATTAAATCTATATCCAAGTTTTTTCATTTCAAAATAAAATGCTTTTGTACTCGTTGTCTTCAAAATACATTCATCAATATCTCTTTTTATTATTGAATCTTTTGTCCATTCGCCCTTCTTTTCTGCCATATACAAGTCGTAACTTTTATGACTTCTATTCTTTGGTTCTTCAATTACAGATAATCCATATTCACGACAAAGGTCATCAGAGATTTTTCTAAGTTGTGCATAACTTTTATTATTATCATAATATTTTTTTCCATCCATAAACGAAACCGAGTTCAAAACAAAATGATTATGAAGACAATCTGTATTAAGATGTGTTGCAACAACAACTTCAAATCTATCACCAAAAGCTCGTCGTGCAAACTCTTTACCAAGTTCATGAATTATTTCTGGTGTACCTTCACCGGGAGAAAAAGATTGAATAATGTGAAATCCTAAAATGCCATTAACTTTGTCATACTCTTTCTTTGTTTCGCTCATTCTTTTAAATGCATTTTCATATTTGCAGTTTATACCACTGACAAAAAACTTTTCTTCGGTTTTTAAATCATTCACAGTATAGTTAAGTGTATTATGCAAATCTAAAAACATTTCTTCGTAGTTTTCGTTTAATGTTTTTTTCTTATTTCCAATATATGATATAGTTCTATCAAGCCGAGTTTGAATATCTTTTATATAAACTATTGCCACTGTTTGTCACGCTTTTTAAAATCAAATGCTTCACGCATTTCATCTTCAATAACATCAAGTTCATTCAAATGTTTTTGTAAATCAGCAGTATTTAAAATGCCATTACTTCGTGCAATAATAAGAATTTGATTAATGTTATTACCCAACATTCGTAACTCTCTAATAAGCTTTTTATAATCTACAGGTGGTGGAATTGGTGGTCTATATCCTTGTATTAAATAACGAATTAAAGTCGATTTTCCCAATCCAGTTTTCTTACACAAGTCACAAAGTTCCTGATATTCTTTTTCGTTATAATAGGATATTACCATAATAGGTCTTCTTCGCACTTAATCAACCCTTCCCTTTTAAATTTTTCAACCAAAATTGTAGCAGCTACATTAGAAGATAAAACTAAACTTATGACTGCTACATAAGCCAATGTGTCCAATGGAATCACCTTCTTTCTCTTGGGGTGTTAGGGGTGAAACCCTTAACAAGCGAATTTGACTATTCAAATTCAGTGCTTGTTAAGACTGATGCCACGCATCTATCTTCCATATAAAGGTTGTTTATCTAACAAAATCTTTACCTTTGGGATTAAATGGTATCCCTTTGATTTGGTCATTTACCTTGAAAAATTTTTCAGGATATTTAAATTGTTTTAAATACTTCTTAATTTGTTCATCACTCAAACTTTCAAAGTTTTCACCCGAACAACCACATATAAAAGCTGTTCCAGCAATTATGTCAATAAGCTCTTTTTTGTCATCATAAACTCCTCTATTCAAATCTAAACCAAGCATTTTTCCTTCTTCGTTTACGATTATACAAACAGGTTCTTCAAAGTAATATCCGGGTTCAATTAATCCACCGACAAGAGATTGCATTCCTTCAAGTGATGCATCAATCTCAGCTTCTTTTGCCACCTTTCCGGGTTCAAGTAAAACTACTTTAATTTTTTCAGGTTCTTTTTCTTCACCATCAACTTCAATTCCTAGAAAATGATTTTCATCAAGAATTTCATTGCCTCTATAATAATTTTCTGTTACTTGATGTTTTGCATCTTCCAAACATTCTGCTTCTACTTCAACATACTTTTTAAATGTCTGCGTAATAGAAATTTCGAACTTCTTCATTAACAAATAACCTCCTTTTATTTGTTATCTGTAACCGCTATCATAACAACTCCTACATGTTCAACAGTTTCATAATATAAAATTAGACTGACGGCTCTTTAAAGAACTGTCAGTCTAATTGTAATTATTCGTTTCTATAACATCATTTACAATATTTCACACAAACAAAACAATGTCGTGTTTGCATTTTAAATCTAAAAAAGAACTTATTTTATTTACTCACAACAACTATCTTGCATCTCTGTTATTGCGTGTTCTTTCCCTCTTTTTAAGCATTTCAAGAGAATAATCAATAATATGGGTCTTTCTATGCTTAAGCATCGTTATATAAAACTGCTTATGAAGTTCTGAAATACAAGGTATATCATTTATCATTTTCTCAATAGCTATTATATCAATTTTAGGTGCAATACGCTTCAAAGCATTATTACAATCGCTGTTTTGTAAAGATGAAATAAACTCAAAATAGTTAATTTTCTTACTTTCAACCTGTATTGCAGAAGTTGGAAAAACAAAAACACGAGCATCTATTTCTTCCTGATTAGAAAGAATAGTCTGAATGGTTTCTTCACTTGCTTGTGGATAAAGACAACTTCCACAGTCATATACTGGAGCGATAGTCATTTCATCAGTTTGTTCGTTATACAAGAATCCCCAGTTACCATTATGGCGGTCAAAGTTTCCTATAAATGCATCAACAATAAATATATTCCAAAAATGCTCTATAAGTTCCTTGGGGTCTATTGCTTGCTGATTTTCGATAGTATATATAATATCCTTTAACTCGGTTCCATAACCATTATGAGCTGAATCAATCATCTGATTTTTCAATGAAGCAAAATCCTGCAAGGTAATGCCGAGTGAAGTAAAGTCTTTACAGGCTACAACTATTTTTTCTTTGTCACTAACAATAAATTTTCCAAGTAAAGTTTCCTGTGCTTTAATCCCTATTGTATTAAAAATATGTGAGCCGATATACTCTGAAATACAACTGTTTGTATAACTCATATCTAAATTTTTTCTTGGAGCAGGCGGAAACTTTAACATATACTGCTCATCGTTATATATGACAGAAATCTTGCTTCCATTAGCACCTGCATATGCCTTATTCTTTCTAGGCAATGTTGAAAAGTCAATCATTTATTTAATCACCTCTCTAATCCTAAATATTTTTCTCTCAAATACCAAGCCTGTTCGGATGATATAATATTATTAATTTCTGCGGAATTTATGTCACTTTGAAGTTCACAATAATAACAATCCATCAAAGTTACAACAATCCCATTTTGCTGTTTTTCTATTGCAGTTTTGTATATTAACAAAGAATTTTCAAGAAATGCCGGAAGACCACATTCCAAATAATCATTTCCAATTGGCTTTCCAGTTACATCATAGTCAGGCTCAAGTAATTCTTCCATTGTACAGTTCAAAGCTTTAGCTAAAAGCAAAACTGTTTTGGCAGAACATTTTTCAAGTGAACTTCTTCCAGCACAAATATCTATAACCGTTGTTTTTGGAACACCGCTTATTTTTGACAAATAGTACATCGACATATTTCTTTGATTCAAAGCTAATTGCAAATTCACACTTAATCACCTCATTTATATTATATCGTTGCACCGACCTATTGTCAATATACATATCATTTTTCTTTTTCTTGATTTTTTTCTCTTTCGAATTGTTCTTTCTCTTCAATTTCCCCTTCATCAATTTCGTTGTCTCTATGGTCCATATCAAGAAGTGCATTAAGCTCTGCTAACCTCTCCATTTTCTGTGAGAGTTCTTCTTCCTGCGGAAATGGTCTTTCAACCTCTGTTTTTGCATTTTCAAACTGCACTTTTGTGTCAGCAAGTCTTTCTTCATTGACTTTTAATTTATCCGGCATAGAAGATATTATATTGTCAAGGCGTGTGATGTTACCAAACACATCAGCACCGAGAGATGTTGAATGACGAAGTGAACCGACAAGAGTAATAACATATTCTTTATTGAAACTATCAAAAGACAATTCCATATTAAAGCCACGATATGAACCAATTGGTTTCGGGTCAGGTGAAGTCATAGCCTTACAGGCTGCAAGAATTGCTGAACCTGCACCTTTCTTTTCATCATAGGAAACATCTTCAACCACCATTGGAGAGAAGTTATCAACGCTCGGGAAGGTGTTTTCTTTTGCTCTTTGAATATCTGCATTGTACCCGGCAATTCTTTCTTCACCTTGCTTTATCTGTTGCGGATAGAATTTTATAATTCTGTCCTCAAGGCTGTATCTCTGACTCAAATGATTCTGCTTCAAAAGTTTGAGCTTTGAAACTGCAACATCCAAATCCATCTTTTCCTTGATATACGGATTACCTGTTGCAAGAGCTTTGATTTCAGCATAAGATAACGCCTGCTCGTCAACATCTTCTGCTGAACGCACAGGCGATTTT
>JAZNWU010000036.1:0-32434 GCA_045593555.1 Candidatus Fimenecus sp. | reverse complement strand
AATCGGAATTGTACCGTAACGAAGTGAAATCATCTGTGAAAGTCCGCAAGGCTCACTCTTACTTGGCATCAAGAACAAGTCGCAACCTGCATAAATTTTCTTTGAAAGTGATGGAATAAAGCCGATTTTAAGTCCCATTTTGTCAGGGTATTTGTCAGCCATTTCTTTAAAGAAGCTTTCGTACTGCCATTCACCGGAACCCAATACTACAAACTGAACATCAGTTGTTGCAAGTAATTCTTCAAGAACAGCCTTAACAAGGTCAAGACCTTTGTGACCAACAAGACGAGTAACCATACCAATCATTGGCACATCTTCTCTTACAGGAAGTGAGAAATATTCCTGTAACTTCGCCTTATTAATCTTTTTCTTGTCCTCAAAGTCCTCTGCTGTGTAATTAACCTCAATATCCTTATCAGTTTCAGGGTTATAGAGAATTGTGTCGATACCGTTGAGAATACCGCTTAATTTCCATGAACGCTGATTAAGAATCGGGTCAAGACCGTGTGAATACCATGGGTCAAGAATTTCGTTTGCATAAGACGGGCTAACAGTTGTAACTCTGTCAGCACATTCAATAGCACCCTTCATAAAGTTGCAGTCACCGTCATATTCGAGAAGTGATGCTGCACTTTCAGGAAGACCGACAACATCTCCCAAAAGGTCCATACCGTATGTTCCCTGATACTGAATGTTGTGGATTGTGAAAACTGTCTTGATGTTTTCAAAACCGGGTCTGTTTGCATAAAGAGTGTTGTAATATACAGGAGTCAATGCTGACTGCCAGTCGTTACAATGGATAATGTCAGGTTTGAAATCAATGTGTGGAATGATTTCGAGAACTGCACGAGCAAAGAAAGCAAATCTCTCTGCATCGTCATAATAGCCATAAAGACCATCACGCTTGAAATAATACTGATTGTCGAGAAGATAGTATATTACGCCACCTGCTTTTGCTTCAAAAACACCGCAATACTGTCTTCTCCAAGCAACAGGAACTGAAATGCTTGTTACAAATTTCATTGTATCTTTAAGTTCCTGACTTATTGTGTCATAAAGAGGCATTACAACTCGTGCACCGATGAGTCTTTTGCGAAGAGCCTGCGGAAGGCTACCTGCAACATCACCAAGTCCACCACTTGCTTTGAATGGAAGTGCCTCACTTGAAACGTATAATACTTTCATTAGATTACTATCTCCTTACCAATGTAAACTGGGTATGTTTCTGCACCTGAGAGAGTCTTATTTGGTGTGATAACAACGCTCTTGTCAACTACAACGCAGTTAAGTGTTGAATTCTGTGCAACGAAGCCGTCCTGCATAACGATAGAATTCTTAACAACTGCACCTTTTTCAACACGGACACCACGGAAAAGAATTGAATTCTCAACAGTACCATCGATAATACAACCGTCAGCAACAAGTGAATTCTTAACCTCTGAGCCAAGACCGTAAATTGCAGGCATATCGTCACGAACCTTTGTATAAACAGGTCTGTCGGCATTGAAAAGGTCGTCACAGTTATCAGGATTAAGAAGCTCCATATTTGTCTTGAAATAGCTTTCCATTGACTCAATTACTGCTGAATATCCTGTTGCTTCAAAGCCGTAGATGTTGAGTTTATTAACATTACCCTGAACAAGGTCTGTTTCAAAATCCTTGTGATTAAGGCTGATTGCTTCATTGATAAGTCTTTCAAGAAGTGCCTTTTTCATGAGAATTACATTAAGTGAGAAGTTCACATTTTCCTCTGTTACAGGATAAAGTGTAACTTTTTCAGCCTTACCATCATCATTCATATCAAGAACAATCACATCTTTAAGTGCAGGAACTTTGCCGTTTTTATAAACGATTGTCATATCAGCATTTTTTGCTGTATGGTATTCCATAAGTGCCTCAATATTGAGATTGAGAACAACATTACAATCAGAGAGAAGAACATATTCTTCATCTGCACGGCTGATAAATCCCATAATTCCCTTTAATGATGTAAGCTTATCACGATTTCCGCCTGTTTCATTAGTTGAAAATGGAGGGAGAATGAAAAGACCGTCATTTTTACGGGACAAATCCCAAGGTTTACCTGTTCCCACATGGTCCATAAGTGATTGATAGTTACTCTTTGTAAGCACACCAACCTTTTCAATTCCACTGTTTACCATATTTGAGAGAGCAAAGTCGATAAGACGATAACGACAAGCAAATGGAACTGAACCCATTGTACGGATACCTGTAAGCTCACTGATACATTCATCATAGGCATTTGAGAAGATAATGCCAACTATATTCTTACCTGTCATCTTATTTAGCCTCCTTTACTACATCTTCACTAACCTGTGTTTTAGGTGCAACTGACATACCCTCGCCAATTGTCACACCTGCACCGACAACTGCAACTCCCCAGTCGTCACGGTTTGCACAGTCTTCAGGACTTGCACCTACAACTGCACCGGATTCAATAACTGCATTTTCTGCAACGATTGAGTACTGAACAACTGCACCTTTTTTAACAACTGTACCCGGCATTACGATTGAATATTTAACCTCTGCACCCTCTTCAATAGTAACATTGTTAAAGAGAATTGAGTAATCCACATTACCGAAAACTCGTGAGCCTTCAGAAATCATTGAATTCTGAACAACTGCATCTGCTGAAATGTAATGAGGAGGACTAACAGGAGTCTTTGCATAGATTTTCCAGCTTGTGTCTGATAAATCAAGCGGAACTTTCGGATTGAGAAGGTCAAGGTTTGCTTCCCAAAGGCTGTCGATTGTACCAACGTCTTTCCAGTATCCATCAAAGAGATATGCAAACATTGGCTCACCGTCAGCGTGCATCTTTGGAATAACATTCTTACCAAAGTCGTTGCTTGATTCAGGGTCAGCCTCGTCATCAATAAGATACTGACGAAGCTTGCTCCATGTGAACACATAAACACCCATTGAAGCCTTGTTACTTCTCGGATTTTTTGGTTTTTCTTCAAATTCGCTGATTGAATTGTCGTCATTGAGAATCATAAGACCGAAACGGCTTGCTTCTTCCCAGGAAACTTCAAGCATTGCGATTGTACAGGATGCACCCTTTTCCTTATGGTACTCAAGCATCTTGTTATAGTCCATCTTGTAGATATGGTCACCTGAAAGAATTACAACGTATTCAGGGTCATAACGGTCAATGAAGTTGATATTCTGATAAATAGCGTTTGCAGTACCTTTGTACCACTCTGTACCCTTAATCTGCTGATAAGGTGACAAAACGTGGACACCACCGTTAGCACGGTCTAAGTCCCAAGCCTGACCGTTACCTATGTAGTCATTAAGTTCAAGTGGCTGATACTGTGTTAAAACACCAACGGTAGAAATACCTGAATTAACACAGTTTGAAAGTGGGAAGTCGATAATTCTGTATTTACCGCCGTAAGGAACAGCAGGTTTAGCAATGTTCTTTGTGAGAATACCAAGACGGCTTCCCTGACCGCCTGCAAGAAGCATTGCAATACATTCTTGTTTTCTTGCCATATTTATTCCTCCTTATTTGGATGTTAATATATTATCTTGTCTTTTTAAGATAGATTGTTGACATTGGTGGTAAATCGAGAGAAATACACTGCTCAAATCCGTGCATAGCCTCTTTTTGCCATTTGATTTTTGGGGGTTGTGCTTTTCCTGTTCCGCCATATTTCGCATCATCGGAATTAAACACAATCTTGTAACTGCTCTTTGCAGGGACACCGATTTTATAATTATCACGAGCAACAGGTGTGAAGTTGCAGACTGCAATAATTTCCTTACCTTTTTCATCAATTCTGCGGAATGAAATTACTGAATTGTCATTATCGTCTGCTGAAATCCATGAGAAACCTTCCCAAGAGTGGTCAACCTGCCAGAGTGGTGCATTGTCCTTGTAGAAATGGTTAAGTTCCTTAAAATATGTTTGCAACTGTTTATGTGCATCATAATCAAGCAATAACCAATCTAGTCCCTGTTTATAATTCCATTCGATAAACTGACCGAATTCAGAACCCATAAACATAAGTTTTTTTCCGGGATGAGCCATCATATACCCCATAAAGGCTCTAACTCCTGCAAACTTTTCCTCATAAGTGCCGGGCATTTTATTGATAAGAGAGCATTTTCCATGAACAACCTCGTCGTGAGAGATTGGAAGGATAAAATTCTCTGAAAAAGCGTAGAAGAATGAGAATGTTATACAACCGTGGTTACCTTTTCTGTAAAGAGGGTCCATTGAGAAATATCGGAGAATGTCGTTCATCCAACCCATATTCCACTTGTAGTTAAAGCCAAGACCACCCATATAAACAGGCTTTGTAACCATTGGCCATGCTGTACTTTCCTCTGCTATGAGAAGACTTCCGTGATAGTCACGGAAAACATTCATACTGAGTTTATTAAGGAAATCTATTGTTTCAAGATTTTCATTACCACCGTTTTTGTTTGCTATCCAATGGCCGTCATCACGACCATAGTCAAGATAAAGCATAGATGCAACAGCATCAACACGAAGTCCGTCAATGTGATATTTATCAAGCCAGAACATAGCACTTGAAATGAGGAATGACTGAACTTCATTTCTGCCGAAGTCAAAAACCTTTGTTCCCCATTCGAGATGCTCGCCTTTTCTTACATCTGCATATTCATAACAAGGTGTTCCGTCAAATTCATAAAGACCATTTGCATCCTTAGGGAAATGAGCAGGTACCCAGTCGAGAATTACACCTATTCCGTTTTTATGACACATATCCACAAGATACATCAAATCGTCAGGTGTTCCGTAACGGGATGTTGCAGCAAAGTAACCTGTTACCTGATAACCCCATGAACCATCAAAAGGATATTCAGTAAGTGGCATAAATTCAATATGAGTATATCCCATTTCCTTAACGTAAGGGATAAGTTCCTCTGCCATTTTACGATATGAATAGAAATTTCCGTCGTCATACTGTTTCCAAGAACCGAAATGCACCTCGTAAATATTCACAGGTCTATCATACTGTGCCTTTTCACGCTTTGCTTTTTCCCATTTATCGTCAGTCCACTTATATGAGCCTAACTCATAATACTTTGTGGCATTATCAGGACGGGTTTCCATATGATAACCATAAGGGTCACTTTTCATAAGTTTTCTGCCGTCCTGAGTAGTGATGCAGAATTTATATGAATCATAAACTTTTACATTTTTAACATAAACTTCCCAGATACCGCCTGCTGTTATTTTTTCTGCCTTATCAGCATTGTCGTTCCAATCGTTAAAATCACCACAAACACTGACAGCAGCTGCATTTGGTGCCCAGGTTCTGAAAACTACCGTATCGTCATCCACACGGTGCGCCCCCATATACTCATAAGCACGGGCATTATTCCCTTGGTGAAAGAGATAAACAGGCACCTGAGCTTCATACTTGTTATTTTGAGATTCCGTCATTTTCTTCACCTCACAGTTATAGTTATACATATATATTCTACCACTACAAAATAATGATTTCAAGTGATTTTTGCACAAAATGTTCAATTTGTTAACAAATTTCATTACGCCCATTTGTGCAGTTTGTTACAAAAATTTCCACAAAAACAGACAAAAAGACAAAATCGCGTAGTGGCAGGCTTCCACGCCTGCAAAATATAAGGTTTAAAAATAAAAGGCTCCCCTTGTATTGCAAGAGGAACCATAAATTATTATTCAATATTCAAATTGGAGTTTGTCGAGGTGTTGCCTTCCCCTTGAGGGGCACGGGTGTCCGGTGGACACCTCTGCGAAGCAGAAGTGCTGTCTGAGCCGATAGGCGAGTAATGAAGGTGTCACCGTAGGTGACAGATGAGGTGGAAAGGTGAAATGTTATATTTATTAACGGTTGCTATCGCAATCTACACCTCATCAGTCTGCTTCGCAGACAGCTTCTCCTCAAGGAGAAGCCTCCCCGACAAATTATACTTTGTATTGCGGAAAAAGAATTAATTTTCTGTGAAATTACCTGTGTATAACTGATAATACTTTCCTTTTTGAGAAATCAAATCATCATGGTCGCCACGCTCAATAATTCTTCCGTTTTCAAGCACCATAATGGCATTTGCATTTCGTACTGTTGAAAGTCTGTGAGCAATAACGAAAACTGTTCTGCCGCTCATAAGCTTATCCATACCCTGCTCAATGAGTTTTTCAGTTCTTGTATCAATTGAGCTTGTTGCTTCGTCAAGAATAAGCACAGGTGGGTCTGCAACCGCTGCACGGGCAATTGCTATTAACTGTCGCTGACCTTGGCTTAAGTTTGAACCGTCACCTGTAAGCACAGTATCATATCCGTCAGGTAAATGAGTTATGAAACTATGAGCATTTGCAAGCTTTGCAGCCTCAACAATCTGTTCGTGAGTAGCATCGAGATTTCCGTAACGAATATTTTCTTCAATAGTGCCTGTAAATAGATGTGTATCCTGAAGAACAATACCAAGTGAACGACGTAAATCGTCCTTTTTGATTTTCTGAATATTAATCCCGTCATAACGGATTTTACCGTCATTGATTTCATAAAAACGATTGATAAGATTTGTAATCGTTGTCTTACCTGCACCGGTTGAACCGACAAAAGCAATTTTCTGTCCCGGTTTAGCATAGAGAGAAACATCGTGAAGAACAGTTTTTTCGTCTGTGTAACCGAATGTAACATCTTCAAAAACAATGTCACCTGCAAGACGAGTATAAGTAACAGTTCCGTCACCGTGAGTGTGTTTCCAAGCCCATACACCCGTATGATTTTCAGTTTCGTGGATATTTCCGGTTTCATCAACAGTTGCATTTACAAGCATTACATAGCCTTCGTCAATTTCAGGCTTCTGGTCAATAATCTCAAAAATTCTTTCAGCACCTGCAAGTGCCATAAGTGCATTGTTAAACTGCTGTGTAATATTTGAAATCGGTTGTGTAAAGCTTCTGATATACTGCAGGAATGCCACGATTTCACCCGGTGACATTACACCTTTTACTGCAAGGAGACCACCTGTTGCAGCAGTAAGAGCATAAGTAATATGAGAAAGATTGTTCATAATTGGCCCTAACATACTTGCAAATGTATTCGCGCTTGTTGCAGCCTTACGAAGATTTTCGTTAATTTCTCCGAAATGAGTAACAACCTCTTCCTCGTGATTAAACACCTGAACAACCTTTTGTCCCTCAATAATTTCTTCGATATAGCCGTTAACAGAACCCAACTGCTCCTGCTGTTTCTTAAAGAAAAATGCACTTTTCTTACCGAGAGTTTTTGTGATAAACACCATCACACAAACCATTGCAATAACAATAAGTGTCATCTGCCAGCTGAAATACAGCATTATACAGAATGAGCCTATAATCATAACACCTGAAGAAATAAACTGTGTAAGTCCTTGGCTTATGAACATACGAAGTGACTCAACGTCATTTGTAAAACGGCTCATTATTTCGCCATTTGGACGGGAATCAAAGAAACTGATAGGTAAATCTGCAAGAGAATCAAACAAATCTTTTCTCAGTTTATTAAGTGTTTTCTGTGTAAGCCATACAGAGCATTTTGACTGACCGTATGATGCCAATGCACCACCAAAGAACACACAAGCCATAATACCCATCATTTTCAGAAGATTTGTTACAAGCTCACCTTCAAATTTTTGTCCGATAAGTGGTGTCAGACAATCGTCGATAATAGGCTGAATAAACAACGAACCTGAAACAGATGCAATTGAACTTATTGCTGCAAAAAAGAGCATTCCGAAGAACAAGCCTTTTTGTTCTAAAATATAGCCTAAAAGCCTACGGATTGTGCCTTTTGTGTTTTTCGGTTTTTGCACAGGTCTGCCTCTGCCACGGTTACCGGGTCCGCCCATTGGTCTTCCCATTGGTCCTGCCATCAGTCTGCACCTCCCACTATATCAAAATCGTCACTACCCTTTTGCTGTGACTCATAAATGTCCTTGTAAATATCATTACGGGAAAGCAATTCTTCGTGAGTACCGATATCATTGATACTGCCTTCATCAAGAATAATAATCTTGTCGCAATCGGCAACTGACGAAATTCTCTGGGCAATAATGATTTTTGTTGTATCAGGAATACAAGCACGAAGCCCTGTACGGATTTTTGAATCTGTAAATGTATCAACAGCACTTGTTGAGTCGTCAAGGATAAGAATTTTTGGCTTTTTGAGAATTGCGCGGGCAATACAGAGTCTTTGTTTCTGTCCACCTGAAACATTCACACCACCCTGACTCAGGTCTGTGTTGTATCCGTCAGGGAAAGATGAAATAAAGTTGTGGGCATCTGCAATTTCACAAGCAGCAACTAATTCTTCGTCAGTTGCATTTTTATTACCCCAACGAAGGTTATCTGCAATTGTGCCTGAGAAAAGGACATTTTTCTGAAGCACCATACTTACTTCTTCACGAAGTGAATGAATCTTATAATCCTTAACATTCACACCACCGACTAAAATCTCACCGTCAGTAACATCATAAAGTCTTGGAATCAACTGAACAAGGCTTGATTTTGCAGAGCCTGTTGCACCGATAACACCAACCATTTCGCCACTTTCAATTTTGAAACTTGCATTGTTAATTGTCGGAAGTGAAGCACCACTATATCTGAATGAAACATTTTTAAATTCAATTGAACCGTCTTTCACTTCCGTTGTTGTAGCATCGTCATCACGGATATCGGGAACTTCTTCGATTACTTCAAGAATACGCTTTGCACTTGCCTGTGACATAAAGAACTGTGCAATAAGCATAACAACCATAAGGAAATTCATAAGAATCTGCATAATGTAAGTAAATATTGCAGAGAAATCACCGATATTGAGAATTTCTGCTGAAATCACCTTTGCTGCTATATAAAGTATTGCAAGAATTGTGCCGTACATAATGAACATAAATGTAGGCTGACCAAGAATCATAAGTTTTTCAGCAAAAAGTGCAGCGTTCATCAAATCATCATTTGCCTTTTTGAACTTTTTCTTTTCGTGATTTGAACGGACAAATGCTTTTACAACTCGGATATTAGTAAGGTTTTCCTGAATTGAACCGTTGAAGCCGTCAAACATTTCAAGCATTTTCTTAAATCTTTTAAGAGCAATAGGAGCAAAGATTATAAGAATAAGTGCTATAAGCGGAAGTGACACGAGAAATGCCTTTGAAATATCAGGACTCATTGTAATTGTAATCACAAGAGCAACGACAAACATAATAGGTGCACGGAAAAGCATTCTTATCATCATAAGAAATGTATTCTGAACTGAGTTTACATCTGTTGTAATACGGGTAATAAGTGATGCTGTTGAAAATTTATCAATATTTGAGAATGAGAATTTTTGGATTTTATTCATTAATTCTCCACGAATTTCAGAGCCGAATCCCATACCTGCTACAGAAGCCACACGAGCAGCCATCGCACCGCAGAACAAGGAGCAAAACGCATATATGAGCATACGGAGTCCAAGACGGAGAATCTGGTTCATACTGTCCTCTGTAAGTGTATTCCCTGCCTGAACAATATTCACAATATCAGCCATAACAAGTGGAATCATAAGCTCCAGCACAACCTCACCAACCATAAGAATTGGTGAAAGAACGGCAGGAACTATGTATTTTTTTGCATATTTCAATAATTTAAACATTGTCATCCTCCTTTGCAAAAGCCGTTAAATTATCATTCATACGTTGTAAAAACAAAACAAGCGTTTCCAGTTCATCTTCTGTGAAGCCTTTATAGGCAACATCATCCATTCGCAAAAACAAGTCGTCAGCATATTGCACAAGCTCTTTGCCTTTTTGGGTTAGTTTTATGCTGTTTCGTCTTGCGTCCTTCTTATTCTCAACACGAACAACAAGTCCTGCTTCTTCCATTCGCTTAAGGGAAGTTGCAACAGACGGTGCTGAAACATGAAGAAAATCTGCAATCTCTTTCTGCGTTGCATTTTTGTTCTCACTTAAATATTTAAGAATTGGCGGTTGACCGAAATAAAGACCTTTTTCACGAAATCTTGCATCAATTATATTCCTGTGATTGCAATGATAACTATGGAAAGCGTCGTTAATATTTTTTATCTTTTCTATCATTCCAAATACCTCTTTCAAAAATAGTTAACCGATTAATAATTAATCGATTAACTATTTTGAATTATACACCGAAAAAATCACATATTCAACCCTGAAAACAGCCCTAATTGTGAACTTTTTGTAAACAAATCGGGCTTTTTTGCATTTCGTCCCGCATTTCCCGGGACGATTTTGCGAATGCGGACTATATATGGAGGGTATTTTTTCAGGACATACGAAAAAACCACTCCGAAAAAAATGTTGTGGTTGTCATTCTGAGCATAAGCGAAGAATCTCTACCAAGGTGACTTATTAACTAACAGAGATTCTTCGTCACTCCGTTCCTCAGAATGACACCATACAACAAAACAAAGGAGGCTACAAAATGAGTAAAAAGAAACTGACAAAAAAAGAACTGGATTTCTGTCGTCATTATGTACGGTTGCGAAATCCAAAAGAAGCAGCAATCCGTTCAGGTTTTACACTTCTCCCTGAATACAGAGGAGTGGCTATGCTGTCAAGAAAGGAGATTAAGGAGAAAATTACAGAGCTTGAAAAAGAGTGTTCTGCAACAAGCAATCTGGTTTCAGCGGGACTTCAGCGCCTTGCATTCGGCTCTGTAAGTGATGCAATTCGACTTATTCTTTCCGTAAATAATGGTTGTTCCCCCGACATTGACACTCTCGACCTGTTTAATGTGTCAGAAATCAAAATCACAAACGGAAAAGGTATGGAAATTAAATTTTTTGACAGACTTAAAGCTCTCGAAAGGCTTGGTGACCTTTCCTGTGACGACAGAGATAGCGGTGCACTTTCCTTTTATGAAGCCATTGAACGAAGTGCTGTAAAGCAAACGGAGAGTGAAACCCATGGCTGACATTAAATTCCGTGAGTTTTCTCAAAAGCAACTGACGGTGCTTAACTGGTGGTGTGAGCAAAGTCCCTATAAAACTCAGGATGCCATTATCTGTGACGGTGCTGTCAGAAGCGGTAAAACACTTTGTATGTCAATTTCATTTATTCTTTGGAGCTTCTACCGTTTTTCCGATTCTTCATTTGCAATCTGTGGTAAGACAATCACATCTTTAAGGAGAAATGTTATTACACCATTACTCCCTGTTCTTTCACAAATGGGTTTTACTGTTCGGGAGTTGAAATCTTCAAACATTGTTCTCATTCAAAAAGGTAAACGAAGCAACAGATTTTACCTCTTTGGTGGTCGTGATGAATCGTCTTCATCATTAATTCAAGGTATGACTCTTTCAGGTGTACTCCTTGATGAAGTGGCACTTATGCCCCGTTCATTTGTGGAGCAGGCTCTTGCAAGATGCTCTGTGACAGGGTCAAAATTCTGGTTTAACTGCAACCCAGAAAATCCACGACATTGGTTTTACAACGAGTGGATTAAGAAAGCAAAAGAGAAAAATTGTCTTTATCTTCATTTTCTTATGGAGGACAATCCATCACTTTCTGACACCATAAAAAAGCGTTATGAATCTCTTTATTCAGGTGCATTTTACGAAAGATTTATCCTGGGAAAATGGGTAGCAGTTGACGGACTTGTATATCCTTTTTTCAATGAAAAAGAGCATACAACCACCGATTTGCCTGAAATTTGCAGTCAGTATTACATTTCCTGCGACTACGGAACAGTAAACCCTGCATCCTTTGGTCTTTGGGGACTTAATAACGGAATATGGTACAGATTAAAGGAATTCTATCACGATTCAAAGGCAAAAGGCTTTCAGATGACTGACAAGGAATACTATGATGAACTGGTAAATCTTGCAGGTGACAAAAGAGTTGAAGCAGTGATAGTTGACCCGTCTGCAGCATCATTTATGGAATGTATCCGTCGTGAAGGCAGGTTCCGTGTTATTCCTGCAAAAAATCAGGTATCAGATGGCATTCGTAAGGTTTCGGAAAAACTTAAACACCTCAAAATTATCATCGGCAGTTCCTGTACAGATACAATCCGTGAGTTTTCAATGTATCGTTGGGACTGCAACAGTGTCCACGACACTCCAAAAAAAGAGTATGACCACGCCATGGATGATATTCGTTACTTCGTGGCAACTGCTCTTGAAAATACGGATAACTTTTTCGCACTATCCGTAGAAAGAAATTAACACTTTAGGAAGGAGGTAATTTCTTGTCAATATTCGACAAATTCGGAAAAAGAAAGGTTTGTGTCACAGCACCACAGACATCCTTTCCCAGTCCATTTGAAAGCTTAAGTAATATTTATCCGTCACAAGTAGCGAGTCCTGACTTATACCGTTCACTTCGTGAAGCTGTACCTGTTATCGACACAGCAATTTACAAGCTCGTACGACTTACAGGTGGCTTTCAGGTAAAATCTGTCAATGGCAAAAATCAGGTTGACCTTGATGCTTTTGTGAGAAATATCAGCGTCAATGGTACGGGACAAGGACTTCAGCAGTTTATTGACACTTACTTTGAACAGCTACTCACATATGGCACATCTGCAGGTGAAATTATCACAAACGGTAATGGTATTCATTCTCTTTACAATGTTCCGATTTGCAACATCAGTCTTAAGAGAAACCCCGAAAAATTCAATGAAATTCTCATTTGCCGTCCCGACAGCATTTCAGGTACACCTGTAAAATATCAGGATTTGGTTATGTTTTCTGCACTCAATCCCGAAGCAGGAAGCATTACGGGTACTTCAATTCTGAAAGGTCTGCCTTTTGTGTCATCAATTCTTTTAAAGATTTACAACTCAATCGGACAGAACTGGGACAGAGCAGGAAATCTTCGTTATGCAGTGACTTATAATCCGGGTTCGGATATGCTTGACCGTGCTTACGCAAAGGAAAGAGCAACACAGATTGCAACTGAATGGGCAAATGCCATGAATGGAAATTCTGTTAAAGATTTTGTAGCAGTTGGTGATGTGCAGATTAAAGTAATCGGTGCAGATAATCAGATTTTAGACAGTGAAATTCCCGTTAAACAACTACTTGAACAGATTGTCGCAAAGCTTTCAATTCCGCCATTTATGTTGGGACTTAGTTGGAGTACAACTGAAAGAATGTCGTCGCAGCAGGCAGATGCCCTTACAACAGAGCTTACTGCATACAGACGACTTTTAACGCCTGTTATTGAGAAAATCTGTAATCTTTATTTAAGACTTCACGGTAACAGTTCAGGTGTTGAAGTCATCTGGGACGATATTACACTTCAGGATTCAGTTGAACAGGCAAAAGCAGAACTTTATTCTGCTCAGGCAAAAGCACTTTCAGGAGGTGATAACAATAATTAACAAGAATTATTCTACTGAAAATCAAGTTGGTGTACCAACTGATGATGATATGACACTCATCAACACCTATTCTCTTAAACAACTGGGCAAAGACGAGATTTTCTGTTTCAGCGTTATTCTCTGTGACAACGACATTGACAGAGATTTTGAACGATTCAATGAGGATTCTCTCAAAACACTTGAATCTCTTTTTGTTGGCAAAACGGGAATTCTCAACCACAGTATGAAAAGTGAGGACCAGTCCTGTCGTACATATAAGACTCAACTTATTACCGATAACAACAGAAAAACTGTTGACGGTATGCCTTATATGTATCTCAAGGCATGGTGCTATACAGTAAGAAGTGAGAAAAACGAGTCACTTATCAAGGATATTGAAAGTGGCATAAAAAAAGAGGTCAGCATAAGCTGTGCCTCTCAGTCACGCATCTGCTCTGTCTGTGGTGAATCTCATTGTAATCATATTGCAGGTAGAAAATACAACGGTGAATACTGCTATAAGACTCTCACAGACATTAAGGATGCTTATGAGTGGTCGTTTGTGGCTGTTCCTGCACAAAGGCAGGCAGGTGTCACTAAATCATTTAAAAAGGAGAAATCAATGGAAAATATTTTAAAATCCATTAAGGAAGAAAAGAGTCTTACTCTTAATGAAAAAGACCTTAAAAAGCTTTCTGATTATATGGATTCACTTAAAGAAAAAAGTCTTGACGGTGAAAAATACCGTGAAGCACTTGTGACTGATGCAAAGAAAAATTTTGCCCTTACATTACCAACACTTGAGAGTGAATGTATTGACGATATTCTTAAAAATCTTTCATCAGAAACGCTTGAAGCTCTTTGCACATCACTTAAAAAACAGGCTGAAAAGGTGTTCCCACCTGTAAGTCAGCTTTATGTGGAAGAAAAAACAAACAACAACTCAAATAATGAGTTCAAATTTTAATTTAAAGGAGAAATAAAAATGGCTAATTTTGAAACAATTAAACTCGATAAAGGACTTTACAACACAAGAAAAGGTTTTCTTTCAGAACTTGAAAGAATTGACCCAAGCGAAAACTATAAAGGTACTTCTCTTGAAGGACTTGACGCATTTGAAAGACAGTTAAAGCGTTTTGACATTAAGCTTAAGGGTGCAGGCAGTTCAACAGTTGATAAATTCTTCGCAACAACTGATTCTGCTGTGCTTTTCCCTGAATATGTGTCACGAGCAGTCCGTCAGGGTATTGAAGAAGGTAAAAATCTTGACTCAATTATCGCAACAAGAACAAATATTGACGGACTCGATTACAGAACAATCACATCAATTCCAACAGCAGATGAAAAGGAGCTTAAAGAAGTAGCTGAAGGTACACAGATTCCTGAAACAGTAGTTCACACACAGGAAAATCTCGTGACACTTAAAAAGCGTGGCAGAATGCTTGTTGCATCTTATGAGGCAATCCGTTTTCAGCGTCTTGACCTTTTCACAGTTACACTTCGTCAGATTGGTGCATATATTGCCCGTTCACAGTTCAAAGACGCAGTTGATGTGCTTATCAATGGTGATGGTAACAACAATCCTGCTCAGGAAATCGCTCCTGCAACATCAGGTGCAATCTCTTATGAAGACTTAATCGCACTCTGGAACAGCTTTTCACCATACGAAATGAACACACTTATTGCATCTCCTGATGTAACAGCAAAGCTTCTCAGTATGCCTGAATTCCGTGATGCTCCTGCAGGACTTAATTTCCACGGTAACGGTTCAATGATTACACCTCTCGGTGCAAAGCTTATCAAGTCAACTGACATTGACTCTACTCTTGTTGCCCTTGACAAGAATTATGCTCTTGAAATGGTTACTGCAGGTGGTGTTATGACAGACTTTGACCGTCTTATTGACCGTCAGCTTGAACGAGCAGCAATTACACAGATTTCAGGTTTTGCAAAAATCTTTGCTGATTCTGCAAAGGTTATGAATGTTTAATCAGGTGATATTATGATAAATGTCTGGTCAGTTTCAAAGTTTCTTGAAGACACAGGCGTATTAACAGAGGATGAAGTGAAAAAGGCTATGCCCTTTTGCCTTTCAGCCTGTGCAAATCTTTCAAAAAGGCTCAAGGATGTGAAATTTGAAGATGAGCCTGCAGTAATCAATGCTTGTGCAGGACTCGCACTTTATAATTACAGCCTTATACAGGGTACTTCTTCAGAAGATTTTTCTTCATTCAAAGCAGGTGATATTACCATCAGCCGAAGTGCATCTTCAACCTTTGAGAGTGCAGTTAAATTCAGGGACGAAGCACTACTTCTGGCTGCAGATTATCTGACTGATGTTGATTTTGTATTTAAGGCGGTTGAGATATGACTATCACCGGAATATTGAAACAATACGGTAGTTCTGTTTTCATTTCAGGTGCTGACGGATGGAACAGTCCTCTTTTTAAAGCTTTTATTCAGCCATTAAGGTATAAAACAAAACTTTATCTTGAAGGCGAATACACTCCAATAGGCATTAACAAAAATGATGTTTATCTTTATATTGGTCCCGGTGACCACGACCTTACAAAGCTTGACAGAACTTACAGAATTCACGACAAAGATAATAACAGATATATGATTGACCGTGCCGAAAAAATAATAGTGAAAGACTCTATTGTTTACATATGGGCAGTTATCAGAAAAACAACGGAGGGTGATTTATGACAAATAATGGTTCAACAGTTGACGGCGTTCTGCTCACAGTTTCCGCCGAGGACAGATTTGCCGATTTAAGATTTGTAACGGCTTATGAAAACGATATTAAGCCTGTTCCTATAAGTGAACCAATTGTAGCCTTTTCTACTAAAGGTGCAATAATTGGTCCGAATCTTACCACAACACTTGATTCAGGTAAAATCGTTACAACAACCGACAGAGAAGTGGATACAACCATCAGTGTTGATATCTATATGCCATATTCAATGGGTGGTAACTCTGCCCACAAGATTTTTGACAGACTTGCTTCATTTCTTTTATATGAAACAGGCTATAACATTATAAAATCAGTCTGTTACGAAACAGAATATGACAAATCCTGTCAGGCGATTATTCTTAAAAGCTACTTTGTCTTTCATGATATAGTAGGTTCGTAAAAATCAATTGATTGTGTGTCATTCTGAGGAGTAAAACGACGAAGAATCTCTGTTGGCGAATATGTTAATGTTGTAGAGATTCTTCGCTACGCTCAGAATGGCCTACCCAAATTGGAGTTTGTGGGGATGATTTGTGTCATTCTGAGGAGTGTAACGACGAAGAATCTCTGTTGGTTGATAGGCTACTTTGTTAGAGATTCTTCGCTTCGCTCAGAATGACATACCAATTTATTCTCCCCGACAAATTATAATTTGTACGATAAACCAACAAAAAGCCCACCGAAGAAATTTCCTCGGTGGGAGATTTTTTATATTGTTCAGAAATTAGTCAGCGTTTTCTTCTTCGATTTTATCAACGATTTCCTGTGGCACTGCCTCACCGTGTTTAACGAAGATAATGCAAAGGATACTCAAGATAAACATAATTGGGCTGTAAACGAAGAGTGACAAGTATGAACCTGAAAGCATACGAACAATACCGTAAATGATTGGAGAAGCAATCTGTGCTGAGAATGTTGCTGTGTAGTAGTAACCTGTGAATGTACCAACCTTGTCAATACCACCGATATCAAGAACGAGTGGTAATGTGTTAACTGTGATGAACATATTTGCTGCACCACCAAGGATAAGAGCAAGCCAGATAACAGCCATGCTACCTGTAACAACATAAAGAAGGAATACAGCCATAAACACTACAAGACCAATAAGAATTGTCTTTTTTCTACCGAGTTTCTTACCCATTTTACCTGCAGGAATTGCAGCTGCAGCAGAACAAACAGCGAAGATTGTTGTCATAATTGTAGCTTCACCTGTTGATTTGCCGAGAACTTCTTCAGCAAAGAGTGCAAAAAATGTTGTAATAGCGTTTGTACCACAGAAAAGGAAGAACAAACCACCAAGCATAAAGATAAGACTCTTTCTTTCACCCTTTGAAAGCTTTTCTGCTTTTCTTGCTGCCTTTTCAGCTTTCTTTGCAGCCTTTTCATCAGCATACTGATTCTTTGCTGCAACTTCTTCAAGGCTTGAAGGCTCTTTAACGAATATGCGAACAACAAGCATACCGATAATCATAACGATTGCACCAAGCAAGAATACGTATGGGAAGCTTGTCTGCTGTTCATTTTCAGCAGTAACCTTAACACCTGTTACTGCAAGGTAAATAGCACTTACAAGAGCACCTGCAACCATACCTACAACTGAACCAACACCACCCATAAGGTTGATGATAGCGTTACCTTCTGAACGGAGTTCAGGAGGAGTAAGAGCAGGCATCAATGCAACTGCAGGAGCACGCCAGAGTGACATTGAGAAAACGAAAAGAATAATGAATAACATTGTTACAGGAAGTGTTGACTTCAATGCAACCCAAGGAATAAGAGCAAAGAGAAGTGCTGAAACAGGTGCACCGTAAACAATGAATGGACGACGTTTACCAAGCTTTGAACGGCAACGGTCTGAAAGTTTACCAAATGTAGGCTGGAAAATAACACCGAAAATGTTATCGAATGTCATAATAACACCGATGAACAAAGGAACAAGTGTGATTCCGCCACCTGCTGTATTAACATCCTGACCCTGTGTTTTTGCAAATTCAGCAAGAACAGGGAATGCTTCATTAAGCTTCTGGCTGAGTTCAGTAATCCAAGCTGATTCTGAAAGTAATCTGTTTAAGATTTTTGTGATATATGGGTCATAAATTGCCCATGCGATTGATGTTGTGAGAAAAGCAAAGCCTGTAAGTATAGTGTGCCATGTATGAAGCTTGCCATTCTTCTCACAGAAAAGTTGATTTTTACTCATTTGGTTTTTCCTCCTATAATTTTCTACAAAATTATACGAATGTATTATACATTATTTTTCCCGAAAGATAAAGATAAAAATGTACTAAAAAGCAGGAAAATTTTTGTACAGAGTGTTGAATTTGTTTTTTATTCATTTTACACTCTTTTACCAATGGTTTTCTACATATTCACAGAATGAACGGAGATTCTTTATCTCAATTTCTCTACCATCATCAAGAATTACAGTACCATTCCATACACCATTCACCTGATGGCAGTGTGTTCCTGCCACACCAACATCAAACTGCGACTCATAGTCAAAATAAGGTGTCATTGTCATATTGAATCTTCCGTCTTCGGAAATAATCTTCCATTCTTCCATATATCTGTCTTTAGGGAATTTTTCCACATCAACTGCTCCGATTTTATGAGCCTTACCGTCCCAGAAAAGACAAGTTTCAGTAGCGTAACTTTCGTCACCGATTGCCCATGTAATCTCAAATCCGAAAATATGCTTTTCACCATTTTCGTCATAGACATACTGTGAACCGTTTCCCCAATACCACACAAGTCTGTGAGGGGTATTTACTCGTCCCCAGTCCATATAACAGAAAGTATCTTCCTTTGAGAATTCATAAACATCATTTCCGTATTTATATGTACCACTTACAGGCATACAGTTCTGCTTTGTAGTCATAAAATATCGTGTAGGATGGTCCTTGAACGGAATTACAGTTGTGATATTTTCATGTCCGGGCAAAATATCCATATGGAAATTACATTCCACCATTTTACCGTTGCAAGGTGCTTTGAACCAAAGCGTTTTATATGTTTCGTGAGTATCAAATTCAACCTGTGCCTGTCTTACATTTGCTCTAAAATAGTTTGGCACATCACCCTTTGGTGGCAGAATATACTTACTTTCACCACCTGCATACATATAATTAGCCTCTGCAATTACCTTTTGGTTTATAAGGTCAACAAGCTTTGCACAAACATATCCACCAATTGAAATATTGGCAAAGCTCAACTCAACAATAAAGTTATCATTACGGATTATGTAAAAATCCCATTCTTTTTTACGCCAATTCGGTGAAGAAAGATTTCTGTCATAAGTAAACACATTTCGTCTTGCCCAACCTTTTGCAAGAAGTGTTCCGTCACTACCCAGAAGTGGTGTTTCTTCAGTATATTCAATCTGCTTTGACTTTTCTTCCCATTCTGTGAAGCTTTTATATGTTCTTGGTAATTCGTTTGACATATTCCCATCTCCTTTTAAGAAAATTATAGCAAGAAAAAAATCATAATTCAATAATTAGTTATGCAAAGTGGAGTTTGTAGGGATGTTTTGTGTCATTCTGAGGAGTGTAACGACGAAGAATCTCTGTTGGTTTTATCGTTCACTTTGGAAGAGATTCTTCGCTTCGCTCAGAATGACATACCAATTTATTCTCCTCGACAAATTATAATTTATATACCAGAATTACAAACAAAAAGGGTGACTTTTCAATCACCCTAAGCTTTGCATTTATTCTTCAATTTTGTTTTGTATTTCAACGATTCTGTTGTCGAGTTCATCTAGCCTTTGTTCAAGGAACTTATATTCCTCTTCCCAAAGAGCAAACTCTTTTTTATCGTCTTCGTCAGGCTGAAAATCCTCTAAATCCATAAGCTGGTCTTCAAGGTCTTCATATTCCTCAATGAGCCTGTCCATAAGCTTTTTGAGTTCAGTCAAATCGTTATTTTTAAATTCCAATATTTCGCCCATAATTATTGATTATTTCCGTCTGTTTTGTTCTGTTCGAACTCATTGTACTGATAATCAGGGAATGGTCTTTCCGGAATTACAAAAGCAAGAATTGCATAAACGATAATGCAAGGAACTGCTGCTGTAAACAAAGCAATCAAAGCATAAGCAACTCTTACGATTGTCGGGTCAATTTCAAAAAATTCTGCAACACCTGCACAAACACCACTGATTTTCTTATCAGAACTTCTGTACAACTTCTTCTCTTTAAACATAATATTCTCCTCCATATATCCTTTTTTTATTATTCTATCACAAATTTTTTTCTTATTCAATAATGCTTATGTTGTTTTAATTATCTCGTTGATATTATTTATATTTTCTTCTGCTTTATATTCTCTGTACTGCTCGATTCCGTATTCAATGCCTGTTTTTATTAGCTCACCGCCACAGACAGCAAAGCTGACAATAGTGGTAAAGAGGGAAATGCAGAAAAGTATCACAAAAGTAATTATTGCTTTTTTCACAGTTATTCCTCCTTATTCATTTTATTGATGCATTCTTTGATTTGAATCATTGTCCATAACAATGTGATTATCGCAAGACAAAGCACTGTACTCACCGATGCAATTGCAAAAACAAGAAATGCAACAGAGCCGATTGCAGGTACAATAAAGCAATATGCAACTATCATTATTGCTGCTGCAAGGAACAGACCAAGAGTGATTGGTATTGAGAAAAATGCCTGAAACACATTCCAAAAAAATGCCACTGTCCAGAAAGCTTTGTTTGGCTTTTTCTTTTCTTTCTTATGATTTGGATTTTCAATAATCGTATCACCTAAATACTGTCTTGCACATTCATACGGTGAGCCTAACTCCATACAAATCTGTACTTCTGTTTTTCCTGCCAGCTCACCTTCACGGAAATGTTCACGGAAATCGTTTAAAATCTCAGCTCGCTCATCACGTGGTAAAGTCCTGATGTAATGATACAGTTCATTTAAAAAATCGCTTTTATTCATTTGTCTATCTCCTCAAAAAACGAATTTACCTGTGTAGAAAATTCAATCCATTGCTCCTGCAACAGTTTTTGACGGTCAATGCCTTTCACTGTAATTCTGTAATATTTTCGTGCAGGACCATTTGGTGATTCCTTAAGGTATGTTTCAAAGTATCCCTCATTCTGAAGCCTTTTAAGCATTGGGTAAACAGAACCTTCGGCAACTGTCATTTTTTCACCAAGCATACTGCTCAGTTCATATCCATATCGGTCATTACCCATAAGTGCCGTCAAAGCACAAAGCTCAAGAACGCCTTTTTTGAATTGCGTATTCATATCCTGCCTCCTTTTCACATCACTTTACATTATCATATTATCATACACTATTATTTAATGCAAGATAGTTTTTAAAATTTAATAGTTTGTTAATATTTGCGTCGCAGAACATGCATTTTGCATTAAAAAACGGAGCCGAAGCTCCGTTTTTTAGTTTCCAAACGGGAAATAGAATCCGTTATCTGTTGTTTCTTCCTGTTGTGTTGATGTGAGTGAATCCTCAACGAGTTTAACATTCACATCAAAAGTTGAAATATTATAATTAGAATCAACCCTGCAAATCGTAAGAGTAAGAACATCTCCTACCTTACCATTTTCAATTACTTCAAGTAAAACCTCGTAGGTGTCAAGCTCCTTACCGTTTACTGCAGTAATCATATCCCCTTCCTTAACCTCTGTATTAAGCAAGTCACTGCCATTCATAATACTGCTGATGATAATCGAACCTGCAGGAAGCTTATTTGCTTTAACAATGATTGAATATGTCTGATTCTGTGTTGCAGGCATAAAGTTGACACCTAAAACAGGTCTGTTAGAAACATAACCATTCTTGATAAGCTCATCAACAATTTCCTTTACTGTTGAAGTCGGAACTGCAAATCCCATACCTTCATATTCTTCTGATGCAATTTTTGATGAGTTGATGCCGATAACCTGACCGTATTCATTCACAAGTGCACCACCCGAATTACCGGGGTTAATTGCTGCTGTATGCTGAATACAAGCAACCTCATAACCGACAGGGCTGTCAATAGGTCTGCCGATTGCAGAAACCATACCGTTTGTAAATGAGCCGAAGAACTGTGTGCCCCCCGGGTTGCCGATAGCATAAACAGTGTCGCCTACCTCTAATTCATCAGAACCGGCAAATTCAGCAGGCTGAAGGTCTGTTGTATTCACACGGAGAAGACCGATATCCGTTTTAACATCCGTACCCACAACAATTGCATCATACTGTGTGCCGTCAGCACTCTGCACGATAATCTGTGCATTATTCGCATTAATAACATGAGCACAAGTTATAATATATGTTGCAGTTTTGTCACTGTTAAGACCCATAACAACGCCTGTGCCTTCAGAATAAACTGACTGCTGATTTCGTGTATAAACAAGAACACCGACTGAACTGTCTTTAACTCTCTTGTAAACATCACCTGCTGATGAAACATCTTCTGCAGATATTTTATCCTCAGGAGTTTCAACAATATTCATCTGTGTATCGTCACCATTCTGCACATTTGATGGTGATTTATCATTGTCTGTAAATGCAGAAATAAGAACCCCTACAGCAAGGAAGAACACAACCACAAGAATTAAAACTGTGATAAGACAACCTTTTTTCTTACCCTTTGACTTTTTCTGTTGTGTCTGTTGAACATTGTTCGTATAATTATAGCTTCCGTAAGGCATATACTGACTTGACTGACTATTATTATAATTATTGTATGTGTACTGCGGATTATAATTCTGTGAATATCCCGTCGGAGGTGTTACAGGCTCCTGTTTTGGGGTGTAGGTCTGCTGAGGCTCTGATACCGGTTCTGTTTTTGGGACATCCTCAACATTCTCGTTGTTATTCAATTCAAAATCTTTGTTCATATTCTCATCCATATATGTTCTCCCATTATTAAGAGTTATTTTTACCATTACCTTTTGATAATGTAAATGTAAATCTTGTAAATCTGTCTTTTTCGCTTTCAGCAAAGATTGTTCCACCGTGCATCTCAACAATAGTCTTGCAAAGATAAAGCCCAAGTCCTGCACTCTTTACATCATAGCTTCTCGACTTATCAACCTTATAAAATCTTTCAAAAATTCGTCCTGTTTCTTCAGACGAGATTCCCTCACCTGTGTTTTCAATGGAAACGAAAATCTTACCGTCTTTGTTTTCACCTGCGAAAACAGAAATTGCACCATTCTCATTAGTAAATTTTACTGCATTATCCACAAGATTATACACAACCTGATAAATCATATCACGGTCTGCATAAACAAATACAGAATTTAAGTTATCAAAGCCGTTTATCGTAATGTTTTTCTTTTCAATTTCCTGCTCAAATGTAAGCATACAGTTTAAAATCTGTTGACCCACATCAAAGTTTGTCGGCTTAATTTCAATTTCTCCTGCTTCCATTTTTGAAAGATTGAGCATTGATGTAACAAGACGGGACAATCGTTTTACCTCAACAGAAACAATGTTCAGGTATTCCTCATGCTTTTCAGGAGGAATTGTTCCGTCAAGCATTCCGTCAATGAATCCACCTATCGTTGTCATAGGTGTTTTCAGCTCGTGAGAAACATTAGCCACAAAGCTTCGTCGTGACGATTCAAGAACCGAAAGTGCCGTCGCCATTTTATTAAATGACTGACAAAGCTCTGCCAATTCGTCAACACCACGGACACTGACTCTCTTACTGAAATCCCCTTGAGCATAAGCTTTTGTTGCATTTGACATCTGCCTTAATGGGTTTGTAAGTTTTGCTGTGAAAGCATAAATTACAAGGAAAGACAATGCCGAAGCAAATATTGCTGACGACAGATACATACCACCCAGATTAAGAGCGTATTCTGCAAGACCGGACTGAACAGGTGTACTTGCAAAAAATGCACCTACAAAAGTTCCCTGCATATACACGGGATATCCTGCAAAAAATGTGTCTTCTGCAAAAAGACCTTCAATTTCTGTTCTGCTGAAATATTCACCTTTTGCAACCATGTCCATTATATCCACTGGAATTCTGTATCCGCTGTGAACAAGACAGCCTGCACTTTTCGGTGAATAATTATAAAGAAAATCCTCACGACAAAGAATTACTTTACCGTCATGATTTACAAAAAATATGTCTATATCGACTGCATTGGCTGTAACACCAATATTATTGCACAACAATATCAAAGCATTTTCCACATCATCAGCATTTGCACATTCTGACAAAACATTTTCGCTGTACTCTGCACTCTGCTTTACATTGGATTGCAGGAGTTCCTGTGTTTCCTTTGCCCAACGATTTGAAAGGAAAACTGTCAGAGCAGACATCAGCACAAGATAACTTACAAGCATCAGTGCTGTCATAATTGTAAGATATTTTGCAAAAAGAGGCAGATGAGTAAAAAAACTGCTGACCTTTTGTGCCTGTTTCTTAAATATATTATTTTTTGCCATGAGTTTCAAATTTATAGCCGACGCTCCAGATTGTTCTCAATTCCCATTCCTCTGAAACACCTTTAAGCTTATCACGAAGTCGTTTAATATGCACGTCAACTGTTCTGCTGTCACCGTAGTAATCAAATCCCCAGACATCATCAAGAAGCTGGTCACGAGTGAACACTCTGTCAGGATTACTTGCAAGATAGTAAATAAGTTCAAGCTCTTTTGGTGGTGTATCAACTACTACGTCATTAACCTTCATTTCATAATTTGTAAGATTAACTGAAAGCTTATCATATTTAACTTCCTTAACATCTGTTTCCTTAACTGCAGATGTACGACGAAGAACAGCCTTGATACGTGCTACAATTTCCTTTGTGTCAAAAGGCTTTGTAACATAGTCGTCAGCACCAAGTTCAAGACCTAAAACCTTATCAAAGACTTCATCCTTTGCAGTAAGCATAATAATAGGCTTTTCACTCTGTTTTCTGATTTCACGACAAACCTGCCATCCGTCAAGCTGAGGAAGCATAATATCAAGCAAAACAAGGTCAGGATTTTCTGATGCAAACATATTTACTGCATCAACACCGTTGTGTGCCATCACAACAGCATATCCCTCTTTTTCAAGGTACATTCTTAATAAATCACAAATATTTTTTTCATCATCCACAACAAGAATCTTTTCTTTTTGCATACAAGCAACCTCCTCTGTGTATAATTTCCATTGTATAAATATTAAACTACAATTTTTAACAAATTAATAACAATTTTTGTTTTTTCTTTAAATTATTTATGGTATTTACCGTTGTTGCTTATGGAAAAGCCACGGTAAATCTGTTCTGTCAACATAATTCTTGCCAATTTATGTGGAAAAGTCATTTTTGACATTGAAAATTTGAAATCTGACATCTGTTTTATTTCATTTGAAAGTCCGAATGAACTTCCGATTATAAACACAACGCTGTTTTTTCCCGAAACAGCAATATCCTCAAGTTTTTGTGAAAGTTCTTCCGATGACATCTGTTTACCTTCAATGCACATTGAAAATACAAATGAATTTTTCGGAATTTTATCCTTTATCATTTTTGTTTCTTTCATGAGAGCATTGTCAATTTCACTTTGTGACGGATTATCGGCAAGCTTTACGGGTTCTAATTCCGTAACCGTCAATTTACAATATGCAGAAAGTCTTTTTTCATATTCAGAAGCGAAGTCCTTCATATATTTTTCTTTTAGTTTACCCAGAACTATAAGCTGAACATTCATCATAATATCATCGCCTTTTCATCCCAGACGGGTTTTGCAACCCTGATAAAATAGTCATCATCTTCCTGTGCACCTTCCAAAGACAAAGCACATACGCTTGTCTGGTAAGCAAGTTGTGGAATATTGTTTTCACGGCTTAAGTGACCTAAAAAGAATCTTGTTGTCCCTGTTTTAATGAGTTTTGCAAGAGTCTTTGCACAATCATCATTTGAAAGATGACCTTTCACACCTAAAATTCTTCTCTTTAAAATATATGGATAGCCACCACATTGAAGCATATTGACATCGTGATTTGACTCAAGCATCACAAGGTCAGCACCTTTAATAGCATCAAAAACTGTATCCGTCATAATGCCAAGGTCAGTTGCCACAGCAATTTTTCTTCCGTTTGAAAGTTCAACTGTATATCCACAAGGCTCTTTTGCATCGTGTGATGTTGAAAATGACTTTATGAGCATACATCCTACATCCACACCATCAGGAGTGATTATTGAACATTCATTTGCATTGTCGAGTGCATCTGTTTTCACAAGAGCCTCGTATGTACCATGAGTCATAATGAGTCGTGACTTATGCTTTTTTGTAAAGACTTTAATACCTTTTGTGTGGTCGGAATGTTCGTGAGTAATGAAAATATTACGGATTGAATCTGCATCAACACCGATATTCCACAAAGCAGTTTCCGTCTGCTTTGCACTCATACCCACATCAATGAGAATTGAGTCGTCACCGCCACCGATATATATTGAATTCCCTGTTGAAGATGAAAACAAGGGACAAAATTTCGCCATTTTTATTTCTCCTAATTATTGTTTATATATGTCATTCTGAGCGTAAGCGACCGCGTAGTGGCAGGCTTCCAAGCCTGCATATGTCATTCTGAGCGCAAGCGAAGAATCTCCACAAAAACAACATTACAACCAACATAGATTCTTCGTCACTTTGTTCCTCAGAATGACCTACAAATTTTATTTGACATTAAACAATTAATTTATATCAAAAAAGGACGGTAATTAAACCGTCCTTAAATTTTTTGATTAGCCTACGCTTAATACGGTTTTTTCGTCATCAGGACTGTTTCTCAATTCGATATCCGCACCCAAGCTACGTAATTTTTCGATTATGTTATCATATCCACGCTGAATATGGTGAATTTCTTCAATTTCGGTTGTGCCACTTGCCACAAGACCTGCAATAACCATTGCAGCACCTGCACGAAGGTCATTAGCCACAACAGGAGCTCCTTTAAGTCCGTCAACACCCTCGATAAATGCAGACTTACCGTCAACAGTAACCTTTGCACCCATTCTCATAAGCTGTTCGATATAACGGAAACGATTATCCCAGACACTTTCAGAAACCATACTGTTACCTCTTGCAATTGAAAGAAGAACAGAGAACTGAGGTTGCATATCAGTTGGGAAACCCGGATGTGGCATAGTCTTTACGCTACAATGATTAGGTCTGCAATCAGAGAAAATACGAACAGAATCGTCATATTCTTCAACAATCACACCACATTCAATTAACTTTGCAGTAATTGACTCAAGGTGCTTCGGAATAACATTCTTAATAAGTACATCACCCTGAGTTGCAGCAGCTGCAACCATATATGTTCCTGCCTCAATCTGGTCAGGAATTATTGCATATTCGCAACCGTGAAGCTTGTCCACACCACGAATTTTGATAACATCAGTACCTGCACCACGGACATCAGCACCCATAGAGTTCAAAAAGTTTGCAAGGTCAACAATATGAGGCTCTTTTGCAGCGTTTTCAATAACTGTAAGACCCTTTGCCTTAACTGCAGCCAACATAAGATTAATAGTAGCACCAACTGAAACAACATCAAAGTAAACTGATGCACCCAGAAGATTTTCTGCCTTAACATCAACCATTGCATTTTCTTCCATTGATACAGAAGCGCCTATAGCCTCGAAGCCTTTGATATGCTGGTCAATAGGACGAACACCAAACTGACATCCACCAGGCATTGCAACCTTTGCGTGATTAAAACGACCTAAAAGCACACCGATAAAGTAGTATGAAGCACGCATAAGCTTTGACAAATCGTGTTCAACGATATTTGAACGGATATGAGATGTATCAATCTCAATTGTACTTTTATTTATCATTTTTATTTCAGCGCCAAGATGGCGTAATATTTTAATCATTGCAGAAACGTCACTGATATTGGGAATATTCTCAATTCTGCAAACACCTTCTGCGAGAATGGTCGCCGGAATTATCGCTACAACAGCGTTCTTTGCACCACTTATTTCCACTTCACCGGACAATCTTTTTCCGCCGTTTATTATGATTTTTTCCAAGGACTCTTCCCTCCCAAAAAACCAAATATATTACAAGAAAACAATCTAAAAATCAATTAACACAATATATAGTGAAAAAAACTGTAAAATCGGCTGTAAAAACACAATTTCAAGAATGTGCTCAAAAGCCTTTAATAGTATAACACAAATAATCAGAAATTAAAAGAGTATTTTGCAATTTTTTATTATATTTTTTAAAAAAATAAACGAACAAATGTTCTTGAATTGGTTGACTATTATAAAAAAATAATGTATAATTAACACGATATATTTTGTAGGAGTACTTATTATGATTTACAATTTGGAAAACGATTTTTTAAAAATATCCGTTGATACTCACGGTGCGGAGCTTTCTTCAATTTTTAATAAAAATGAAAATAAAGAGATGCTTTGGCAAGGCAACCCAGACTTTTGGGGCAGAAAAAGTCCTGTGCTTTTCCCTGTTGTAGGAAAATACAAGAACGGTAAAACCACATATAACGGAAAAGAGTATTCACTCGGTCAGCACGGTTTTGCAAGAGATAGTGAATTTTCTCTTATTGAACAAACAGAAAATAATCTTGTTTTTGAAATGACAAGCAACGAAACTACTCTTGAAATTTATCCATTCAATTTCCGTCTTATCTGTTCATTTGAGCTTAAAGATAACAAAATAATCGTTGGTTGGGATGTTAAGAACACAGACGACAAAACAATTTATTTCTCAATCGGTGCTCATCCTGCTTTTTACTGTGAAAAAAGCAAAACTGTTCTTTCAATGAATGGTGAAAATCTTAAATATAGCCTTGTCAACTCCGACGGACTTTATACTCCTGCGAAATATGATGTTGAAAGCAGCTTTGTTCTTCACGACAGTATTTTTGACAAAGATGCACTTATCATAGAAAACAGCAATGTAACTGAAGTTTCACTTATCGACAATGGTAAAAATTACCTGACAGTTAAATTTGATGCACCACTTTTCGGCATCTGGTCACCTACAAAGAAAAATGCACCATTCGTATGCATTGAACCTTGGTACGGAAGATGTGACGGAGCAGATTTCGACGGTGATATTACAGAAAGAGAATGGACTAATTCTTTGGAAATTAACGAAGCATGGCACAAGGAGTATGAAATAATTATCAATGAGTAAGTACAAATATATTTTATTCGATTTCGACGGAACACTCACCGACTCATCAGAAGGAATTTTCAAAAGCCTTACCTATGCTTTTGAAAGCTACGGTCACGGAACTCCGTCAGCAGATTTGCTAAAAAAATTTATCGGCCCACCACTTTATCACAGCTTTACTGTATTTTGTGGTTTCGATGACAAGCACGCTTGGGAAATGACCGACAAGTATCGTGAAAGATACCGTAAAATCGGCTATCTTGAAAGTTGTCTTTATGATGGTATTTCCGAAACCTTAAAAGTGCTTAAAGAACAAGGCTATATTCTTGCAACAGCATCCTCAAAGCCTTTACACTTTGTTGACCAGATTTGTGAAAATCTTGATATTAAAAAGTATTTTGATTTTCTTGGTGGTACAGAGTTTGACAACACAAGCGAAAGCAAAGCAACGGTTATCCAAAATGCTATGAAAAACATCGGTGCAAGCCTTGAAAATACTCTTATGGTCGGCGATACAAAATTCGACATTGAGGGTGCACATCAGGTTGGAATCCCTTGCCTTGCAGTTACTTATGGCTTCGGCACACTTGAAGATTTCAAGGAATATAATGCCGAATATATAGTTGATACAGCAGAAAAAATTTTAGATATAGTGAAGTGAGAATATGTCAACACCTTTAGCAGACAGACTTCGTCCACAGACCATTGACGATATGGTCGGACAGCGTCACCTTTTAGGTGAAAATATGCCTTTACGAAACATTGTTGAGTCAGGCTATCTTCCGAATTTAATATTTTACGGTCCGTCAGGTACAGGCAAGACAACTCTTGCACGAATTATTGCGAAAAACACAAATCGCAAATTGCACCATATCAATGGTACAAATGCAAGCACAGCCGACATTAAGGCAATTGTCAGTGAACTTGACACATTTGCTGCACCAAACGGCATTTTACTCTACCTTGACGAAATTCAGTATTTCAATAAAAAACAGCAACAGAGTTTGCTTGAATACATTGAAAGTGGTCAGATTACACTTATTGCATCAACTACCGAAAATCCGTATTTCTACATTTACTCTGCTGTGCTTTCCCGTTGTACTGTTTTTGAATTCAAGTCAGTTACACCTGAAGATGTTATCCCTAACATCAGACGAGGTTTTGAATTTCTTGAAAATGAAACCGGTATAAAATTAGAAATTGAAGACGGTGTTTGTGAGCATATCGCAACTGCCTGTGGTGGTGATGTGCGAAAGTCCTTGAATTTTGTAGAACTTTGTGTCCTTTCTGCAAGTGTTACCGATAACAAGAGAGTTATCACACTTGAAAATGCAGGTAGCCTTACAATGAAAAACACATTCCGATATGACAAATTCGGTGATGAGCATTACGACATTCTCTCTGCATATCAGAAGAGTATGCGTGGCAGTGACCCTGATGCTGCACTTCATTATTTAGCAAGACTTCTTGAAGCAGGAGATATGATTTCTGCAATCCGCAGACTTCTGGTTTGTGCCAGTGAAGATGTGGGACTTGCCTATCCACAAATTTTGCCTATTGTAAAGGCTGCTTGTGATATTGCAATGCAGGTAGGACTTCCTGAAGCTGCTATTCCACTTGGTGATGCAGTTGTTTTAGTTGCAACAAGTCCGAAATCAGTTACAGGTCACGACGGAATTTTTGCAGCACTTGATGATGTGCGAAAAGGCAATTACGGTAAAATTCCAAGGCAGTTACAGAATAAGCATTTTGACGGTGAAGATGCCGAGGTTAAAGGACAGAATTATCTCTATCCTCATATGTATCCTAACCATTGGGTACAGCAACAGTATCTGCCGGATGCTATAAAAAACAAAAAATACTACGAGTTCGGTGACAACAAAACCGAACAAGCAGCAAAAGAATATTGGAAAAGGATTAAGGGTGAATAAAAATGGCTAAAAGAGAAGATTATATCAGCTGGGATGAATATTTTATGGGTATTGCTTTGCTTTCTTCATACAGAAGTAAAGACCCGAACACACAAGTTGGTGCTTGTATTGTTGACGATAACAACAAAATTATGTCAGTAGGTTACAACGGTTTCCCACACGGTTGTAATGACGACGAATTTCCTTGGGACAGAAGTGGTGACGAATTCGACACAAAATATCCTTATGTTTGTCACGCTGAACTCAATGCAATTCTTAACAATGGTGGCAGAAACCTGAACGGATGCAAGATTTATGTTGCACTTTTCCCATGTAACGAATGTGCAAAAGCAATTATCCAGAGTGGTATCAAAGAAGTTGTTTATATTTCTGACAAATACAAAGACACAGTGGGCAATCGTGTTTCACGCAGAATGTTTGATGCTGCAGGTGTTAAATATACAAAAATCAAGCTTAGCCGTGATGAATTGAAAGTTAGTTTCAGAGAAGAGGACATCTGATGGGTAAAAATGACTTTTTTGCTTTCACATCCCGCACCAAATACATAAATCGTTGGGCATTGATGCGAAATACAAGATATGAAACTTTGAGTGAACATTCTGCTGAAGTGGCACAGCTTTGTTATGCACTTGCAGCAATCGGAAATCATCGTTTAGGCAAGGAATACAACTGTGAAAGAGCATCTCTTTTAGGGCTTTATCACGACACACCTGAAATTATCACGGGCGACTTGCCGACTCCTGTCAAATATTACAGCAAAGAAACAAAAGAGGCATACAAGGCAGTTGAAAAGAATGCATCAAAGCAACTCCTCGGGATGCTCCCTGAAGACTTACTTCCATCTTACGAACCTCTTTTTAAGAAGAAAAACGAAGATAAAGAACTATGGAAATTAGTCAAGGCAGCAGATAAAATAAGCGGTTATCTCAAATGTGTTGAGGAAAGAAAAGCAGGCAGCAGCGAATTCTGTGAAGCCGAAGAAAGACTTTTGAAGTCCATTGAAAAAAGTGAACTGGAAGAAGTTAAAATCTTCGCCGAAGAATTCCTCCCATCTTTCCACAAAACATTAGACCAGATGAAAAAATAAGTGCAAAATGCAAAACGCAAAGTGCAAAATGCGTAGTGGCAGGCTTCCATGCCTGCCTTTTCACATACAAATTATAATTTGTCGGGATATTGCCTTCCCCTTGAGGGGAAGGTGTCACCGCAGGTGACGGATGAGGTGGAAAAGTAGTTTTATTATGATTATTAACGATTGCTGAAGCAACCTACACCTCATCAGTCTGCTTCGCAG
>JAZNWU010000035.1:0-84856 GCA_045593555.1 Candidatus Fimenecus sp. | reverse complement strand
AAAATTCGTTTCTGGAAACGTAAAATTTGGTATTGTTGTAACTGTTGTAAACCTTATTGGTGGATTTATTATGGGAATGGTTTACAATAATATGAGTTTTTCTGATGCTCTTCAAGTTTATTCAATTTTAACAATTGGTGATGGATTAATTTCACAATTGCCATCATTAATCATTTCTTTTGCCACAGGTTTATTAGTTACTGGAACTAAATCTGATGAAACATTTGACGAACAACTAAAATCAGATTTTACAAGATCTGGATATATTTATGTTATTGTTGGAGCTGTTCTTGCTGTTTCAGGATTAGTTTTAAGAACAGGAACTCAATTCCTTTTAATTCCATTAGGTGCTCTTTTTGTATTTATTGGATTAAAACTTTCAAAACAAAAAGAAAAAGAACTTGCTTTAATTCAGAGTGAAAAAAATAAACCAAAAGAAGTTAAAAAATCTGAAGATGATGAAAAAATCATTATGTTGGATCCTTTGTCTTTGGAAATTGGTTATGCGTTAATTCCTTTAGTTCAAAAAGAAAAAGGTGCTGAACTTTTGGAACGTATTACAAGAATTAGAAACCAGTCTCGTCTTGATATGGGATTTGATATTCCTCAAATTCGCATTCGTGATGATATGACATTAGATCCAAATGATTACAGTTTTAAAATTGAAGGTATTGAAGCTGGGCATGCAAATATTAAAGTTGGGTATGTAATGTGTATGGATACAGGAACTGTAGTAAATCCATTGCAAGGTGAGGTAACAAAAGATCCAGCTTTTGGAATGAGTGCAATTTGGCTCCCTGAATCTCAACGTGCAGAAGCCGAAGAAGCTGGTTACATTGTAGCTGATGCTCCAACAGTAATTGCTACACACATCACAGAAATTATTAAAGCTAATGCCGCTAAAATGCTTGATAGACAGTCTGTTTCTGTGATTATTGATAAAGTAAAAGAAAAATATCCTGTTTTGGTAAATGAAGTTTTAGAAACTGCAAAAGTTTCTTACGGAACTATTGAAAAAGTTCTTAAAAATCTTCTTGCCGAAAAAGTTTCAATTAGAAACTATACAAAAATTCTTGAAACCTTGGCAAATTATGCAAATGTTTCTCAAAATGTTTGGGATTTAACTGCAAAAGTTCGTGAAGCACTTGGATTACAGATTTGTATGCAATATGTAGATCCAAATGAAAAGAAACTTAGAGTAATTAGGCTTTCTCAAGAATTGTCTGAATTAATTGCTAATCACGCCGTTTATCCGCCAGATGGTTCGGAACCTTATGTTGCTTTAGATCCTGTTGATCGAAGAAAATGGCTTAGTGCAGTAGATAAATGTATGCAAAATGTGCAACAAATGGGAATGCTTCCAATAATTATTTGTGTTTCACAAGTAAGACAGTTAGTTCACCAGTCCCTAGAACGGGAAATGCCTGGTGTTGTTGTCCTTTCAGAAATGGAAGTTTATTCAGCAGGAAATTCAATTGGTGTTGAAATTATTAGTGAATTATCAGAAGATGAGGTTTAATATAAATGAGTGAAGATGAAAGATTTTTTACAATAAAAGGAAAGACTCTTCAAGAATGTAAAGATCAGTTGTTTAATGAATATGGAACTGATTATAAAATTGTTAATATTCGCACTGATTTTGAAACATACGGTTTGTTTAACCTTTGTAAAAGACCAATAAAAGTTGTTAATTATACTGTAACTCATAGAAATTCTTATAATCCAGATAATTATTTTATTCATAATAAATCTGAAGATGATGAATTAGAAAAAAATAGACAAGCAATTTTACAAGCAAACAATGCAACAATTGTAACTTCTCAAATGAAAGAAATTAATAAAACTCTTGAAGATTTTAAAGTTCAACTTACAAATGAACTAAAAAATTATTCTCATGCCGTTTCTGAACAGCATGAAACAATTTCCAAAATTCAAGAAATTTTACAACAAAATGAATTTTCATTTTCTTATATAAAAATGATTGAAGAAAAAATCAGATCGACTTTTGTTGTTGAACAACTTGATGATTTTGCTTTAGTTGAAAGATATGTTGTAGATTGGATTGCAGAATCCATTGAAATTAAGCAACCCAAGTTTTTTAGACCGCCCCATGTTATTATAATTGTGGGACCAACAGGAGTTGGAAAAACAACTACAATTGAAAAATTGGCTTCAAATACAATTATTGACGCAAAAAAGAATAATAAACCACGTCCAGCATTGTGTATTGTTACTATTGATATTATGAAAGCAGGTGCTTTGGAACAATTAAAACGAGTTGGAGAAATTCTTGGCGAAGAAATTAAAAAAGCTGAATGTGCAGAAGATGTTCAGGAGTTGTATGATAATAATAAATCTCATGTAGATTATATGTTTATTGATACAAGTGGCTATAGTCCAAACGATTCTTTGCATATTGCAGATATGAAAAAAATCCTTGATGTTGATATGAATCCTGATGTTTATCTTTCTGTAAGTGCAACTACAAAAACATCAGATTTAGTAAACATTTTTAGAAATTATGAACCATTTGCTTATGAATCTGTAATTATTACAAAGGCAGATGAAACTAAACAATTTGGTAACATAATTAGTGTTTTATGGGAAAAACATAAAAGTATTTCTTATATTACAGACGGTCAGGGAATACCAAAAGATATTCGCAAGGCCGATGTTATAGATATTATCAAAAGATTAAATGGATTTAATATTGATAGAATACACTTGGAAGATAAATTTGGAGAAAAATAAATTATGGAAGAACAATTAAATGAATTAAAAGAATTAATGAAAGATGAAAATGTTTCAGCAAGTCATTCATCAAAAAATGACCATAAAACTAGAATTATTGCAATTACTAGCGGTAAAGGTGGTGTTGGAAAAAGTAATTTTGCCGTAAATATGGCCATTGCTTATGCTCAATTAGGAAAAAAAGTTATCTTAATTGATGGCGATTTGGGAATGGCAAATGTTAACGTTTTGTTAAATATTGTTCCACAATACAATTTGATGCATGTAATCAATAAAAAGAAAACAATGAAGGAAATCATTAATGATACTGAATTTGGAATTAAGTTTATTGCAGGTGCAAACGGTTTTTCTAAAATTGCAAACCTAAGTGTAGAAGAACTTGAATATTTTGCCAAACAATTTAGTTCCTTGGGAAATGCAGATATCATTATTATTGATACAGGTGCTGGTATTGCTAATAACGTTTTGCAATTTGTTGCAGCTGCTGATGAAGTATATGTTTTAACAACTCCAGAACCAACTGCAATCACCGATGCTTATGGAATTATTAAAATTATTACAACAGAAATCGTTGATCGCATTGTAAATTTGAAATTAGTTGTAAATAGAGTTCATTCTGTGGAAGAAGGAAAAAGAATTTCTGAACGCATTATTAACATTGTTGGCCAATTTTTAAATTACAAAGTTGAATATCTTGGATGTGTATTTGAGGATCCAATAGTTCAGGCAGCTGTAATTAGACAAAAGCCGTTTATAGTTGTTAACCCAACTTCAAAACCTTCGGTTTGTTTAAAACATATTGTAGGTAGAATTGAAAAAACAGAACCTGAATATAATGATGGAGTTGCAAACTTTTTGAAGAAGTTTTTAGGCAAAAAGAAATAATATATTATTAAATTTTACTTAATAATTAAAATTATATTGGAGTTTTTTAACATTATATAGTAAAATATATATGTAATTTTTATGGGAGGATAAAAAGTGCGAAAAGTTAAAGCAATTTCTACTTTTGCAATCTTAGGTTTTTTAATTTCGTTCGTATTTGGTTTATTTTCCCATTCAAATTTTATAAGCATTTTTCTTAAAGCTTTAATTTTTACATTAATTTTTTCGGTTTTAGGATTTCTTGTTACTTTTGTTTTTTCTAAGTTTTTGTATGAAGATGTTTCTAGTGATTTAGCTTCAGATGTTCCAACTTCTTCAACTCATGAAAATAATACAAAAGGAAAAATTGTAGATTTAGTTATTCAGGATGAAGAACTTTCTCCTACACAAAGTGACAATAATTTTAATGTTGGAAATAACACATTTATGTTAAATTCAACGGATGTTAATTCTGAAAAATTATCAGAGAATAATGCTGGATTTGTTCCTCTTAGAAATTTTGAAACTGTAACAAATATGTCAGAAAAAGAGGCTGGAAATCCAAGAGATATTATTTCTGAACAAAATAAGGCTGCACTTGGTGAAGGAATTAATCAACAAAATGTTGTTGATAGTGAAGGAAATGCAGGAACAATTGATGTGCTTCCAGATATGTCCTATTTTGAAAGTGCGTCAGAAAATAATGATTTTAGTAATGATTCAGGGGATGGCGATAATGAAGTTTTTGGAGCTTCTTTGTCGGTATCTTCCAAAAAAAAATCTGACAGTTTAGTTGGAGAAATACAAGATACTGGTTTAATTGCAAAAGCAATTAGTTCGGTTTTATCAGAGGAATCAAGTTAATAAAAGGTGAGATATATGCCAATAAATGACGAAAAAGAAGAAGATGAACTTTGGGAAGAGTTCAAAAAGACAAAATCTCCAGCTTTAAGAGATAAGTTTATTAGACAATATATGCCTCTTGTAAAGTATGTTGCAGGTAAAGTTGCAACAGGAATGCCTAGTAGCGTTGAATTTGATGATTTAGTAGGTTTTGGTCAATTTGGTTTATTAGATGCAATTAATAAATATGATACATCAAAAAATGTTAAGTTTAAAACTTATGCCGTTACTCGTATTAGAGGTGCAATTTTTGATGAATTAAGACAAATTGACTGGGTTCCTCGTTCTGTTAGACAAAAATCAAGAGAAATTGAAGATGCAATTGTTTCTTTGGAGTCAAGATTAGGTCGTCCTGCTTCTGATTCTGAAATTGCTAAATCTTTGAATTTAAGCGAAGAAGAATATCACAAAACAGTAATGAAAGTTTCTGGTACAAGTGTTCTTTCTCTTAATGATGTTTGGTTTGCTGGTGATGACAATGATAATATGTCAATTGGTAACAATATTGAATCTCCAGCAAGTTTAAATCCAGATGTAATTGCAGAAAGGGAAGAAATTAAGAAAGTAATTGCAGAAGCAATTAGCGAATTACCAGAAAAAGAAAAAATGGTAATTGTTTTGTATTATCACGAAGATTTAACTTTTAAAGAAATTGGTGAAGTTTTAGAAGTAAGTGAATCAAGAATTTCACAATTACACACAAAAGCTAATTTACGTTTGCGTGCAAAATTAACTAATTTAAGAAGAGGGATAATTTAACAAATTATGGTTACATTAGATAAAATTCGATCTGATATGAAGGAACGTTTCATGATTGATAAAGAACTTCATATGGTAGACGTTCGCGCAGATACCATTGACGAAGCTTTATCTGATGCTGCCGTACAATTAGACACAAAAATTTCTAATCTTCAATACGAAGTTGTTGAACGTGGAAGTGATGGTTTTTTAAGTATTGGAAAAAAGCCATGGCATTTAAAAATTTATCAAGATCCAAATACAATCAAAACAGTTGTTAAAAAAGCTTCTGATGGACTTATTATTGATGACGACGAAGCAGAATCGGCTGCAATTAAAAATCAAGATGGACTTTACTATGTACGCCGCTTTAATACTGACATTTTACTTAAAGTTATTTTGCCTTTGGGAGATGGTACACCTGTAGATTTAAAAGAAGTAATTGAAGATGTAAAACGTCAAGATACAATTGATTTTGATGAATCACTTATTAAAAAACTTGTAAAACAAGGAACAAACAACGAATATACAGTTATTGGTCAATATAAGCATATACAAGGTGTTGATGCTCTTGTTGGTGTAGATGTAACAAAAGATGAAATGAAAGGCTACATTGTTGTTTCTGCTCCTGGAATGAGTGGGGCTGATGCTTCATTTGATTCAATCAAACGCAGTATGTTGCAACAAGGTATTGTTGAACAATGTATTCAAGAAGATAAAATTTTAGAATTTGTTGATAATCCTGTTTATGATGTTCCATTCCAAGTTGCAGAAGCAATTCACCCAGTTGATGGAAAAGATGCTTATCTTTCATACAATTTTGAAACAGATCCTAAGAAATTAAAAGCAAAAATTTCTGATTCTGGAAACATTAACTACAAAGAATTAAATCAAATTCAAAACGTAATTGCCGGGCAACCATTGGCAACAAAAATTCCTGCAGAACGTGGCAAAGGTGGAAAAACTTTATTTGGTCGTTACCTTGAAGCTAAAAACGGAAAAGATATTCAAATTCAGTTAGGTGCCAATGTAAAATTTGATAAAGACGGCGTTACTGTGGTTGCAGAGATTGACGGTGAAGTAATGCTAATCAACGGTAAAATTGCTGTTGAACCAGTAAAATATCTTGATGCTGTAAACGTTAAAACTGGTGATGTAAAATTTGTTGGTACAGTTATTATTAAAGGTGCGGTTGAAGAAGGATATAAAGTTGAAGCTACAAATATTGAAGTAAACGGAATTGTAGATAAATCTTATCTTGAAGCAACTGGTAATATTGTATTAGCTCAAGGTGTATTTGGAAAAGGTGAAGGTCACATTAAAGCTGGTAAATCTCTTTGGGCAAAATTTATTAATGATACAACTGTAGAAGTTGAAGAAAATGTTATTGTTTCAGACTCAATTGTAAACTCAAATATTACTGCCATGAAGAATATTATTGTTCGTGGTAAAAAAGCTCAGATTATTGGAGGCCATTTACTAGCAACAGAAGAAATTTGTGCTAAAAAAATTGGTTCTCCTGGTGGTGGTACAGAAACAATCCTTGAAGTTGGTATTGACCCTCGTGCAAAAAATAGGTTAATTGAACTTCAGAAAAAACAGTCTGATCATACAAAAGAATATGATAATATTGAATTAGACGTTCAAACACTTGAACAACAGAAAAAATTAAGAAAAAAATTGCCTCTAGATAAAGAAGAAAAACTTTCTCAATTAAAACAAAGAATGAATGAAATTTCAAATGAACTTGACGAAATGACAGCTGAAATTGAAACTATTCAAGCTCACTTAAGAGAACTAAAAGCAGTTGGAAAAGTAAAAGTTGAAAATATTGTTTATGCAGGCGTAAAAGTTTACGTTCGTGATGTTTTAGATGAAGTTAAAATGGATGTAAAGGGTGTTACATTCTATTATGATAAGAGTTTTAGTAAACGAGGGGCTTATGAGCCTCCTTCTGCAATAATTGAGGATCCAGATGGCTATACAACCAATTGATATGCAAACAATGTATTCTCAATTGAATAATGTTGCAAAAAATGCAGGCGCTCAACAACAAGCCCAACTGTCAGAAGCTATGCAACAACAATCAAATATTCAAAAAAATCTTGAGAATAGTCAAAAAATACAAAATACTTCAAATACTCAATCATTATCTCCTAAAATTTCTTCGGACGGAAAAGGTGGTGCTAACAGTTCAGGAGCAAACTTTTCTAGTCAAAAAGATGATTCTGATGACTTAGAAAATCAGAATGAAGAAGCACAAATAAATGCAATTTCAAATTACCAAGATAAAAAAGTCGGCTCAATAATAGATATAATGAGGTAATTTATGAATTATATTGCAATCACTCTTAGTTTAATAAATATATGTCTCTTATTTGTTTTTTTATTTAAATTTAAATCTTTATTCACTACAGATGATATTGTTGAAAAAACTAAACAAAAAATTAATCAAATTGTTGGTGATGTAAATCAAAACGCCCAACGTGATATAGATTTAATAAATCATTGTCAAAGACAAATGCGAACTCTTCTTAAAGAATCAGAAGAAAAAATGCAGGAGTTTCAACAAGCAACAAACCTTTTAAGAGATATGTTAGCTGAGATTGATAGACAAGGTGTTAACAAAAATATACAGTATACTCAAAAAAATAATGCAAATTATAATAATTCTTTGAATAATCAAAATGTAAATGTACAAAATAATGTTCAAAATGATTTTTTTTCAAATTCAAGGGATGTTTATACAACAAAAAATGATGTTTATACAAGACCACTTCACAAACCTAATATAAAATCAGTTGAAAATCGTAATGAACAACCAGATTTGTTTTCCCAACAAATTGAGCCAAAATCTAATAAAAAAGTTAGCAATTTAAATCAAAAAGTAGAAATGTTATATAATCAAGGATATACCGTTGAACAAATTGCATCAGAACTTTCTTGTTCTGTAACAGAAGTTCAATTAATTATAGATATGATTTAATTTATGAGGTTACAAATGAAAACTAAAAAACAATTATTTGGTGTACTCTGTGATGGAACAGAGGTTAATTTATTTACAATTTCAAATGGAAAAATGTCAGTTTCTTGTACAGAGCTAGGTGCAACATTAACAAGTATTGTCTTAGAAAAGAAAAATGGGAAGACAATTGATGTTTTGTATGGACATTCAACTTTGGATGGTTATGTTACTTCAACAAGTTTTTTTGGATGTATAGTAGGACGTTTTGCAAACAGAATTGGAAATGCAAGTTTTACAATTGATGGAAAAAAATACAAATTAGACAAAAATGATAAAGAAAATACACTTCACGGTGGATTTGATGGCTATCATAAAAAAGTTTGGAAGGGAAGCCTTGTAAAAGAAGAAAATTATGTGGGCGTTAAATTTACAAGATTATCTCCAGATGGTGAACAAGGAATGCCAGGTAACGTAAAGCTTGAAGTTTACTATCTTTTGGACAATAACAATAATCTTACATGTTATTACACAGCAAAAACAGATAAAGCAACTCCTATTAATATTACAAATCATGCTTATTTTAATTTGGCAGGAAATGGAAAAATCTTAAACCACACTTTAAAGATGAATTCAAAGTATATTCTTGAAGTTAGAAAAGGTTTAATTCCAACTGGAAAATTCATTAATGTAGAAAATACACCTTTTGATTTTACAACAGAAAAATCCTTGGGAAAAGATATTAAAAAAATCAAAATTGGTGGATACGATCACTGTTATGTAACAGAAAAATATAATCTAGAAGATAAAAATTGTGGATGTCCTTTAGAAGATTCTGATTTAGTTGAATTTTGTAAATTAAAAGAACTTGAAAATGATGTTGAAATGCAAGTGTTTACAAATATGGAAGGATGTCAATTGTACACTGGTAATGGATTACATGGCGTAATTGGAAAAAATGGTGTTAAATATAGAAAACATGGAGCTGTTTGTTTAGAAACACAATGTTTCCCAGATACACCAAATATTTCTGAATTCCCAAGTTGTGTACTTGAACCTGGAAAAACAATGAAAGCAAAAACAATTTATTCTTTTAATTTTTAATTGAAAATACAAAGAAACAGAGTTAGAATTATAAAGATATATAAAAGTGAAAATATACTAACGAGGTAATGTAATGGATATTCAATTACAGGAACTGATTGATAAAATCAAAAAAGAAGGTATTTCAAAGGCTGAAGAAGATGCAAAAGCAACAATTGATGCTGCAGAAAAAAAAGCAGAACAAATTATTGCAGATGCTAATGCAAAAGCAGAAGAAATCCTTAAAAATGCCAAAGCAGAAATTCAACGTGTTGAAAAGGCTAGTGAAGAAGCAATTGTTCAAGCCGGAAGAAATATGTTGTTGTCTTTTAAAGATGGAATTATTAATGAATTAGATGGATTAATTCAGACACAAACAGAAAATGTATTATCTAAAGATGTTTTAACAAAATTAATTCCAGAATTAATTAAAAATTGGGCAAAAAATACAGATGCTTCTGAACTTTCTGTTTTATTAAGCGAAAAGGATTTAAAAGATTTGGAAAAATCATTTACTTCAGAATTAAAAGCAGAAATTTCAAAAGGAATGGAAATTAAAGTTGATAAAACTTTATCTTCTGGTTTTAGAATTGGTGTAAAAAATGGTGCTGCATTCTATGACTATTCTGCAGAAAGTTTAGCTCAAATGTTCAGTGCATATCTTAATCCAAAAGTTGCAGGTTTAATTCAAATTGCTGCAAAGGATGCAAATTAGTGGCTTACTATTATTTAGTTTCCCAACTTCCAAACATCTCTACTACAGAAAGTAAATCTAATTTACCAATTACTTCTGAACAATTTAAAGAATTGGCTAGTAGATTTTTAAAAGAAGATGAAATTAAAATTTTAGAGAATCTTTCTTTAGTTCCTTCTAAAGAATTGCCTTCTACTAAATCTGCATTTTTAGATGTTTGGTACGAAAAAGAAAGAAATTTGCGTTTTGCATTGGCACAAATTCGAAGTCAAAAATTAAAAAAGGATTCAATTTCTTTACCAGCTGGTTGTACACAAGATATTGTTACAGCCGCAAGAACAGCAGTTGGAATGAACAGTCCTTTAAGTGCAGAACAATTTCTTTATGAATATAGATTAAGATTGTTGGAAGATATGAGACCTTTAGATGCTTTTTCAATTGATGCAATTTACGCATACGGAATGAAACTTTTATTAGTTGAACGTATGAAAAAGTTTGAAGTTGAAAATGGAAAATCATCTTATCATATCATTTATGATAAAATTCTTGAAAATAATTAAGAATTAACAGTTGAGGTAAAATAAATCATGACTGATACAAAAGCAAAAGTAGTCGGAATTAATGGAAACATGGTTACTATTGAATTTGATGGTAATGTTTCTATGAATGAAGTAGGCTATGTAAATGTTGATGGTAAAAAATTAAGAGGTGAAATTATCCGTATTCGTGGCAATAATGCCCAAATGCAGATTTTTGAAATGACTCAAGGTATTAAAACTGGCGATGTTGTTGAACTTGCTGGTGATTTGCTTTGTGCAGAATTAGGACCAGGTCTTTTAGGCCAAACTTTTGACGGACTACAAAACCCACTTCCTTTAGTTGCAGAAAAAGCTGGCTTCTTCCTTGAAAGAGGTGTTTATGTTGACGCTCTTCCAAAAGATAAAAAATGGGATTGGACTCCTTTAGTAAAAGAAGGAGACAAAGTTCTTGCTGGTGATGTGATTGGTTCGGTGCCAGAAGGTCCATTTACACATAAAATTCTTGTTCCATTTGATAAACTTGGAATGTACACTGTAAAAAAAGTGACTCCAGCTGGTTCATACACAATTGAAGACCAAATGGCAGTAATTGCAGACGAAAAAGGAAACGAATCTGTATTAACAATGTCTTTTAAATGGCCTGTAAAACGTGCAGTAGATTGTTATGCAGAACGCCTTGCTCCAAGTGAACCAATGGTTACACAAGTTCGTCTTATTGACACATTCTATCCAGTTTCCAAAGGTGGAACATATTGTATTCCAGGTCCATTCGGTGCTGGAAAAACTGTATTACAACACACAACAAGCCGTAATGCCGACGTAGACATTGTAATTATTGCCGCTTGTGGTGAACGTGCCGGTGAAGTTGTAGAAACAATTAAAGAATTCCCAGAATTAAAAGACCCAAGAACTGGTCGTTCTTTAATGGAAAGAACAATTATCATTTGTAATACATCTTCAATGCCAGTTGCCAGCCGCGAAGCTTCGGTTTACACATCTGTAACTTTGGCAGAATATTACAGACAAATGGGACTTCACGTTCTTCTTTTGGCAGACTCAACATCTCGTTGGGCACAAGCTCTTCGTGAAATGTCAGGTCGTCTAGAAGAAATTCCTGGTGAAGAAGCTTTCCCTGCATATCTTGAATCTTACATTGCAGCTTTCTATGAAAGAGCTGGTATTGTAAAACTTCGTGACGGAAACATTGGTTCTGTTACAATTGGTGGTACAGTTTCTCCTGCTGGTGGAAACTTTGAAGAACCAGTTACACAAGCAACACTTAAAGTTGTTGGAGCCTTCCACGGATTAAGCCGCGAACGTTCAGATGCTCGTAAATATCCTGCAATTGACCCAATTATTTCTTGGTCAAAATATAAATCAGTTTTACCAGAAGAATGGGTAGTTTATGCAAGAAAAGTTTATCTTTCTGGTGTAGAAGTTAACCAAATGATGAAAGTTGTTGGTGAAGACGGTACTACAACAGAAGATTACATTGAATATCTTAAGAGCGACTTCTTAGATTCTGTTTATATGCAACAAAACTCATTTGATGATGTAGACGCTGCAGTAAGTGTAGAAAGACAAAAATATACATTTGCAAAAGTTCTTTCTGTTCTTGGTTCAGATTTTGATTTGAACGATAAAGATTCTGCACGTAACTTCTTTAACCAAATGAGACAAAAGTTCATAGACTGGAACTATTCTGAATGGAATAGTGATAAATTTAAAACTGCAGAAAAAGAAATTGAATCTCTTTATGCTTCAGCAACAGGAAAACAAAGAGATGATGTTTCCTATATGCTCAAGGATGGTGAATAATGAATAAGATTTATAGTAAAATTGAATCCATCGTTGGTAGTGTTATTACAGTAAAAGCTGATAATGTTGCTTATGGTGAACTTGCAGAAATTGAAACAAGATTCGGTAAATCATTAGCAGAAGTAAACAAAATTGACGGTGAAACAGTTTCACTTCAAGTTTTTGCTGGAGGACGAGGTATTTCTACAGGTGACCACATTAAGTTCTTAGGTCATCAAATGGAAGTTTCTTTTTCTGATAATTTGCTTGGTCGTATTTTTAATGGTTCTGCTGAACCTCGCGATAACGGACCTGCTTTAACAGATAGCCTTGTTACAATTGGAGGACCTTCTGTAAACCCTTCAAAACGTATTATGGCTCGCCGTATGATTCGCACTGGTATTCCAATGATTGATATGTTCAATACTTTGGTTGTATCACAAAAACTTCCAATTTTCTCAATTTCTGGAGAACCTTATAACCAACTTTTGGCAAGAATTGCTATGCAAGCTGAAGTTGATGTAATTGTTCTTGGTGGAATGGGACTTAAATACGACGATTATTTGTATTTCAAAAAAACATTGGAAGATGGTGGAGCTTTGAGCAAAACTGTAATGTTTATGCACACAGCCGCAGACCCAACTGTAGAATGTCAAAAAATTCCAGATCTATCGTTAGCTGTTGCTGAACAGTTTGCCCTTAAAGGAAAAGACGTTTTGGTTCTTCTTACAGATATGACAAACTTTGCAGACTCAATGAAAGAAATTGCCATTACTCAAGAACAAGTTCCTTCAAATCGTGGTTATCCTGGAGATTTGTATTCTCAATTGGCAAGCCGTTATGAAAAAGCTGTAGACTTTGATGATGCAGGTTCAGTAACAGTTTTAGCTGTAACTACAATGCCTGGTGATGATGTTACACACCCAGTTCCAGATAACACAGGTTATATTACAGAAGGACAGTATTACTTAAAAGGTGGACGCATTGAACCATTTGGTTCTCTTTCACGTCTTAAACAAAACGTAAACGGTGATACAAGAAAAGACCACCGTGCACTTATGGATGGTATGATTCGTCTTTACTCTTCTTACAAGGAAACATTGGAGAAGAAAAACATGGGCTTTTCAATGAATAAATGGGACGAAAAACTTCTTAAATATGGTAGCCTTTTCGAAAGCAAGATGATGGACTTGTCAGTTAACTTGTCACTTGAACAATCCCTTGATTTGGGCTGGGAGATATTAGCTGATTGTTTCGAAAAAGACGAAACCGGTATAAAATCAGACCTTACTGATGAATTCTGGCCTAAGTAAGGAGGATTAAGGTGGCAAAAATCAAATTAACAAAAAATGAGTTAAAGGTACAAAAAGATGCTCTTAAAATGTACCAGAGATATTTGCCTACTCTGACACTAAAAAAACAACAACTTCAAGCAGAAATTCGTACAATTGAAGCAAAAGCTAAAGCAGTAAGAGAAGAAAAAGAGAAGTTTGAAAAAGGTTTCAAAGATTGGATTGCTGTTTTTAGTGAAAAGGATGTATTTCCTGACGGAATAATCACCGTAAGCAATATTCGTAAAGGAAAAGGAAATATTGCAGGTGTTGCAATTCCGACTTATGAGGGAGCAGACTTTTCAAGAGGAGATTATGACTTGTACGAAACGCCTTTATGGGTTGATATTGCTGCAAATCACATGGAAAGAGCAATGTCACTTGATTTGGAGGCAGAAGTGTTAGATGAACAAGTGAGACTTTTGGATGCAGAACTTCTTGCAACCAGTCAAAGAGTCAACTTGTTTGAAAAGGTAAAAATCCCTGAAACACAACAGAATATTAAAAAGATATCGATTTATATGGCTGACCAACAGGTAAGTGCCGTAGTTCGTTCAAAGATATCAAAACGCAAAATTGCTCAACGTAATGCTGAGACTTCCCGAGAGGAGGTTTATGCATTATGATAGTTCCTATGAAAAAAGTTTCTCTCATAATTATGGGAGATAAAAAAACAGAAACACTTAAAACACTTCGAAAACTCGGAATGATTCATATTGAAATTACTGAGGGTTCGGGAGAACGACTTAATGAACTCAAAGAACAGATTTCTTTGCTTGAAAGTGCAGTTTTTATTCTCGGAAACAAAAAAGACACTGAGAGTGAAGCATTAAGTCTTACTGATGCGTTGAGAATTGCAAATGAAATATCTTCTTTGACAGACGAAAAGAAAAACTGTCAGGCAGAAATGATTACTCTTAATTCAGAACTTGAACGATTAAAAGATTGGGGCGATTTTGACCCGTCAAGTGTTGCAGATTTAGTTGAAAAAGGCATTGATGTTTCATTTTACGAATTACCTAAAGCAGAATATGAAGCTTTAGGTGAAAGTGTAAAAACCATAAGATTGGCTGAGAATAAAAACTCAATAAAGTGTCTTTTGGTTAAATCAGGACTTGAAAATGAAGTTGTCACTTCATTGAATAACTACAAGTTAGAGTTGCCACAAATATCTACTGAGGAAATGCGACAAAAAATAGCTGAATTTAGTGAAAAAATCAAAGCTATAGACGAAAAAATTCTTTCTTACGGGAACTATACAACTGCACTTAAAAATGCTGTAAAAGCCTGTGAAAAGGAAATAGAATTTGAAATTTATGCAACCGGTATGGTAGATGAACAACTGTCTGATGACAAAAATGTTTCAGTTGCACATTTCAAAGGATATATTGAAACTGAAAACCTTGACAGATTAAAAGAAACAGCAAGAGCCAATTCTTGGGGACTTCTCGTGGAAGAACCGACACAAGAAGACGATGTGCCAACTAAACTTAAAAATAATAAGTTTGTAAGCCTTATTTATCCGTTAACTGACTTTTTAGGTGCAGTTCCGGGATATTTCGAGTATGACATATCAGGTTGGTTTCTGGCATTTATTCTGATTTTCTTTGGTATTATTTTCGGTGATGGCGGATATGGACTATTTATCTGTGTTGTTGCAGCAATACCAATAATAAAATCACTTATTGCGAAGAAAACAGTTCCACCAACATTTTTGCTTATAGGACTTTTAGGCTTGTCAACGGTATTGTGGGGAATGCTGACATGTACCTGGTTCGGACTTTCTCCTGAACAAATACCACAGTGGCTTCAGAATTTGTCAATTCCTGTAATTTCAAATGTTTATGAAGACAGAATATGGCATCCATTCTGGACAGAAGGTGATGTAGGGCTTACCACAGCACAGAATTTACAGATTTTCTGTTTCTCGTTGGCACTTGTTCAGTTGACCATAGCACATATAAAGGGTGCGAAAAGAAATATAAAATCACTTAAAATGCTTGGTGATATAGGTTCGATATTACAGCTTTTTGGAATCTACTATCTTGTATTAAGCCTTGTGGTAAATCCTGAAGTGTTCAGCTTCTCACTTGTAATAAGCGGTATTCCTGTGGGTACAGTTGCACTTATCCTTATAGGGTTAGGCTTCCTATTAAGTTTTGTATTTTCAAATTACGAAGGAAACATTGTAAAATCTATACTTGCAAGTCTTACAAATATTGTTTCTGTCTTGCTTGGTGTAGTTAATGTTTTCTCGGATATAGTTTCCTATATACGACTTTGGGCCGTCGGACTTGCAGGTGCTGCTATTGCTGCCACTGTAAATGAATTGGCAGGACCACTGCTTGGAAACTTCTTGTTTATGATTATTGCGATTGTCCTTTTAGTATTTGGTCACGGACTTAATATGATATTAAATGTCTTGTCCGTTATCGTTCACGGTATAAGACTTAATACATTAGAATTTTCATCGCATCTTGATATGTCCTGGAGTGGACATAAATTTAAACCATTTAATGAACAAATAGATTAAATCACAAAGGAGAATAATTATGAATTTCGGATTATTAGGAACATCTTTGGCAATGGGTATTGCTGCAATTGGTTCTGCAATCGGTATCGGTATTGCCGGTCAGGCATCAATTGGTGCTTGGAAAAAATGCTATATGAGTAATAAGGCTGCACCGTTTATTCTTACAGTTTTTGCTGGTGCACCTCTTACACAGACAATTTACGGTTTTCTTTTGATGCAACAGATGAAATCTTCAGATGCAGACCCTGCATTCTTAATTGGTCTTGGTATTGCATCAGGTCTTGCAATGGCTTTCTCTGCAGTATTCCAGGGTAAAGCAGGTGCAGCAGGTGCAGATGCATTGGCTGAAACCGGAAAGGGCTTCTCACAGTATATTACAGTCGTAGGTCTTTGCGAAACAGTTGCTTTGTTTGCGCTCGTTTTCAGCATGGTAGCACTCGGATAAAATAAAAGTATAGTTGATAAACTAAAAAAGCGTTGCAGAAGGGGGTAATATTCCCAAATGCAACGCTTAATTCTTTTAAATGGCTTAAATGCTATATAAAACAACGATACCACTATTGACCTAAATTGTATCAATAGTGGTATCTGATTTGGCATAAACTACGCTATTTGATACAATTCGTCGTTTTGGGAGTAGCGTTGCAATATAGGCAATGTTGTAAAGAAAGGTTTTAATGTTAAAATTTGTAGACTTTTTTTAGAAGTAGTGTTACAATATAAAGTAAATATTTCATACACAATTTTGTAATGTTAAATCTAGTTTGTTTTTGGAAAAGGAGGTACGAATTATGCATACATTCTTGTTTGGAGCGGGTGCCGATCAAGCTTATGGCTTGTGCGAAGGCGTAGGGTTTGCAGCTCCACTAATGTTTGGTGAATTTTCAAATGAAAGAAAAGCTCTTTTAGGAGTGGATGCATCAAGTTCTACCCTTGTTTTTCCTCAAAGCAGAACGGTATTTTTGCAAACTGTTGAAAATTTCACAGAAGAAGCAAAAGAAGTCTTTGATGAGAAAACCATAGAAAATATGCTAGTTTGCTATAATAAGTCAGATTCTCCTGAATATAAAGTCGCCAGTGAGGTTATATTCGGGAAAAACTCAAATGGGACAAGCAGAGCCGAATGGTATAATAAGACTAAAAAATATTACGAAAAAATAAAACAAGATTCAAGTAAGAGATATCTGTCTTATGAACAACTTGATGCAGATGATAGAATAGGAAAATTTTTCCTATCTAATATGGTGTTTTTCGACAGTATTGATGAAAAATTCAATTCATTAAGGAATGCTGAAAGAGTAAATTCAAAAGCAAAGCGAGTTATAAACGCATATTTTACAGTCTTTATATTGATGCTGAAAAGTTTGTATGTAATAGGTGATGATTTTAAATTCGATTATGAAAGTATCTTTGATTTGCTTAATCAATCATATAACAAAATAGATATTAAACTAGATTCAGAGAAATCCTATTATAAGATTCTGTCGAAATTAAATCCAAAAAGTTACAATATTGTAACTACCAACTACACAGATATATGTAAAAAAGTAATTAATAAGGAAGTTACATATTTGCATGGTAATATGAGATGGTTTGAAGATTATAAGCATTTGCAAGTTTATGATATATCGGTATCGGAAGAACGTGAGGAGTTGTTGAAAAACAAATCGACAATTATGCCTTTTCTTTTGATACCAAGCGGTGTAAAACCGATTATATGTACTAAGCAAATACAGCAGTTTTCTGAGTTTATCAGCAAACTTGAAGAAAGCCAAATACTTTGGGTTGTTGGTTATAAATTTAATAGCGAAGATAATCACATAAATTCAATTATTCTAAATTGGCTAAAACAGCAAAATAATAAAATGATTTACTTGAATTATGATAATTCAGTAGAGTGGCATAAATTACTTTGGACTGAAGGATTGAAAATAAAAGTGATTGATTCGTATTCAGATAAAGTTAAAGATTATATAAAGTCTAATGAAATAGATGTTTTAAGTTTTAATGTGAAAGAAAATTGCTATAAGATGTTTAAACTTCTTTTAAATGAATTTAGTGAATTGAGGAAAGGTGATAATTATGAAAAACATTAAAAAAATTCTTGCTACAGTTTTGTGTGTTGCGATAATGCTTACTGCAGCACCATTAAGTGGGTTTGTGGGACTTGAGCTTCCAGAATGGCTAAATTTTTCAATTATGTCAAGTGCAGCAACAACATCAGGTACTTGTGGTGAAAATCTTATATGGGAATTTGATGATTCTACGGGCACTCTGACTATTTCAGGTACAGGTGCGATGTATGACTATGATTACAATAATCGTTCTTGGGAAAGTTATGAAGACAGCATCAAAACAGTTGTTATTGAAGATTGTGTAACAACAATCGGTAATTATGCATTTTATTATTGCGACAGCCTTATAAGTATTACAATCCCTGACAGTGTAACATCAATTGGTAGTTATGCATTTTATGATTGCAGCAAACTTACATCAGTGTATATTACCGATATATCTGCGTGGTGTAATATTGATTTTGAAATGGCATTTTCAAATCCACTGTATTATGCTGATAATTTATATTTAAATGGTGAAAAAGTAACTGATTTAGTAATTCCGGATGATGTTACTGAATTAAAAAAATACACCTTTTATAACTGCACAAGTCTTACAAGTATAACAATCCCTGACATTGTAACATCAATTGGTAGTTCTGCATTTATAGATTGCACAAGCCTTACAAGTGTAACAATCCCTGATAGTGTAACATCAATTGGTAGTGATGCATTTTATAACTGCACAAGTCTTACAAGCATAACAATCCCTGACAGTGTAACAACAATCGGTGAGAGAGCATTTTATGGTTGCGACAGCCTTATAAGTATTACAGTAGATGGTAATAACCAATATTATTCAAGTGATGAATATGGTGTATTGTTTAATAAAGATAAAACAAAGCTTATTCAATATCCTGTAGGTAATACAAGAACAAGTTATACAATCCCTGACAGTGTAACAACAATAGGTAGTTATGCATTTTCTAATTGCGACAGCCTTAAAAATGTGACAATTCCTGACAGTGTAACAACAATTGGTAGTTCTGCATTTTCAGGATGCACAAGCCTTACAAGTATAACAATCCCTAATAGTGTAACAACAATTGATTATAAAGCATTTTATAATTGTGACAGCCTTACAAATGTGACAATCCCCGACAGTGTAACAGAAATCGGTGATGATGCATTTTATGATTGCGACAGCCTTACAAGTATAACAATCCCCGACAGTGTAACAACAATCGGTAATTATGCATTTGAATATTGCGACAGCCTTATAAGTGTAACAATCGGTGATGGTGTAACATCAATAGGTAGTTCTGCATTTGCATATTGCGACAGCCTTACAAGTATAACTATCCCCGATAGTGTAACATCAATTGGTTATGCTGCATTTTCTAATTGCTCTAGCCTTACAAGTGTAACAATCTCAGACAGTGTAACATCAATTGGCAGTTCTGCATTTGCATATTGCGACAGCCTTATAAGTATTACAGTAGATAGTAATAATCAATATTATTCAAGTGATGAGTATGGTGTATTATTTAATAAAGATAAAACAACTCTTATTCAATATCCGAAAGGTAATACAAGAACAAGTTACACAATCCCTGACGGTGTAACATCAATTGGTAGTTATGCATTTAGAGATTGCGACAGCCTTACAAGTATAACAATCCCTGACAGTGTAACATCAATTGGTAGTTCTGCATTTTATGGTTGTTCAGGACTTAACGAACTTACAATGCCGGTATCAGTAAAAATTTATAATAGTTATGGCACTTTCGGTGGTTGTTATTATATCGATAAAATTACTCTTACCAAGGGTACCGGAGTGATGCAAAATTATAGTACAAGTACATCATCAAGTGCATCATACACTTATTATGAATATACTCCATGGTATATAAGTGGTTGCTCTGAAATAATACTTGAAGATGGAATTACCAATATAGGAACTTGTGCATTTTACAAATGCACAAGTCTTACAAGCGTAACAATCCCTGACAGCGTAACAAAAATTGGCGATTCTGCATTTTCTAATTGTAGTAATTTTAAAAATATATATTATACCGGAACAAAAATACAATGGAATAATATTAATTTTGGTTTCTATAATAGTTCTTTGACAAGTTCTAAAAATATTGTATATCAATATAACTCTGATGATGCATATTATGAACCCGGATCATGTGGTGAAAATCTTACATATACTCTATATTACAATGGAACACTTGTTATAAAAGGTACAGGTGCGATGTATAGTTATTCGTATAGCTACAAATACAAATATCAATGGGAAAGCCATAATAGTAGTATTAAAAATATTATTATCGAAAATGGTGCAACATCAATTGGTAGTTATGCATTTTATGATTGCGACAGCCTTACAAGTGTAACAATCCCTGACAGTGTAACAACAATTGGTTATGAAGCATTTTATGGTTGCGACAGCCTTACAAATGTAACAATTGGTGATGGTCTAACAACAATTGATGATTATGCATTTTATTCTTGCGACAGCCTTACAAGTGTAACAATCCCTGATAGTGTAACATCAATTGGTAAATATGCATTCGAAGGTTGTAAAAATGTTACAGTAGATAGTAACAATCAATACTATTCAAGTGATGAATATGGTGTGTTATTTAATAAGGATAAAACATTGCTTATTCAGTATCCTGCAAGTAATACAAGAACAAGTTATACAATCCCTGACAGTGTAACATCAATCGGTGATTATACATTTTCTAATTGCGACAGTCTTACAAGTATAACAATCCCTGACAGTGTAACAACAATCGGTTACAATGCATTTTATGGTTGCGACAGCCTTACAAGTGTAACAATTGGTAGTGGTGTAACATCAATTAGTGATTCTTTATTATATAGTGCAAGCCTTACAAGCTTTACGATATCCGGTAACAATCAATGTTATTCAAATGATGAGTATGGTGTATTATTTAATAAGGATAAAACAAAACTTATAAAATATCCTGAAGGTAATACAAGAACAAGTTATACAATCCCTGACAGTGTAACAACAATTGGTTATAGGGCATTTTCTAATTGCGACAGCCTTACAAGTGTAACAATCCCTGACAGTGTAACAACAATTGATGATTATGCATTTTATTCTTGCGACAGCCTGGCAAGTGTAATAATTCCTGACGGTGTAACATCAATTGATAGTTATGCATTTGCATATTGCGACAGCCTTACAAGTATAACAATCCCTGATAGTGTAACAACAATAGGTAGTGATGCATTTTCTAATTGCGACAGCCTTACGAGTATAACAATCCCTGACAGTGTTACAACAATAGGTAGTGATGCATTTTCTAATTGCGACAGCCTTACAAGTGTAACAATCCCTGACAGTGTAACAACAATTGGTGCTGATGCCTTTTATAACACTGCATATTATAATAATTCAAGTAATTGGGAAAATAATGTGCTTTATATTGGTAATCATTTAATTGAAGCAGATACAAGTATATCAGGTGGTTATGAAATAAAAGAAGGAACAATATTGATTGCAAATTGTGCATTTTCTAATTGCACAAGCCTTGAAAATGTAACAATCGGTGATAGTGTAACATCAATCGGTAGTTCGGCATTTTCTGGTTGCACAAGTCTTACAAGTGTAACAATTGGTGATAGTGTAAAAACAATTGGTAGTTCTGCATTTTACAATTGTACAGGAATTAAAGAGCTTACGATGCCTGTTTCTGCAGATTTTTCGTCTTCAAGTTTTAGTGGTTGTACTAATATTAAAAAAATTACTCTTACTAAAGGTACCGGTGTAGCACAAGATTATGGTACAAGTACATACTATGGCTCAACAAAAACCTATTATGAATATACTCCATGGTATATCAGCAATTGTTCAGATATAATAATTGAAGATGGAGTTACAGGTATTGGTGATAATACATTTTACAACTGCACAAGTCTGAAAGATATAACAATCCCTGACAGCGTAACATCAATCGGTTACAATGCATTTTATAACACCTCATATTATAATAACTCAAGTAATTGGGATAATAATGTTCTTTATATCGATAATCATCTTATTAAAGCAAAAACAAGTCTTTCCGGTGAATATGTTATAAAGGATAGCACTGTAAATATTTCCTCATATGCGTTTGAGGATTGTACCAAGCTTACAGACATTCATATTCCGTCAAGTGTTACAAGCTTTAATAGCAATTGCTTTGATAATTGCAACGGTCTTAAGACAGTAAACTATTATGGTGAAACTGATGATTGGTGTAAGATAGCATTTGGTAATGAATATTCTATGCCAATGCGATATGCATCAAGTCTGTATATTAACGGAACAGAAGTAAAGGGTGACATTGTAATTCCTGACGGTGTAACTGTAGTATTTGATTATCTGTTCAAAAATTGCACCGGAATAACAAGTGTAACAATCCCTGACAGTGTAACTGCAATTAACTCCTATGCATTTAATAATTGTTCAAATCTTGCAAATATTACACTTCCGAATAGTGTAACATCAATCGACGATTATGCATTTAGTGGCTGTCATAGACTTGTAACTATTGAAATTCCTGATAATGTTGTATCAATTGGTAGTTATGCATTTTCTAATTGCAGAAGTCTTGAAAGTGTAGTTATTTCTGATAGCGTAACATCAATTGGTAGCTATGCATTTTATAATTCTCCTTACCTTACAGAGGTAACAATAGGTAACGGATTAAAAACAGTTAATGCAGAGGCTTTCAGCGCTTGCCCGTCACTTAAAAAAGTAAATATTTCTGATATATCAGCATGGTGTAATATTTATTTTTACCATTCGTCAAATTATTATGGTCATGATTTCAAATCTAACCCATTAAATGGCGGCGCTAGTTTATACTTGAATGGTGAAAAGGTAACTGATTTGGTTATACCTGATGGTGTTACCGTAATATACGATGGTGTTTTTTATAATTGCGGAAGCATTACAAGTGTAACAATTCCTGACACTGTAACAACAATCGATGAATATGCGTTTTATAGTTGTAGTGGACTTAAAAATATAGTATTCGGTAATGGTGTAACAATAATTGGTGATTATGCATTTTATGATTGTGACGGCCTTACAAGTGTTACAATCGGTGACGGTGTAACATCAATAGGTGGTTGTGCATTTTATGATTGTGACGGCCTTACAAGTATAACACTCTGTGACAGTGTAACAACAATTGGTAGTTCTGCATTTTATGGATGTAGTAATCTTGTTGATGTGACAATGGCTGGTAATCTGAAAACAATTGGAAACAGTGCTTTTGCTTATTGCTCTAAGATTAAAAATGTGTATTACACCGGAACAGAATTTGAGTGGTATAATATTTCAATCGGAACAAATAATAATTATTTATTAGATGCAAATATCTGTTTTAGCCATGCTCATAATTACAGCTCAGTTGTAACAGCTCCAACTTGTACAACACAAGGTTATACTACATTTACATGCTCATGCGATAATAGTTATATTTCAGATTATATCGATGCAACTGGTCATAATTTTGTGAATGGCTTCTGTACAACATGTTCTGCTTTTGATACTGCTTACAACTTTGTATTCTCCATTCAATCACCTTCAATGACATCTATCCGTCACAAGGATGGAATCAAGCTTCACACAAGGGTTGAAGGTACTGCTCCTGCAGGTTCATATGTAAAATGGACTGCAAGTAACGGCAAGTTCAAGACTGAAGAAATCAACAACGGTAACTCATTGAAGATTGTTTCTGATAGCAACGGCAAGACAACATTCACAGCAACTCTTTACAATAAAGATGGAAAAATCCTTGCCATAGACACAATCGAAATGAACTCAAAAGCAGGCTTCTTCGACAAAATCGGCAGCTTCTTCCGTTCACTTTTCGGTGGAACAAAGATTCACGAAAGCTGATTTTGAAGAAATTAGAATATTTTAAGTAATGAGATAAGCCTACACAGGATTAACTAAGTCCTATGTAGGCTTATTGCTTATATTCCCCGTTATTTCATTGTCGACCTTTTAACCCCATTATTCAAGTATGTTTTATCAAACCTTGCATCCAAGTAGCCTTGTAGGATAGTAGAGTAATAATATGCACTCGGCTTTCCAAGTGGTCTGCCGGGATTCATAACATACATCATCACTTGTGTTTTCTTTCTGTTGATTTTAACTATTACGTACTCTTTTCTGTAAAGTCGTGGATAACCTTCGTAGATATCAAGGCTCTGTTCGTCCTTATCGAAAATATTCCATATCATAACTGGTACTCGGTCGTTTTCAGAAGGTTCAACTGTTGCTACTGCATTTCCGTTGTAACCACGAAATGTGAGTTTGTAGTGTTCTAGATAGGTCGTTGCTACAACTCTCGCTGTTGAGGTGGCATTATAAAAAACAACTTGACTTTCTCTCCTTTCTGAGTGATATATATGACACCCTGAAAGGAGTTTTTTTATGACAACTTTAGAAAATTTATATTATGGAAATATATTCTCAGCAGATAAGGATATAAAGAGAGGAAGTGAATATTCCATTCTTTTAAATCTTTCTGTACGAAATGAAGAAAAATTAGTGCCAACTCTTTCAAAAGAACAAATAGTTATATTTGAAAAGTATAAAGACTGCATCACAGAAATGACTAGTATCGCAGAGAAGGAATCTTTCATTCAAGGTATAAAACTTGGTATCAAAATAATTGCTGAATCCTTTCTCACTAACTCTAAAAATTTTAAAGATGAATAAAACAAACAATAAAAAAATGCTGATAAAGTTATAATCCTCACATACCGTCATCTTATTAATAGCAATAATTACAAGGTCTATCAAGGTCACTTATATAACTTTTGTTAAGTAAAAATTTTACATAAAAATTCTATTAGTAAAAGTTTTAGAAATGACATTGCACGACGTTGTAGCAACGGCAAAATACCCATGAAGTTAGAAACATCCATCTAAGCTCATGGGTATTTTGTCGTTATCTCACCACCGACCTTTTCACTCCATCATTCAAGTATGTTTTATCAAACCTTGCATCCAAGTAGCCTTGTAGGATAGTAGAGTAATAATATGCACTCGGCTTTCCAAGTGGTCTTCCTGGATTCATCACGTACATCATAACCTGTGTTTTTCTTCCGTTGATTTTCACATTCACATATTCCTTTCTGTAAAGTCGTGGATGGCCTTCATAAATGTCAAGTCTTTCTTCATCCTTGTCGAAGATTTCCCAAATCATAACTGGTACTCTGTCGTTTTCTGATGGTTCAACTGTTGCAACTGCATTTCCGTTGTAACCACGAAATGTGAGTTTGTAGTGTTCCAGATAAGTCGTTGCTACAACTCTCGCTGTAGGGCATCTGTGAGCCATTTGTTGTAGGTTCAGGTTTGAACCATAAGCTAAATAAAGTTTTGACATAAAAAGTTCCTTTCTTAATGAGTATTTATTAAGGTAGGTAGTTTTTAAGCCACCGTACCATTTCTCCAAGCTGCTGAACCGTTAAGGTGTTTACAAAGGTGTTCTCTGCAGTTTTTAAATTCATCACCAACCAAGCCGATTCTGTTAAGGTATGTTCTCATTGCAAACTTTTCATTTTCGGTTTGGTTTTTCTTTGTACTTGCTTTCTGTTGTGTTAATGCCTGATGGTTAAGTGCTAATGCTAATACTATGTAACTTCTAATCTTACCTGCGTGAAGTGTACTGTTGAACCCTCTTAACTCTACTGTGTGGTTACCGTGAAAGAAGCTGTGTAAGTTTAAGAAATGGTATCTGCTTTTATGGTAATGAGTGTTCCTAGATTCACAAAAGCCTGCATACCAAATGTTCTCGATTTGAGAAAAGGTTGCAGGCTTTTTCCTATTTATTGTTTCAACTAATTGTGTGTCCATCTTCTTGCACCATTTTGTTCTTGCCTCACCAATTTGAAGGCTCTTGTAAAGAAGGTCATTCTTTGATGCAATGATGTTTATGAAATTTCTTATTGACCTTGGTGTATGGTCTGCTCCATTAAGGTGAATGTGTATTCCACAAGAACCCTCATCAACCAATGCTCCACCTTTACGGAGATTTCTGATGAGTTCCTGTAATGTTTCAATGTCTTCTCTGTAAGTTAAGATTGGTGTTACTAATTCACATTTATAAAGGTCTGATGCGTGAACTTTTACTCCGTCAACTTTCTTCAAAGGTTTAATGCTACCGTCATACATTACTGTCCATTTTCTGCCAATGCTGTCAACTGCGATTTTCTTGTCATAAAAACCACCGTCACTTGTAAATGAACTGTCAAAATGGTTTGCCATAATTTCGGCAGCCTTTGTTCTTGTAATACCTGTGAATTCAATTTCAATACCAAACTTTGCTTTTAACATTTCTGTGTACCTCTTTCTTGTCTTTTGGTAGTGACATATTAACTCTAAAGTACACATATATCCAGACAATTCTTAGGCGTAAAGTACACAATCTTTAGTGATACAATTTGTGTATTTTTGTGGCGCTATTCATTACTTTAGACTTTTTGTCACAAAATGTCATTTATTAACGATTAAATATAATAAAGTATTATCGTTCATTCTATATATTAAATACAAAGTTAACCATGATTTTACTAAAATCTGCATGAAATATTGTTTTAGCTATTTTTTTGTAGTATAATATCTTAAATATATTCATTTCAATTGTTAATGAGGTGAAGAAATGACTCCTGAACAAAAAGCAAGAGAAATAATTGATAAAAAGTTACTACAGTCAGGTTGGGTGCTTCAAGACGTTAAATCCTTGAACCCTATGGCTGCACTTGGTGTTGCTGTGCGTGAATTCCCTACCAGTACAGGTCCTGTTGATTACGCTCTCTTTATTGACGGAATTCCAGTTGGTATTGTTGAGGCTAAAAAAACTGATGCAGCTGAAAATATCACTACAGTTGAAGCTCAATCTGCTCGTTATGCAAATAGCACTTTCAAATGGGTGAAGTGTGACTATCGTATCCGCTTTGTTTACGAAGCAACTGATAAATTAACACGCTTTACTGATTATGATGATATCAAATATCGTTCAAGAACAGTTTTTTCATTTCATCGTCCTGAAACACTTGCTACACTATTAAATCGTGCAAGTACTATTCGCAACAACTTAAAGAATTTCCCTGAATTTGATGCTACTGGTTTCCGTAGTTGTCAAATTAAGGCTATTGAAAATTTAGATAAATCATTTGCTGATAATCGTCCGAAAGCACTTGTTCAAATGGCAACAGGTGCAGGCAAAACATTTACTGCAATTACAGCCGCTTACCGCTTACTTAAATACGGTAAAATGAATAGAATTCTATTTTTAGTTGATACAAAAGGTTTGGGTGAGCAGGCAGAACGAGAGTTTCTCGCTTATACACCAAACGATGACCCACGCTCTTTTTCGCAGATTTATGGTGTTAGCAGACTTAAATCCTCATTCATTCCGGGCGACGTTCAAATCTGTATTAGCACTATTCAAAGAATGTATTCTATTCTTAAAGGTGAAGATTTGGACGAATCAACCGAAGAATCTTCATTCAACGAGTTTGTAACTGCTGAATCAAAAGCACCTAAAGAAGTTGTGTATAACGAAAAATATCCACCTGAATTTTTTGATTGTATTATAGTAGACGAGTGTCATCGTTCAATTTACAATGTGTGGAATCAGGTGTTAGAGTATTTTGACTCATTCATAATCGGTTTAACTGCAACACCGGACAAGCGTACTTTTGCTTTCTTTAATGAAAACATTGTCAGTGAGTATTCACGTGAACAGGCAATTGTTGACGGAGTTAATGTTGGTGAAGATGTTTTCCTCATTGAAACAAATGTAGGTAAAAACGGTGCTCATATTATGAAACAGATGATTGAGGTGCGTAGCCGTTTATCTCGTGAAAAAAGATGGAAACAGCTTGATGAAGATGCTGATTACAAACCTACTCAGCTTGACAGGGATGTTGTAAACCCAAGTCAAATCCGTACAGTTATCCGTACATTCAAGGATAATGTGTTTACAACACTCTTTCCTCGCCGTAAAGAAGTTCCAAAGACTCTTATTTTTGCTAAAACAGATAGCCACGCTGATGATATTATTCAAATCGTGCGTGAAGAATTTGGTGAAGGTAACGAATTCTGTAAGAAGATTACATATTCGGCTGAAAATCCTGAAAGTGTATTGAGTTCTTTCCGTAATGATTATTATCCTCGTATTGCTGTAACTGTTGATATGATTGCAACCGGCACTGATGTAAAACCAATCGAGTGTCTTATTTTCATGCGTGATGTTCGTAGTAAAAACTACTTTGAACAGATGAAAGGTCGCGGTACGAGAACATTAAATAAAGATGATTTGCAAAAAGTCTCTCCTTCTGCAACAGACAATAAAGACCATTTCGTTATCGTTGATGCAGTTGGTGTTACAAAGTCAAAGAAATCCGATACTCGTACTCTTGAACGCAAGCCATCAGTAAGCATGAAAGAGTTGATGATGAATGTTGCATTAGGTGCAAGGGACGAAGATACACTCACCTCTCTTGCAAATCGTGTAATAAGACTGAATAGTCAGATGTCAGCAAGTGAGAAGAAATCATTTGAAGACAATGCAGGCGTATCCGCTAACAGAGTTGCAGAAAAATTACTTGATGCTTTTGATGAAGATATTATTTTACAAAGAGCACAATTAGAATTCTCCATAGATATACCTACGGAAGAACAGCTTGCAAAAGCAAAGAAGGTTTTAGCAACTGAAGCTGTTGCACCATTCCTAAACCCTGAAGTGCGTGATTATATCGAAAATGTTCGTCGCAGTCACGAGCAAATTATTGACAATGTGAATCTTGACGAAGTTGTGTTTGTAGGATTTGATTCACAGCAAGAAGCAAATGCAGACAGAATCATTAAAACTTTCCGTGAGTTTATTGACGAAAATCGTGACGAAATTATTGCTTTGCGAATCATTTACAATCAGCAATACAAAGACCGTCCTATTGCAATTGAGCAGTTAAAATCTTTATATGAAAAGTTAAAGTCTAAAGGCATAACTATGGAACGCCTATGGGATTGCTATGCAATCAAGAAACCTGACCGTGTTAAAGGTGGTACTTTAGGCAAAATAGCAGACCTCATTTCAATCATTCGTTTTGAAATGGGTTATGCTGACAATCTTACTCCATTTGCAGATAAGGTCAATTTCAATTTTATGCAATGGACACTTCGCCATAATGCCGGTGCAGTGCATTTTACTGAAGAACAAATGGAATGGTTGCGTCTTATTAAAGACCATATTGCAACTTCACTCAGTATTATGCCTGAGGATTTAGATTTAAGTCCATTTGACCGAAAAGGTGGACTTGGCAGATTTTACGATGTTTTCGGTGATAAATACGAAGAAATATTAAAAGAAATGAACATTGAATTGGTGGCGTAAATATGAAGGATTTATTTAATTTTGAACAACCAATAACTACATATGAGTTTATTGCGATTGTTTTATCTGTTGTTGCACTTGTTGTTCCAATTTTTAAATGGGTTTATGATAAATTCATTAAAAAACTTAAAATCGATTTCTTACCATCAGGTATGATTAACTTGTATTACAATAAAAGTGGTTCCTACATTTCGTTTGGCGGAGTCTACGAAGCAAAAAACAAATCAACTACGATAAAAGATATTTCAGCAAAAATAATTCGCAAATCAGATAATGCTACGCTTTCTTTGATATGGTCTTGTTTTCCATCTCCTATTTATCGTAAAGTTGCAGGAAATTTTGAGTCTTCTTTTGAAACTGCCCACCCATTCAAAGTAGAAGCAGATACATTAGCTCCTGCTTTTGTTGAGTTTGAAAATGCTTCATATGATATGAATGAAGTTACTAATAATATTTTGCGTCCAGTTGTAAATGCATCTACTCCTATTTTGGCACAACCGAACATAGGGCTTTATGATGCTGATGCAAAGGTTAAGGCATTGAAGGAATATAATGATGCGAAGATTGAATTAAACGACAACTTTTTCTGGAAGTCTGGCAAATATGAGCTCATTATTATAACCAAACATAGTAAAGGAACTTTTGAGAAAAAATATTTATTTAAATTATCAGATAAAGACAATAAATTATTAAAAGAAAACATTGATAATCTTTTAGTTCTTCACATAGCAGAACATTTTAGATTATCCGTTCCGATGAACTCAGTAAAAAAAGAGTTTCAAGAAAAATAGTGGAGGATTTGAAATGAGTTTTTATGATGCTTTTAAAGATGCTATTTCACTTGCACAAAAAGCGGACAACATTGAACTATATCGTCAGTTGCTTGATTTAAGCGCACAAGCATTAGATTTGCAGGCAGAAATTGCACGTTTGACCGAAGAAAACAAAAAATTTAAAGAAGAACTCACAATAAAAAGTAATGTCGTTCGCCATAAAGGTGCTTATATTAGCTTGGAAAACGATGAAAAAGAAATACCTTACTGTGCTATTTGCTATGGCAAACACGGACAATTCATGCAGTTATTAGACTATGATGAAACCCATTATTTTTGCTATAATTGCAAAAAGTATATTGATAAGGAAATTGATTGAATTATCTTTGTAGCAAGAAAATTATTTGAGAGAGGCTATTATATAATGAACAAGAATTGGAGATATGTTCCATTTTGTGATGCAGTAGAGATATGCGATACTCTGCGAAAACCAATAAACAGTAAAGAACGAGCTGCTCGCATTACCAGTAAAACACAAGCGGAGCTTTATCCTTATTATGGTGCAACAGGACAGGTTGGTTATATAGACGGATATCTTACTGATGGTGAGTATGTTCTTTTAGGCGAAGATGGTGCGCCTTTCCTTGATATGTATGCAAAAAAAGCTTATATAATTTCAGGCAAGTCCTGGGTGAATAATCATGCCCATGTTTTGCGATCTAAAAGTAATAACAAATTTCTTTGCTACTATTTAAATTATTTTAACTATAAAGGTTATGTTTCGGGTACGACAAGATTGAAATTAACTCAGGCACAGATGAAAAGGATAATGGTGCCTGTTCCAAGTGAAGATGAACAAGAATGCGTTGTTGCCAAAATTGAAGAACTGTTTTCTAATCTTGATAACAATATTGAAATGCTTACAAACACCAAGCAACAACTTGCAGTATATCGTCAAGCTGTGCTTAAGACAGCATTTGAGGGAAGTTTCACTCCCCATTCTCCATATGATTTGGAGTTAAACTGGTGTTCTGAAGAGGAAATAAAAAAGTTGCCTATTATTCCAAAAGAATGGCGATATATTGCACTTTCTCAACTAGGCGATTTAGGTCGTGGAAAATCAAAACACAGACCTCGTAATGACCCAAAATTATTCAAAAATGGGAAATATCCATTCTTACAAACTAGTGAAGTAAAGGCAGCAAAACAAAACATTACAGAATATTCAAAGATGTATGGTGAATTTGGTTTGCAACAAAGCAAATTATGGCCAAAAGGAACATTGTGTATTACTATAGCTGCAAACATTGCTGAAACAGCATTTTTAGGTATAGATGCATGTTTCCCTGATAGTGTGGTTGGCTTTACACCAAATCAATATGTTCTCCCAGAATATATTAAACATTTTATTGATTCACAAAAATTGCGTTTGTGGGCATTTGCTCCTGCAACAGCTCAAAAGAACATTAATTTAACCACATTAGAAAACTTAATTGTTCCATACTGTTCAATTGACGAACAAAGAGAGGTTGTTGCACAAATTGATGCGCGAATGACCATATATGATAATATTGAAAAAACAATTGATAGCGTGTTGCAACAAGCTGAAGCCTTACGCCAAAGCATCTTAAAAAAAGCCTTCGAAGGAAAGTTGGTATAATATGAAGACTGAACAAAAAATATTAGGTGTCAATACGTTTTTTGAATCAGTAAACTTTAAAGATTTTCATGAGCACTCTTTTAATACACCAATATCGTACATGGATTATGATGCTGTTTTAATCGACTCGAGTTTTCTGTCTTATGAATATAAAGAAGATTATCCTTCCACGTTTAAAGGAAAACGTATTATTTCAAAGGAAGATTCACATAAAATGGTTTCTGATTTTGATACAGTAAGAGAGCAAATAATAGAAATTTTAAAACAAGGCAAAAATGTGTTTGTTATAATGGGTCGCAATGAGAATTGCTATGTTTATACAGGAAAAACAGAATACAGTGGGACCGGAAAAAATGCAAGAGGAACTGATATTGTTAACGAATTTAATGTACTCTCTTTTTTACCAATTGACATTGAACCCACGTTTGTTACAGGTGAAAACTTTACTATTTCATGCCAGAATCCTTATGCAAACTTTTTTCAACAAACAAAGGACTTGAGCTATTATAATTCCTATTTTAAATCAACTGTGTCAACAACACTATTATCAATTCCCAATAGTGATAAAGCTGTATCAGCTGTTTTTGAATACTATAGTGGCAAAATCATTTTATTACCCAACATATATAGTGAAGATGAATTTGAGAATGAAAAAGAATGGAATGAACAAGCAGAAAAGTATTTAACTGCTTTATATGAATTAAATAGAAATTTATTATCAAAGGCTAATGAGTATGTACTCCCTACTTGGTCTGAAGAAATCAAAATACTTAATGAAGAAGAAACGGAAAATAAAATTTTAGACGACGAAAGAAAACTTGAAAAATTGCAAAATAAAATATTAAAACAAAAGGAGCAATTGTGTAAAATACAAAAGTATAAAATACTGTTAACAGCTAGTGGTCCCGTTTTAGAAGAAATAGTAAAAGACGTTTTAATTTCTTTAGGTTTTACACTTAAGCAAACACAGAAAGGGCGCAGCGACATAATTGCAGAATACAACAATATTAATATCGTTGCAGAAATTAAAGGTGTTTCGAAGAGTGCTGCTGAAAAACATGCCGCACAATTGGAAAAATGGGTTGCAGAATTCATCGAAGAGAATGATAAAATTCCAAAACCACTTTTAATTATAAATGGATTTTGTGATACTCCAATAGACGAAAGAACAGAAGATATCTTTCCAAACCAGATGTTAAAATACTGTAATTCAAGAGAACATGCTTTAATTACTACAACACAATTATTGTGCTTATTTATTGAAATAACTCAAAACCCTGAATGTGCAAATGAAAGATTATCAGAATTACTTTCGTGTGTTGGAGTATATCAAAGATATAAAGACACAAATGCTTATCTATTTAAAACAAAAAATATGGATGCAGAATAATGCTTACAAATAAACTGTTTTAAAAATATGCTAAATACTCACATGTCTTTCTATTGAGTCTGTATTCAAATATGCAACCAACAGGGAACATATCATCTATTAAGACAGATAATATGATAATTGTTTATGTATGAAAATGTATTTAAGGAGATTTGTAAAAAATGAAAGAATACAAACAACATTATGTTGCTTTTATCGATATATTAGGTTTCAAAAATTTGTTGCAAGAAAACTCATGCGAAGACATTTATCCAATATTTAGTGTTTTACATTCTAAATCACAATCAGAACTCAACTTAAATGGTATTCAAATAAAAGCTTATGAATGTATTAAGCATACAATTTTATCAGACAGTATAATTCTTTATATTGATGCTGACGTTGAGGATGCATTTGCCGCATTGTTAGATGTTTGTGGTAAATTACAGACATCTCTCGCACAAAGAAAAAAGCCAATTTTGTTACGTGGTGGAGTAGCAAAAGGTAATCTATTTTATGAAAATGACATTATCTATGGTGAAGGGTTAACCAAAGCATATTTATTAGAAACAAAACTTGCAAAATATCCACGTATAATTTTTACTGGAGATACCCTAAATATTGGTTTGAATAACACTAAATATATGTTTACTGAATTGGAAGGAATTGCAAAATGTTATATCAAAGATAGTGATGGACTGTATTACATAGATTATCTTTCAAATTTTGTATGGTTTGATAGTAAGGATATGATTTCATATTTTGATGGTTTAAAGAATATGTGTAACCACTATCTAAATATGGAAATCGATTATTCTTTAAGAGAAAAATATATTTGGCTTCAGAGTACAGTTGAAAAAGCAATAGAAAAAAACGGAACAGCAAGAAAACATTATACGGAACTAGCGGAAAAAGAGCGAGAAGAAATAATCAGAAAATATAATGCTAAATTTTCTATATATAAACAACCTTTAGAAGTAGAAATAAATATTAACTAAAGTGACTTTATTTTGTGATTCTTTTTAGTAATCAAGAAAGGATATAATAATGTCTGAACAAACAACAACTATAATTTCAAAAGTATGGGGTATGTGTAATCCTCTTCGTGATGATGGTGTATCTTACGGTGACTATCTTGAACAGCTAACATATCTCATTTTCTTAAAAATGTCCGATGAATACTCCAAAAAACCTTATGAAAAAGAAACTGGTATTCCTAAAGGTTACACTTGGAGTGATATGAACACTCTTAAGGGTGCAGAACTCGAAGAACAGTATAAAAAGACACTCGAAGAACTTGCAAAACAAGGCGGAATTCTTGGTAAAATTTTTGCTCAAGCAAACAATAAAATAAGTAATGCTGCTATTCTTTATCGCATTGTGCAAATGATTGATAAAGAAAAATGGGTATCAATGTCTTCTGATGTTAAAGGTGAGATTTACGAAGGATTGCTTCAGAAAAATGCTGAAGACGTAAAAAGTGGTGCAGGACAATACTTCACTCCCCGACCACTTATCAAAACTATGGTTAAATGCCTTCGTCCTGAGCCTATGAAAACAATTGCGGACCCATGTTGTGGTTCTGGTGGATTTTTCCTTGCTGCTCAAGAATATATTACCGACCCTGAAAATTACAACCTTGACCGTGAACAAAAAGAGTTTTTGAAAAACGAAACTTTCTATGGTAACGAGTTGGTTAATAACACTTTCAAAATGGCATTGATGAACTTATATTTACATAACATCGGTGATATTTATGGTAAAATTCCTGTAACTAAAGGTGACTCACTTTTAGCAGATCCCGGTTACAGAGTAGATTATGTGTTAACAAATCCACCATTTGGTAAAAAGTCTTCTATCACCATGACCAATGAAGAAGGTGAAGAGGAAGAAGAGGAACTTGTATATAATCGTCAGGACTTCTGGACAACGAGTTCCAATAAACAGTTGAATTTTATTCAACATATCAACACCATTCTTAAAGCAACTGGTAAAGCAGCGGTTGTTGTTCCTGATAATGTTCTATTTGAGGGTGGCGCAGGAGAAATAATCAGAGAAAAATTACTCCAGACAACTAATTTACATACAATTTTAAGACTTCCTACAGGAATCTTCTACAAACCCGGAGTCAAAGCAAACGTATTGTTCTATGACAAAAAGCCTGCAAGTCCCGAAATGCAAACTAAAGATATCTGGATTTATGATTTCCGTACTAATGTTCATTTCACTTTAAAACAGCATCCAATGACTGATGCAGACCTTGTTGATTTTATAGAATGTTACAATCCTGAAAACATATATGAACGCACAGAAACTTGGTCTGAAGAAAACCCTGATGGTCGTTGGCGTAAGTTCAGCGTTGAAGATGTTCTTAAACGCGATAAAAAGAATTTAGATATATTCTGGATAAAAGATAAATCTTTAGCTGATTTGGATAACTTGCCAGACCCTGATGTTCTTGCAGATGATATTATTGAAAATCTTCAAAGCGCATTGCAAAGTTTTAATGAATTAAAAGCACAAATTAACCAGTAAAAAATCCTCCTTTCAAAGTAGTATAAATTGCTACTGAAAGGAGGTTTTCTCTTTATTTATGTAGTTATATGTAATAAATTGCCTCACTTATCCTAAATAAAACAGATACAAAAATACCCCTATGACATCAACATCATAGGGGTTAGCTTTTATACTATCAATTATTTGTTTTCAGATGAAACAAGAACCTTGATAACTATATTGTCTGTATTGCAAAGACTCTGTTGTTCACGACAACGGAGTTTTTCTAATTTTACAAGATTTTCAACATTTCTTTTACCAAAAGCGTCCAGGGATAAGTAATCCATAAAGAACTCACGGAAACTATCTTCAATCTCCCAGCGACCTAATTGTTCCACATTCACTTCTGTTAGATTTGGTGAGGATTCATCATTTGAACTACCAAGAATATAATCAATGCGTCTATCAAAAATATCAGAAAGTTCCTCTAATGTTTCAAAGTTAGGTTGACGTTTTCCAGTTTCCCACATAGCAACTGTACCTTTTGAAACACCTAACTTCTCTGCTAATTGAACCTGAGTTATATTATTCTTTTTTCTTAATTCTTTTAACCTTTGTGCAAACATAATTAGCACCTCCGATAAATGAATAATATCACATACTGTGAGAAAAGTCAATAAAAACTTTTTCAAATAAATACAAACTTTTAAAACAAAATAACCAAATGTTAGAAAATGTGTTGACATTAAATTAATCTTCTGTTATGATGTAGTTAATCTCACAGATAGTGAGAAATATATTGATGCATTCAAGGAGAAAAATTATGAATAAAAAAGTTATGAGCGTGCAGGAGTTAGCTGCACAAATGGGTATTAGCTTGCCCAAAGCCTACGAATTAGTCAAGCAACCTGGATTCCCAAGGGTGCGTGTAGGCTCTCGTATCCTTATCCCTGTTGAAGAATTCAACAACTGGTTACGAGAACAGACTCAGTGTGGTGATGCTTGATGGGAATTAACGATTCTTACGCAGTTTACTATTCTGATGGTTGTGGTAATTCCAGAAACTGTAATTACCCTCATATGGGCGTATCCAATTCCGTTGAAGAGTTAAAAAAGTTCTTTAGTTACGACCACACATTTATACATTTCAAGAATAATTATCGAAAAAAAGATAATTTCCTTTGTGCTAACGTTGTAACTCTCGATTGTGATAACGACCATTCGGATAATGAGAAGGACTGGATTTCCCCTAAAGATATTGAAAGCCTTTTTCCTAATGTACCTTGCCTGATTTATACAAGCAGAAACCATATGAGGCAGAAAGGTGATAAATCACCTAGACCACGATTCCACGCTGCATTTCCTGTACGCAATTTTACAGATGTAGATGAATATGCGGAATTTACAAAGAAAGTACAAAAGGCATTTCCGTTTTTTGATGATAATGCTTTAGATGGAGCACGATTCTTCTATGGTAATCCTGATACGGAAATAACAATTTTTGAAGGCACAACCTTTTTAAACGATTTCATTGTAGGTGAACCAACAGTTGAACCTATAGACGAACCAGATGATGATTTTTCCAATTTAGGTGTAATAATCCCTGAAGGAAGTCGTAACAGCACTATGTCAAAGTTCGCAGCAAAGGCACTGAAGAGATTCGGTGATACTGAGGAAGCTTATGAATGCTTTATGAGTAAATCGCAACAGTGTGTACCGTTGTTGGATAAAAGTGAACTTAAAACCATATGGAATAGTGCTAAAAGGTTCTATAGCAACAAGATAAGTTCTCAACCAGGGTACATTCCACCAGAAGAATACAATAAGCCTTTTGAGGGGATTTGGGACAAACCTATACCACTTGAAAAGCCCTCGCTACCATCATTTCCGGTTGATGTATTACCACAAACTATTAGGAACTATGTTGTTGCAGTATCTGAAAGTACACAAACACCGATTGATATGAGTGCCACAGCGTCTTTAGGCATACTCGCATTATGTTTGCAGAGGAAATTTCGAGTTAGAGGAAAAGCCGACTGGACAGAACCACTCAATTTATTTACCGTGGTTATTGCTGAACCTTCCGAAAGAAAAAGTGCTGTCATTAACTTAATGACTAAACCTGTTAATGCTTTTGAAGCTGAATACAACAAACGAAATGCCGCTGCCATAGAAACAAGCAGAATGAATAAACGAATTTTAGAACGCAAACAACGTGCATTGGAAGATAAGGCAGCAAAAGGAAAAGTAGAAGAAGGCGAAATCGAAAAACTTGCCGAGAAACTTGCTACATATAAAGAAAAATCACCATTACGGTTATATGTTGATGATGTAACGACAGAAAAGCTTACTACTGTATTATCTGAAGGTGGTGGAAAAGCTGCTATCGTTTCTTCAGAAGGTGGAATTTTCGATATGCTTTCAGGTCTTTATTCTAAAACCGTCAATATTGATGTTATGCTCAAAGGCCATTCTGGAGACTGTATTCGTGTTGACCGTGTCGGAAGAACAAGCGAAAGCATTATGAATCCTGCTTTAACAGTGCTTCTTACTGTGCAACCTAATGTGTTATCTGGTCTAATGGAAAATGGAACATTTCGTGGTAGAGGGTTAACTTCACGTTTCTTATTTTCTATGCCTGAATCTACTGTAGGCACAAGAAAATATCGTACCGAACCAATACCAAAAGAAATTGCACAACAGTATTCATTTCTCATCAACGATTTACTGTCGGAAGAGCAACTTCCTAGTCCTGAAGTAATTACACTATCACCTGAGGCAGATAAGTTGCTTGAGGCATTTTCAAATGATGTTGAAAGCAAACTTAACGATGAGTATTCAGAAATCGCTGACTGGGCAGGAAAACTTGTGGGTGCTGTTCTTCGTATTGCCGGTATTTTGTGTCGTGCATCCATTATCCGTGGTGGTGAGTTCTTAAAAGATGTTGAACCACTGGTAGTCGATGAACACATAATGCAAAACGCAATTACCATCGGAAGATATTTTACAGAACATTCATTTTCAGCGTTTTCACTTATGGGTGCAGATTTCCTTACAAAGCAAAGCTTATATATATTGAAAACAATAAAGAAAAATGGTGTCACCGAATTTACACGTCGTGATATTATGCGTCAATGCAGAGCCTTTAAGAGTACCGATGAAATACAAGTTGTTCTCAATCATCTGTCTGAATGTGGGTACATAGCACTTAAAGAAACTATTGATACAAATACAAAAATTAGGTCTTCAAGTTTAGTTTATTTGGTTAACCCATATGTTCACAACGATGTTTCGTAATCATTGTGTCCCTTGTGTCACGCGTCTCTAGTAACATAAAAAAGGTATATTTTCTTTCTTTTTGTAATGTTTAAGTATAGAAACTGCGTGACAGAAAGGACACATGTTGACATAGATATTCTATTTACAGGAGGTGATTCTAATGGTTAAAGGCAATAAGATGCAACGATGGTTGTGTAAAGAACTTGGAAATAGTGCTTCAATCACGACTATCGATGGCGAACGTTGTGTTCGCTACGACTGTGGCAATAAATTTGATGTCGAAGTCAGTGGCACACACAAAACTAATCCTAACGCAAAAGTGAACCTTTATTTATGGTATGACGCTCGCATCTGTGTAAAGTATATTTTTAAAGTACCTTATATAAACGTTCGAAAAACAATCAACGAGTTCCAGATGCTTGTGGATGAAATTATAAGTAAAGGACCAATTGATGAAGCAACACTTTCCACTATGTAAAACCTATTTATCCTCTAGGGGGTGGGGGTATAAAAATCTCTACGACTTTTATATGAGGACAACGGCGCAGGGGTTCGTGTGAATTTTCGCAAAAGTTTTTACGGGAATAGGCTCTCACAAGCCCTTGCGTATCAACGATTTTAAGAAACTTATTAAAACTTTTATATAGATTTTTATCCTGAAAAGTTTTTAGAAAAGGAGGAAAAATATGAAAATACAGGAAGAAAACAAAATCAATAGTATGAGATTGAAGGGATATAGCGCAGCAACTATTGCTACAATTATCGGTAAACCTGCCAGTACCATTCGTTCATATATCCACCGTCATCCTGAAATACCGAATGTGAAAATCTGTCAGAACTGTGGTGAGCAAATGTTACAGACTAAAGATAACGGAAAGAAGAAATTCTGTTCTGATGCCTGTCGTATGCAGTGGTGGAATACTCATCAGGACGATGTGAACAGAAAGTCCTTCTATACATTGACTTGCAAAAACTGTGGGGAGGTGTTTAAGAGTTATGGAAATAAAAACAGAAAGTACTGTTGCAGAGTCTGTTATGTTGAAGCCAGAAACAAATGATAAATATGATTTTGTGAATATGATGCATTATCGCACTTCACTTGCACTTATGAAGAATATGGCTGAAAGCGGTACTTTTAATGAAAGTGAGTACAGAAAAATATGCACAATGTTGAACAAAAAATATGGTTTATCTTCTAACAGTATATTTACAGAAAGTACTTGATATATATGCCGGTTAGAGCAAATATATAGTAACCCTAAATGATACAAAGGAGGTATCAATAATGGAAAGAATTGTAACACGAGTTCGTTTTGACAAACCAATTATTCCAAAGCCAAAACGGGTAGCTGCATATGCAAGAGTGTCGTCAGGAAAAGATGCAATGCTTCATTCCTTGTCAGCACAGGTCAGTTATTACAGCAATCTCATCCAAAACCATAATGGTTGGGAATATGCAGGTGTGTATGCAGATGAAGCTCTAACCGGTACAAAGGACAACCGTGACAACTTTCAACGACTACTTGCAGATTGTCGTGAAGGTAAAATTGATATGGTTATTACTAAATCTATATCTCGTTTTTCAAGAAATACAGTAACACTGCTTAAAACAGTACACGAGCTGAAAGATTTAGGTGTTGATGTGTATTTTGAAGAAGAAAATATACACTCTACAGATGCTCAAGGTGAATTAGTGTTAAGTTTTCTCGCAGGACGTGCTCAAGAAGAAAGTCTATCTGCAAGTGAAAATCAAAAGTGGAGAGTACGACAAAATTTCCAAAACGGTAAACCCTGGCGTGGCTTTATGATGGGTTACCGATATGACGGAGAAAAGTATGTTGTAGTTCCTGAAGAAGCTGAAATCGTTAAGTCAATATATGCAGACTACCTTAATGGTAAAGGTATCAATGCAATTATGAAAAGACTTAATGAAGACGGTGTTCTTACACAACAAGGATATACTTGGCATCAAAGTGCAGTAACACGTATTCTTAAAAACTACACTTATACTGGTAACCTTTTGTTGCAGACAAAATACCGTGAAAACCATTTGACGAAAAGAACTCTTGTTAATCACGGACAATTACCACAATACCTCGCAGAAAATACTCATGAACCGATTATTGATATTGGTACATACAACTTGGTGCAAGAAGAGTTTAAAAGACGTGCAGAAAGATTTGAAAAGCCACACAACAAGAATGCATATCCATTCACAGCACTTATCACTTGTGGTTTATGTGGTAAGCATTATCGAAGAAAGGTAAAAGAAACTGGTCCCGTGTGGATTTGTACAACATACAATACTCACGGAAAGAAAGCCTGCCCATCAAAGGCAATACCAGAAACCACTTTGATGACCATTGTTGAAGAGTTAGGTGGTATTGATAAAATAACGGACATACAAGCCTTTAATGATAACATATTAAGGTTAACTCTTGTTAATGGAGAAACCATCGTTAAACAATGGCAGGACCGTTCTCGTAGTGAGAGTTGGACAAAGGAAATGAGAATTGCTACTGGTATAAAAGCAAAAGAAAGGAGAATGCAAAATGGCAACAGCTAAAAATGTTACAGTAATACCTGCTACATTTAATTTACATACAGGTACACCTAAAGCATCAAACAAGAAAAGAAGAGTAGCAGGTTATGCTCGTGTATCTACCGATAGTGATGAACAGTTCACAAGTTATGAGGCACAGGTAGATTATTACACCAACTACATACAAAGCCGACCTGAATGGGAGTTTGTTGAGGTATATACTGATGAAGGTATTTCAGCACTTAACACTAAAAGAAGAGAAGGCTTTAAAAGAATGATTACAGATGCCTTAAATGGAAAAATAGACCTCATTGTAACCAAGTCTGTCAGTCGTTTTGCAAGAAACACAGTAGATAGCCTTACAACTGTTCGTGACCTGAAAGACAAAGGTGTTGAGGTCTATTTTGAAAAAGAGAATATATGGACAATGGACTCAAAGGGAGAATTCTTAATTACCATAATGTCATCTATTGCACAAGAAGAAAGTCGTTCCATTTCTGAAAATGTTACCTGGGGACAAAGAAAGAGATTTGCTGATGGTAAAGTAAGTATTCCGTACAAGCATTTCCTTGGTTACAAGAAAGGAACAGATGGGTTGCCTGAAATTGTACCTGAAGAAGCAAAAATCGTCCGTGATATTTACAGAATGTTTATGGAGGGTATGACAACCTGTGCTATTGCAAATCACTTAACTAAAAATGAAATACCAACACCATCAGGTAAACAGAAATGGCAACGACAGACGGTTGAGAGTATTCTGCGAAATGAAAAGTACAAAGGTTCTGCACTTTTACAGAAGAAATATACCGTGGACTTTCTGCAGAAGAAGATGAAAGTGAATGAAGGTGAAGTTCCACAGTACTATGTTGAACACAGCCACCCAGCTATCATAGTCCCTGAAGAATGGGAACGTGTGCAGTTGGAACTGAACAGGAGAAAAGATGATAACAGACGAACCTTGTGTAATAGTCCGTTTGCAGGTAAACTCATTTGTGGTGATTGTGGTGAAATTCTTGGTTCAAAGGTATGGCACAGTAATAGTAAATATCGCAGAACAATATGGCAATGCAATGCCAAGTTCAAAGGTGAAAAGAAATGCACTACACCACACTTGTATGAAGATGACATCAAGAGATGCTTTGTAACAGCATTAAGCCAGTTAATAACAGACCGTGAAGCGTTGCTGGATGATGGCAGAATGATAATGCATCAACTTGAAGATACAACTGCCATCGATACAGAATGTGAACAGCTGATTCAGGAGATGGATGTATTGACAGAACTCATCAAAAAGTATGTGAATGAAAACACCACACAGGCTATTGACCAGGAAGGGTACATAAACAAGTACAACTCACTTGTAGAACGACACGAAAAGTTGCAAAGCAGATATGATTACCTGAAGAAAAAGAAAGAACGAAGATTACAACAATTCGACCGAATGAGTTATTTTGTTTTCGCTGTCATAGAACTGGATGAGCTTGAATTACAGTTCAATCCGGCACTATGGCACACCACCGTTGACCATGTAACTGTGTATGCAGATGAACGATTACTGTTCCATTTCAAGAATGGTAGTGAGGTTGGGGTAAAGTTATAAATAGATTAAATAATTATATAAAACCTATTGACAAATATCTATATGTCACATATAATGATATATAGATAAATATCTATGGGAGGTGTTTGGAGTGGACGAAAGAAAAACCGCCTTGATTTTCAAAGCCTTTTGCGATGAAAACCGCATCCGCATTTTGAAGATGCTCCGAAGCGGTGAAAAGTGTGCCTGTAAAATGCTAGAAGAACTCAATGTGACACAGCCTACGCTGTCTCATCATATGAAAATTCTTTGTGATTCAGGCATTGTGGTTGGTCGCAAGGAAGGCAAATGGATGCACTACTCCATTTCATCAGAGGGAGCAAAGGTTGCGGCAAATTGCTTAAAGGAACTCACATCTGTAAACTGCGGATGCGAAAAAAGGTCGTGTTGTGAAAAGTAAAGGGTCAGAACTTTTCCGCACGACTTCCTTTAAAAACTATATATAGATATATTTGAATGTATTTATCTATGAAAGGAGCTTTTCTTTATGGAAGCATTAAAAACTACGTGGGATTTATTTCAGAATGAAATCCTTGGTATGAGTTGGCTTAATCGGCTGATTGAAACTATTCTGAATGCTTGCGGTTTGGATACCGCAAGTAGAATCGGTGGAAGTGTGCAATTCTTTATTTATGATACAATCAAAATTATGGTACTGCTTGGCGTACTGATTTTGATTATCTCATATATCCAGAGTTACTTTCCGCCAGAAAGAACAAAGAAGATACTCGGCAGATTTCACGGTGTCGGTGCAAACATTATTGCAGCTTTACTCGGTACGGTAACGCCATTCTGCTCTTGCTCGTCTATTCCGCTGTTTATCGGCTTTACAAGTGCAGGCTTACCCCTTGGTGTAACATTTTCATTCCTCATTTCTTCACCTATGGTTGACCTCGGTAGCCTTGTGTTGCTTATGAGTATTTTCGGTTGGAAAGTTGCACTGTTGTATGTGGTGTTAGGACTTGTAATTGCTGTTATCGGTGGAACGCTTATTGAGAAACTCCATCTTGAAAATCAAGTGGAAGAATATATCCGAAATGCTAAAACACTTGATGTTCCGCAAGAAGAACTGCATTTCAAAGTCCGTATGAAATATGCTGTCGAACAAGTTCTTTCTACCGCTAAAAAAGTGTTCCCTTATGTATTGGTTGGTGTAGGTATAGGTGCTATTATTCATAATTGGATACCCGAAGATTTTATTGTTAAGGCACTTGGTGACAATAATCCTTTTGGTGTTATTCTTGCAACGATTGCAGGTGTACCCATGTACGCTGATATTTTCGGTACAATTCCCATTGCCGAAGCCTTGCTTTCAAAAGGAGCATTGCTCGGTGTTGTACTTTCCTTTATGATGGGTGTCACCACTCTGTCGCTACCGTCTATGATTATGCTCCGCAAAGCGGTTAAGCCGAAATTGCTCGGCATTTTTGTTGCACTCTGCACATTAGGAATTATTATCGTAGGTTACTTCTTCAACCTTATTCAACCGCTAATAATCTGAAAGGACGTATGAAAGATGAAAAAGAAAACACCATTATGGGTAAAGATAATTGTTCCCTTTTTAATCGTTGCTGTAATCGGTGGCATTTGGATATTTAAGACTATATCGGAAAAGCCTGCAGAAAATCAACCAACCTCACAAGGTACTGCGGATTTCAGCCTTAATGCAACAGAGCAAATTGACTTTGTAGCACTTTCTGAATACGGACTGCCTGTTATCGCAGACTATGGTGCAGACTCTTGTATTCCCTGCAAACAAATGGCTCCTGTACTGAAAAAGCTGAATGCGGAAATGCAAGGAAAAGCCTTTATTAAATTTGTAGATGTGTGGCAATATTACGATGCCGCCGCCAATGTTCCCGTGCAAGTTATCCCCACGCAAGTATTTTTTAATGCAGACGGAACACCCTTTGTTCCGAGCGACGCCCTTGCAAAGGAAATTCAGTTTGATATGTACTCAGATAAAACCACAGGCGAGCACACATTTACCGTTCATCAGGGTGGTCTGACAGAGGAACAGATGAGGGCAATACTAAAAGAGATGGGAGTGGAGTAAATGATAAACTCTTGGCTCTCACAGATAGCTGAAGTTATCGGCAACAATATGTGGCTTGCACCACTACTTGCTCTGCTTGCCGGACTTCTCACATCGGTTACACCTTGTTCACTTTCAAGCGTTCCGCTGATTGTCGGCTATGTTGGTGGTGTTGGTGAAAAGAATACGAAAAAAGCTTTTGCCTATTCTGCGGTATTCTCAATAGGAACAGCAGTTACTTTTGTAACGCTTGGAGTTATAGCCACATCCGCAGGTAAACTGATGGGAACATCTTCGCCTGTATGGTACATCATTCTTGGTATTCTGATGGTACTTATGGCATTGCAGACTTGGGAAATATTTGACTTTATACCCTCGACTAATTTGCTGTCTAAAAACCGAAAGCGTGGTTTTACAGGTGCATTAATTGCAGGAATACTTGGCGGCATATTCTCTTCACCCTGCTCAACACCCGTTTTGATTGCTCTGCTTGCCATTATTGCAGGAGAAGGTAAAATGTTGTGGGGTATCCTATTGATGCTGTTTTACTCTATCGGTCACAGTGCTCTTGTAATGGTTGCAGGAACATCTGTAGGCTTCGTGCAGAAAATCAATAATAGTGAACGGTACAAGACCGCCGCAAAGTTCTTAAAAATAGTGATGGGTACTGCGATTTTGCTCATCGGTTTATATATGTTTTGGCTAGCATTTTAATATTAGTATAAATATTTGGAGGTATCATTATGGCATTATTTAACTTTGGAAAGAAAAAGGACGAAGAAAAGAAGGTTCCTGACTGTGCTTGTAACTGCGGTTGTTCTGTGAGTGAAGTGGAGGAAATCACTAACAATTGCTGCGGAGAAGATAAAGACGGTATCTGTTGCATCAAAGTATTAGGCGCAGGTTGTTCATCTTGTCATCAGCAGTATGAACATGTAAAAGAAGCTGTGAAAAATATGGGACTTAGCATCGAAGTTGAGTATATAACAGATATGACAAAGGTTATGGAATACGGTGTTATGAGTATGCCTGCCCTTGTTGTAAACGAAAAGGTCGTATCTATGGGTAAGGTGTTGAAGGCGTCAGATGTTGAAAAACTTCTGTATAAGTTAGGAGTTTGATATGAAAAAGAAAGTAGCTTTTATCTGCGTACATAATTCTTGTCGCAGTCAAATTGCAGAGGCACTTGGAAAGCATCTGCGTGGTGATGAGTTCGATTTCTATTCGGCTGGTACAGAAACCAAACCACAGATTAATCAGGATGCCGTAAGGCTTATGAAACAACTTTACGGTATAGATATGGAGCAGACACAGTACAGCAAGACCTATGATAAAATACCCACATCTGACATTGCAATATCAATGGGTTGTGATGTGGGCTGTCCTTTCATCGGCAGAGACTTTGACGATAACTGGAATTTGCCTGACCCTACAGGTAAAGAAGATGCTACATTTATAGGCGTTATTAAGCAAATCCACGAACAGGTTTTAAAGTTATAAACTATTTTGTTCAATTTCTTGCCGATGATTTATATAACAAAAATTTAACTTTTAGATTTTCACAAACTGTTTGCTGTTTCAGTAAAATAACGATTATCAGTAATTTAACGATAGGTTAGAGAGATTTTCTAGGTAATCAAGTAAATAACAAATAAAAAGGCGTTGCAAGAGGGACAACAAAGTCTCAAATGCAACGCTTTATTCTTGTGAATGGTTTAAATACTATATAAAACAACGATACCACTATCAACACAAATTGTATCAATAGTGGTATCTGATTTAGCATCAATGGCAATAACTGATATCTTTCGTAATTTTTAATTCAGTTATTTTATATTTGATGACTCTGCCTTTTTTTCTCGGAAAGAGCATCCGTAATATTTGCGTAAAAGCCTTTGAGTTTGTCTTTCGCAAACACCGATTAAATTAGAAAGCTCTGAAAGTGTTAGAGAACCATTATCGTTTATAAAGGCATGTTCAATTGTTATAAAACGTCTATCATTTAAGTTATCTTTGCTATCCGGAAAAGATGCCAAAGATGGCATATAAAGTCGTGTAATTTTAAGAAGTAATAATTGTAACATTGAACTTATTGCATTTGTATATCCAAATAGTTCATTTTCTTTTTCATTTAAAATCTCTTCAAAAATTACTTGAAATTCTTTATGTTTTGAAAAATAAAAATGTGTTGACAGAAAAGACGAAACAAGTGCATCATTGGTTTTCTTTTCCGATGCCTGAAGGTAAATAAATATTTCCGTCAAAGGGTTTTGTGGATTGGTTGACTGTTGATGATATATATTAGGACCTGTAACAAAAAAGTCACCTTTTGAAAGAGCGTACACCTTGCTGTCAGTGTTAAGTGTACCTTCTCCATCGACGATATAGTGCAGTTCATAACTGTTTTTTGCGTGGCTGTGACCTGCCATGTCATTTTTAAAAATGCCTTTATCTAATTGAATCAAGGTAAAATCAAAGTCATTCCACTTGAATGTAATCATAATTATCACCAACTACATTATACAACAAATACGACATTTTGCAAATGCTTATGTCGCATAAAAAGACCCCAAGGTAAAAGTGTGTCTTTACCCTGGGGTTTATTGATTAGAAATGAATTTTAATAGAATAACTTTGAATATGTATCGAAGTTGTCAATAACACCTGCATTTTTAATTATAGATTTTATCTTAAAATTACGTTTAGCGTCTATATACATTGTTTTGTGCTGATAGTCATTATGTCCAACACGGTTCATTCCAACTCCACAGGCATTTTCAAGCACATTGTTCTTTACTGTATATCCTTCGGTCTGTTCATCCATATATATGCCACTTGTACCGTAGTCTGCCCATTCAGGTAAAACAATATCATGAATGTAATTGCCACTCATTTCAGAGTTTGGCTGTTTTGAAAGAGTGTAAATACCACCGGCATCACAGAGAATTTGACTTGTGTGATGGATTTCATTGTTTAATATTCGATTATCTCTCATTGCATTGTCAGCATTTGACCAGCCGAAACCAACTGATATGCCTGTATAAGGTGCATACGCTACCTCATTGTTTGCAATAAGAATATTTCTTGGATAACCTGCACAAATGCCAACAGAACTTTCATAATCAGTACCTATGTGTAAAACGCGATTGTTTACGATTCTGTCATCAGTACAAATATCAGATTCGTCTTCAGGGTTATATACAACGTGGATATCTGTATTTTCATCAACGACGAATTTGCCTATCATAATTCCGTTTCCACTGATGTTCTGAATAAGGTTGTCTTGTATCAGAGAATTTTTCGTGCCGAAGTGCAAGTCAATTCCTGCAGCACCCATATTTTCCACAGTACAGTTTTTCATTGTGAAGTTTTCAGTATTGGCAACATATATGGAAGCAGATGGTCTTAAAACACCCATATCATTAGTTTTGAAAATACAGTAGTTTGCAAACATACCTGCTTGTACATCAACGAGACCTTTTTCACTTGGTAAGTTCCAAGTGCTGTATTGGAAAGTTATTCCCTCAAAAGACAGATTTTTGATTTTACTGTTATCTGTTGAATTTACTGTAACAAGATTTTCAAGCCTTGGGGCAACTACGCATACAGAATTCATATCCATATTTTCAGGTGATTTAAAGTAAACTGTGTTTGTGCTTTCATCCAAATACCACTCTTTATCGGTGTCAATCAGTTCGTAGGCATTTTCAATATAGTAAACAAAGTCGTGAGTGCTCATATGAGAATAACCGTCTATATTTGGATGCATTCGGTTAAAAATTAAAGAACTTTCGTTATCCTGAATTCTAATAGATGTTATGTTACCCTCAGTAACAGCAGACTTAACTCGAAGCACATTTTTAACCCATGCTGTTAAAATATGAAGTTCAACTTTTGTAAGGTTGTTGAAATTCTGAAACTCATCGTCATTTAGATATATTTCACCGTATGCTGCAGGAACTAATGAATCTTCACCACCGTAGTTTAAGTTTTCAGGAATAAGATTTCCGTTTTCGTCAAAGCGTGAAGCACCAACTATTCTTGTTGAAAAATCCGTGTTGCTTCTTGCTCTTGTCATCTTTTCGCCATCTACATATAACTGACGGAATGTAAAGCCCTCAGGAACTTTTGCAGAATAAATATTTTTTTCTGCATCAAACAAAGTGAAATTTTCAATTTCCTGACCACCACTGATAACAGCATTACCATCTGCAATATATTTAATAGAATATCCATTTGTTGCACTATCTCTTTCGTCAAATACAAGAGGATTTTCCAAAACATATGTACCATCTGTAATGTGAACGATAATATCTCCAGACATATTTCCATTTGTTTTTCTGACTTCTTGCTGTGCTTTTTCGATAGTCAAAAAAGGATTGTCGTGGCTTCCTATATTTTCATCACTTCCAGTTGTGCTGACATATAACTCTGTCATAACTTTTTCAGGAATTATAGTATTTCCGATAAATGATGTGACTGATAGACAAAGAGCAACAAGAGTTGCAAGGATAGTTTTAATAGCATAAAGCATAGTTTTCTTCCTTTCTGTATGTATATGAAAATAATACTTCTATTTATAAGCTTATATTATCATACTTTTATATTCGGAAACACGACATTTTGTTAGATAAATATGTCGTATTTATTAATCTTAGTTTATGTTATTATTAAATTAGTAGATACAACATTAGGGAAGGGAGAAAGACAGTGATAAAATTTATAGTTAAAATCAGGTCTATCATCAGTATTGTTTTGTGTTTAGTGTTGGAGGGCGGACTAATCCCAGGCACGGTGAATTTTATTAAGGCAGGTAATGTAAATATGATTAAAAACGACCATACAAAATGTTTTGCAACTGAATATACAGAACTTGTAGCTTATGCAAACAATTTTGAAGACAGTATAAGTTGGTTTGACGGTATGGTCAGCGGTAATGGCGAAAATGGTGTTGTTTGTTCAGGTTCACCATATAACGACACTCATATTTATCAGAATATCAATTTTCTTATGCCATCAAACGACCCTCGATATACACCTGATGAGGTTACAGGTGAACTTCACGATGCAAGACAGGCTGTAATAAATTATGATGACACATGGGATGTAAATGGTAGAAACAGAACATTTTCTTATGCTTTCCATCCTGCTCATGTTTTAAGATTTAACATGAAAGAGCACCTTTACAGCGACTATATCCGTTGGACAGATTATGAGACTGCAGAAGTTGGAGTAAAATACACCGATATCCGTGGCACATGGGAAAGAACAACATTCTCTTCCCGTGAAGATAATGTAACGATTACTAAGATTACAAAATCAAATATCGGTTCAAAAATCAATATGACACTTTCACTTGATGACTGTTGGTCACTGCGAGGATTTGGCAGAGGCGACGAGGTCAATATGCAGTATAAGAAACTTGTTGATGATGACGCTACATATATAGCGCAAATTGCACACTATCCATCTTATGAAAACAGCGAATTAAAAGATGGTGGATACTGTGGATTTACAAAAGTTATTGTTGTTGATGGTAAAAAAGAAAGAGTTGTTCTCGATAGTACTAACGATAGTGAAAATGTGGCAAAAGAACAGAATGCTGCTATTAAAATTTCAGGTGCATCTGAAGTCTATCTTATTACAAAATCTGACCGTACCCATAATATGGGCAAATTTGAAGACTTTAAAGATGCAGAAAACTATGCACTTTTAGATGAACTCAATGCTTACACAACATCTGTTGCAGAGAAATATACCGTTGATGGTAAATTCAGTTATGAAGATGCACTTGCACCTCATGCAGAAAAACAGTCTGCATTGTTTAACGCAGTTGATTTTGAGTTAGGTAAAGGCTACAACGAAAGTTTTGCTAACGAACACCTTATTGCACTTCAAAAAAGAAGTGATAAACTTGAAACTGCTATGGTTGAACGAGCATATAATCAGGGACGATATGCACAGATTTGTTGTTCAGGTTCTTCATTCCCTCGTCTTTGCGGTATGTGGACAGGTGAGTGGAATTCAGGTTGGCGAGGCATTTACACAATGGATGCCAATGTAAATCTTCAGTCGTCAGGTATGAATACGGGCAATATGTATGATGCTGGTGAAAGTTATATTAAATTTGTGCTGAAGCAGATTCCTGACTGGGAAGAAAATGCTGCAAAAACTTACGGTATGACAGATGCAATTCAGGTTCCTGTTAATACTGATGGTGACCGTGCTATGATGGTCGAATATGATAAATGGTATCCGTTCCAATATTGGAATGCAGGTGCCAGCTGGATGCTTCTTCCAATATTCGAATTCTGGCAGTGTTATGGCAACAGAACAATCGAATACAACGGTGAACTTCTCGACCTTGAAAAAGATATTCTCTTGCCGTTGCTCACCAAACAGGCTAATTTCTGGGACCAGCTTTGCACACCTGAATATTTCACAGATGTCAACGGAAAAGCTTGTTACGAAGAAGGTAAAACAGAGCTGAATGAAGGTGAAAGATACCTTATCATTCCATCATATTCTCCTGAAAATTGCCCTGTTGGATACAACTCAACAATTACCGCCAATGCAACTATGGATATATCTGCTGCAAGAGATGGGATTAGAATGACAATTGAAATGGAAAATGTTGTTAAATCAGACGGATATGAAGAAAGAATTGCTAAGTGGGAAAACCTTATGAGCCTTCTTCCTGAATACGAATATGACGAAACAGGTGCATTGTGTGAATGGGCTATGGACGAGTATATAGAGAATAACAAGCACAGACATATCAGCCATTTGTATATGGCATGGCCTGCATTTGAAACACAGGGTAATCAAACACTTACAGATGCTTGTAACCAAGCCATTGAAAACCGTAACAGAGAAAATCAGGGTGAGGATGACATAGCATCTCATGGCTGGGTACATAAAGCTCTTGTTGCTGCAAGACTTAAGAATGCTAATTCTGCTTATGATTCACTGTACACTTTGATGAGTGACAATATTTATTACACTTCAATGATGACAGACCATAATACTCACGATGGCTGGGGCGTATTCTGCACTGACACAAGTATTGGTACTGTTGGTATAATCAATGAAATGATGCTCTATTCAAATACTGGAATTATTGAAGCATTACCTGCACTTCCTGATGAATGGAATAAAGGTAGTATCAAAGGATTGAGAGCAAGAACAAATGCAAGTGTGGACATTGAATGGAAAAAGAAAACAGTTACTGTCACAATCACAAGTGACAAAGCACAAACTATCAATGTCGGTGTTTACGGTGGAGAACAACAGATGGTTGACTTCGCTGCAAACGAAACCAAAACAATTGTTTTTGACAGATAATAATCGATTATCAGTAATTTAACGATAGGTTAGATAGATTTTCTAGGTTATCAACTTAATAACAAATAAAAAAGCGTTGCAAAGTGGACTACAAAATCCCCAATGCAACGCTTAATTCTTTTAAATGGCTTAAATACTATATAAAACAACGATACCGCTATCAACACAAATTGTATCAATAGTGGTATCTGATTTGGTATGAATGATTATAACGGATTACCTAAAACATATTTTTCATGGCACCATCATACACATTCTTTTCATACCAAAAACACCTCTTTATAGTATAAATGAGGAGATGAAATAATGTCAACATTTATTGAAGATTTTTATTACGGTAACATTGAGCCACAAGAAGTCAATTCAGAATTGACACCTAAGCTTAAGAAGAAACTGAGTAATCTTGCAGAGAAAGAAGAACAGCTTACCGCAAGACTTACCGATGAGGATAAGGAGTTGTTTCAAAACTATGTCAGTGCATACATTGAATTTTCAACAACAAGTAACGCTGACAGCTTTATATCAGGCTTTCGACTCGGTGCAAAATTTACATATGAAACTTTTGTGGAAAGATAAAAACAATTTCGGTAGCCGCTACCGAAAATAAATCCGTACATTCGACTAACCTCCCGTTATAAGGTAAAATGAAACTACCAAATAACAGGAGGTCATTTTTATGAGTAGAAAAACAAAAATTAAGTTCACAGATTTTGAGTGTAATTTACTTGTCAATGGTATGAATGAGTTCAGAAATATACTTTTGGCGGAGGATTTACCCACCGAGGATGTTGATGAGTTGTTGCTGAAAATCATTGATAAAAGTGAAAAATAAGGAGGCATGAATTATGAAACCATCATTTGAACAGAACGGCGGCACATACAGACGAGTCGGAGATTTCAGAATCCCGAATTTAACACTCTCACCCGAAGAAGCAACTATCAAGCTTGGCAAATGGGGAATGTTACATAAAGATTATCTTGAAAAACATAATCGTGTATTTTTCAATGTATTACTTACGCAAGGCAAACTGTATCAGCACTGTGCTGAGATAGAAAATCAGGCTCGTGAGATGTTTGATACTCTCGTAAAGCAGATGAAAGAGTCTGAAGGTGTAACTGAGAAGCTGAAAGAAGAAAATCAGATGGAGTGGGTACGCTGTGTGCAGAATATTGAAGCAAGGGTAAGAGAGATTATTTGCAATGAGATAATTTATATATAAAGTGCAAGGCAGGGATTTTTGTCCCTGCCTTTGATGCTTAAAAAACTGTTAAAATGGCAAATCATCTTCGTTATAGGTTGGTTCATTCTCGGTATTATCAACCAGACCTAAAACATTTTTTGCTCGTAAAAGCAAATGGTCATAAGTGAGAATTGAGATTTGGTTGTATGCAGCATTTAAAATTCTATACGCTTCTCTTTGTTCATCGTTCCAATCATTAGAACGACCAAATATCAGAATACATCTTGGCTTTATAACCTTGCTTTTTGTTCTTGTGATAAATTTTACACTATTTGCTTCTTGTTCGATGGCATGAATATAGTTGAGACATTGCGTAATGGCTTTAACTAAATCCGATGACGGAACATAATTATCATGGTCTTTTGTAGATGCCCAAAAAGGCATACCATTTGGCTTTTTTATTTCGACCAAGTCAACAAATCCGTCAAACGCACGCATTATGTAATCAGCTATGTTTTCAGTATCAATTTTTCGTTCATCAATAATTTGTGCAAAATCCGAACCCAGTACCCATTTGTTAGTTGCAAACCAGTTTTGCCAATAAGATTCCGCTAAATCTTCTTCGAGTTTTTCTTCAAACTCACTTAATGCATCTTTCTTTTTTATGGACGTAGCCGCAACAAATACATTGTCAGATAGAATTCCTTTTTCGATTAAAAGTTCGGCTGTATCACTATTCTTTTCAACTAACTCTTTAAACTTTTTAATAAGCTCCTCGTCATCTTCTGAAACGCAGATGTATTTTCCTGAACCAAGGTTAACAGGTGTATAATTATCTGAAATGTAAGAGATAAGACTGTTTAACTCATCATTGTCAAGAGTTAATTCACTTTTAGGTTGTTTTGTCTCAACATTTCCAAAAGGTAGAGTATATCTTCCTATTTTTAAAGAAACATCTATTTTATCAGAATGTTTATGCGGTATACTCATTAACATTGCTTGAGAATAGACTCTAGATTTAGTCTTTAAAACAGAGGGTTTTGCGTAATCAATACCTTTTGCTGAAGTTTTTATTTCACTCATATATTAAACCTCATATCTTATTGCTAAACGGCAATGATTTTATATAATCTTCCATAAATTTATAATCGGGATGTCCATCGTCATCTATAGGAAGATACACCTTGGTTTGCTTAATAAGGTCTTTTGTGAACGCACGACCGAAAACAGGATACCTATATTTTTCTTGATTTAGAATTGTAATTATAAAATTTGCTGTATATACATTCAACCAGTCAGCTCTAATTACAATAATATGCGGTCCTGTTATAAAATTATGCTCTTGAAAAAAGATTGTAGCTGTAGTATCGCCAATGGTAATTGCATTTGCCTTTTCCAACCCTTTATATTCTAATGCTTGCACATACATAGAAATACCATTATTTTCGTCTGTTCGTGTTACATACGAAACATATTCTTCACTATCTGAAATAACCAAATCTGATGCATTATACGATTTTCCATTGTGAACACTGGATACAATATTTTCCAAAACAAAATAATCCCACTCTCTATCAGATAGTTTAAGTTTGTTTTTATCAAACGCTTCGGCAAAATCTTTTTCAAATTCGCCTTGATTGATATTGTCAAGATACCAACACGCTTTTTTATATCCTTCGTTTAAAAAGTAATCCGGTATATCTGAAACATCTCCATTTAATGAATTCATATATTTTTCAATAAATTCATAATCAACTTTTTCATTTTTTACGGGTAATTTGATGACTAAATCATCAAGACCGTTAGTGCAGTTCCTACCGTAACAAAAACGAAATGCTTCGTGGTTTATTACAGTGACAAAAAATTGAAGAATGCATTCTGAGTGTCTACCATCTTTAAATTCCAACGCTTTTACTCTTGTTCCTATATAGAAATCGTGATTTTGTACAGCCGCAAAGAAAGTTCCCCTATCAGCTAAACTTATTGTTTTTTTGCAATCAAACAACATTTGACCTTCAATTTCGGAAGAATAGATTTTAACACCATTGTTAACCGATGTATGTGATATTACAGGAATTTCACCTTCTTGAATGGTGTTAATAATTAAATCTCCGCCTGTATAAGTATAAAATATGTCACTAATTTTTATTGGTTGCCAAGAATCAATATTTAATTTCATAATTAAATCTCCAACAATGCTTTTTCTTCCATGTATTTGTACAATGATAATTTTTTTAATGTAGTTTCAAAATCTTTATCCGACAAATTGGAATAATCTGTTTTTATATATGCTTCAGCTAAAGCTTCATCCGTGATTTTAATTTTCTTCTTTAGCCAAACATATTCGTTCGTTTCTGCTGTTCCATCCATTTGATTAATCCATTCTTCACGGATTATATCCCACATTCCACCGTTTTTTCTACCATTATGAGGAATAACTACAAATCCATCATCCTGCCATCTAGCTAAAAAGACGGACTTATTATCATCGTGCTTTATATGAGCTTTAAACACCATAATGCAGGTAGCTGTTCCTACATGGCTATCAAAGAATAACTGATTAGGCATAGTCATGCAAGCAAGAAGTGTGTGATGTTCTAAAAGCTTTTCTCTTATTTTTGAACCACTGTTTCCTGCACAAGACATTGGAACAATTGCGATACCTATACCGCCGTCTTTTAGATAATGAAGCATTGAAGCTACAAAGTCTAATTCATCTTGTCCTTTTGAAAATACAACTTCATCTAAACGGGTTTCTTCAAGTTCTTTGTCAATTTTTTCTATTAAAGCGTTCTGTTTATCTATATCAATTTGTATTTTCTTTAATTCCGAATCAGTCTCGCCACCCAATTTCTTTTTTACTTGCACGAGTTTTTTCTTCAACACTTTTATTTTTTCTTCACATTCTTCTTTTCGCATAACAATTTCATAGTTTTGCGATGAAGAATTATCTTTTTTGTCAAGAGAATAAGGTGGATTAATCATCCCAATATCAATATCACCAAAACTTGACAGTGCTTCATGGAGAGGTATTTTCGCATTATCATTGAGATAAGTTTTCCCGCTATCATCAACTGGTGCATACGAATCAACTAACAAAGAGGAACAATTAAACAAATTCGATTTTCCATCGCCATGGAATCTCATGTTAGCATAAGCTAAAGCATACATTGAGGGATCTCTTTCAACTCCGATAAGGCTATATGTTTGTGCCGTGCTATATTTTTCATTCTTCACTGATTCACTTGTTTTTTCATTAAAAATATTTTCTTTAATTCTCGCAAGAGAAGAGATCAGAAAAGCTCCTGTGCCACAGCATATGTCAATTATTTTTGTTTTTTCGGTCATTTTCTTGTCTGAATAAAATTCTGCAATATCACAAAACAATTCAGTAATATGCTTTGGTGTTAATACTATGCCTTTTTCTTTAGCGTTACCTTTTGTGAAGCGAAGAAATGTTGTATAAAATTCACCCATAACATCTATGCCAGTATAGTGTTCCAATATTTCTATTACATTTTCATATAGTGAATAAATGCAACGAGATAGAACAGTATCACCATCCATAAAATCCTTGTTTTCGCCTTTGGGGGCTCTCAATAATTCGTCTTTGGCTAATAGGTTGTTGTAAAATTTCTTTAAAGCTGTTCTTTTGCCTTTCGGGATTTTATCTATATCCCAAATGCCTCTTACATAATCATCGTCAAATTCATTTCCATCTCCATACAATGCAGATTTCAGCATTTTAACGGAATTTTTGCCAATAGGATCTGACATCATTCTTTTTGATTTAGTTGCCCGTTTTGCATTAATGGCTGATTTAGTATCTTGATATAGTTTTGATTCGTGATTAGTCAATCCCAAAATGATAGCTGAAACAAATCCTGCTTTTGAATTATCTTCGATTCCGTTTGATCTTAAAAAATTTGCACAAGAAAGGGTATACCTTCTTAATTCTTTCTTAACTTCTGCTTCTGTGGCAGCAAATCTTTCTAAAACTATGTCAATATCCTTTTCATATTTATTAATTGATTGCATTTCATTTTGTAACAAACCATCAGCCAATAGCTCCACATCAGACACATCGCCATTTTTAGGCCACACAAAAGATGTTAGCTTGCTTTCTATCAAATTTTGACCGGAAACAGCAATCGCAATAACATCGTATTTATCTGACAAAAATGAAGCATACCACAAAGCTCCATCTATTGCATATTTGGCAGTATCTTCTGACGAGCCGAAACCATTTATTTTATAGTCATCTAGGTTTGAATACTTACTATGGTCAGAGGTTTTTGCTTTGCATTCAATAACAATAATGACATTGGAATTATCCTTAACAACCATAAAATCAGGAGTGCCTTTATTTTCCATGCTCTGCTTTTTGCTTGCTTTTTCAAAAATAACAGAAAGCCAATCGTAGTCCGTTCCTTTATAGCTATCTTCTTTGAACCAAGTAATTCCATCAACCTTTATGTTTTGATTTGACGGATAATCAATAATATCCCTTAAAATATCAGAAGTTAATCCTTTAGTTATCTCTTCACTTGCTCTGCTCATTTTATTTTCCTCCGTTCAATCTTGTTAAATGTGTGTTAATTTCTTTTTCCAACCGCTCAATACCTTTAAGAATAACCTCAAAATCAGGTTTATCTCCAAAAATCATATTCTGCATATGCTCATAGTCGTCTTTAAGCGCCTGTAGATTCCTTTCGGGTGGCATTAAGCGTAGTGTGCCGACTTTAGCCTCGTCATATCTTGCCCAAGGGCAACGGTAAAACTTTTCCTTAAACTGTACCACCTTGTTAAGCAGCTCAATATCAGAGAGTGCATCATCTTTAACGGGTGAATTCATCATACAGTACAAATCGTAATAATGTCGGGAGTATCTTGACGGAAAAGCCTTATCTTCGGGACGGAATGCCTCACGGTGAAGAATTGTAACCTTCTCCCAAAAAGTTCGTTTCGGAAGTACAGTCAGGATATCCGTTGTCGGCTGAGTGAAAACTTTCGGATACTGAACAGCGGCATAAGGTGTAATAGGTCTTTCTTCGGCAGGTGTCCAAGCAGCGAGGGCACCTATTTCAAGACGGATTACCGGGAGAATTGAGCTGTCCTCAAAACTACGGTTGTATGCGAAAACTACTGTCTGCGGGTCAGTTTCATCTATGTAGCAATCAACTGATGTGCTGAGCTCTTTTTGTAGGTCTGCAATAATTGCCGGCATAAATGTATTCTTCAAAAATTCTTCCGTGCGGCGGTTTGCCTCTTTATTGAAAATATCCTGTTTTGTGTTGCTGCGTTCTTCCCAAGGTTCATTAAATTCAAAACCAATTACTCGCCAATCGAGGATAAGGTCAATATCTTCGGAAAAACGCTCAATCAGACCGTAGGATTTTGAAAGGCTTGTACCACCTTTGAAAGCAATATTGTTCTTCCATTCGCAGCGGTGAAAAAGATAGTCAAGCATATAGCATACCCAAAAGTCTTTTTCAATAATTGCATTTGTAAGTCCCATTTTTGCCGCAGTGTTCTGAAACAGAGCCTTGCGGTCATTTTCTTTTATAGTTGCAATCTTACGCATATTTTAACTCCTGCAAATCAGTTTAATGTATTCATATATCCAAGATGTAGCCGCTTTTGCTTCGGTGAGAAGTGCCTGTTTTTCGCTGTCGGTAAGATTATTTTTGAGCTTTGTTAATATGGTATCGTCAACATTATCTTTACCGAGAGCTTTAAGTGCTTGTACCACAAGTGCAGTTTTGTATGAGAGCTTGGATATTTCTTTGTTGGTTGTGCGTTTGAATTTTATTGTAGTCTGCTCGTAGGTGTACTCTTTATAAGTACCATCACTCACATAAACCCAAGCGGCGGGAATCTGTGTTGAAAGTCCGAGCAGATTTAATGCAGTATCACCGCAGGGGACGATAGTCCAACCGAAGTTGCGGGCGAGAGCATGAGCAACTGCATCAGGTTCGGGTGCAACAAACTCGCCAAGAAAACCATTGTATTCAGGTTTATAGTAAACACCACGCATAATACGCTGAAGTGATTTTTCTTCGTCTAAACGAGTTAAATAGGTATTAATACTCGTCTTATCGGATATATCAACAAAATCGGTTGCAACAAACACTGTTCCGATTTCTGATTTATTGATCCTGTCTTTTATGAGTTGCCAATTAGTCGCTTTATCCATAGTCTCACCTCGTTAGAAATAGTATATACTTTTTCTAACAAAATATCAATAGCAGAATATAAAATTTTACTTTTTACAACTTTTTTCCAAAAAACTATTGACAAGAACAAACATTTGTTCTATACTGATAACCACAATTTAATAAATTTGTGACTTTAAGCGTGATGCAAGGTCATCAGAGGACTATTTGGCACCGTATGAAGTCGAATGTACATATCTTTCAAAAGAGCAACACAGCAAGAACCTACATATTCGTGTTGCAGAGAAGAAAGAACCCACTTTCTAAATCGCGTATGCGGAGATAATCGTAAGATTATGCTACCCAAGCACCGTAACGAAAGTCGATTGGATGTGGGATAACTATGTCCATTCGAGTTCGTACGGTGCTTTTTGTTTTGCTGAAAACCATGCGTACCTTGAAAATTTAATGACCGTCCGAAAGTGATACCACGCCAAGACCTCAAAAGAGTGAGCGTGAAGACGTCGCAGTGAGATTCCGGGACAGGAACTATTTCGGGCAAAACGGCAAAAGGAGGTTTTATGTATGCAGGTAATGAAGTTATACTGCCCACAAAATCAAACTCATTACAGAGGAAAAAATCATCAAAAATCAACCCGAAATACTACAGTAAAGGAGCGATAAATATGGAAGAAAAGAAACGAGGTCGTGGCAGACCGAGGCTTGATGTACCAAATGGCAGATGTAGCCGCAGACAAGCCGTTAACTCAATGTATGTGAACAAAGCTGCTCAGTTGATTTTGGAAGCGGCTACCGAAATTCCCGACGGGAACCTGCTTTGGTATTCAGACGAAGCCACATGGACAATAAAATCAAAAGATGGAATTCTTGAACAAATCGGACGGATGTTAGTACAAGACCACCACGAACAAAGCCATTGTGTGTATATTACCAATCTTGCAATTGCCGCCTTGAAAAACGGATGCACTTGCAGAGAGATAGAAAAAGCTATCCGTAAAATACGAATAACGTTGAAAGAATCAAACCAAATACCCGATAATACAGAACTAATCAATATCGCAGGACAAGCAGTAAACGCCTTACGACAGATGGGCGAAGGTTAAACAAATCATTTATGGTAGCCGCTACCGAAAATATAAAGGAGTGTGATGAAATCTGAACTTTGATATCTTTTACGAGGATTCGCAAAGCAAAATCTTCTTCAAAATGCCGAAGGCGTTGTTTACGGATGAGTACAAGGATTTATCTGCAGAGGCGAAGTTGCTTTACGGCTTAATGCTTGACAGAATGCAGTTATCTGCAATAAACGGTTGGTGTGATAAAAACGGAGAAGTGTTTATCTTCTATACCATTGCCGAAACAAGTGAAAAACTCGGTTGCGGACACGACAAAGCCACAAGATTACAGCGTGAACTTGAAAAATGCAACCTGCTTCGCCGTAAATATCAGGGCAAAGGTAAGCCTGCAAGGCTGTATGTTTTAGATATACCGAAAATACGCATCAGGTCTCCGTAAAAGTCGCAAGTAATAAGACTGAGTAGAGTAAGACTGAGATATATACCGACCGAGAAGAGAGAAAATATTCTTTAATTAAGTTAGCAGTAACTTTAAGTATATAAGGCAGTTTGGCTGAATGCGAAAAACTGATAAAACAACGCATTTCTTCTTCGGTTAGTAAAGTGTTTGCAACAGCTCTTTAGAATGTGCAAAGCTAAAGAGCTGAAGTGATTTTCTTCTTCGGCTCGTAAAATCTCGAATGAATTTCGATTAAATGATGCAAGCATCGTTATTGGCATTTCTATTTGAAAAAAGCAAATATTCAACGGTCTGAACCGAGAAAATTTTGCTAAAAACAGCACACTTGAAAAACAGATATTTTCAAAGGAATGAAAATCACGATTTGGCAAATCAGCCGATAGAAATTTTCAAAATGAACAGCACCCCGTCAGAAAAATTTCCATTAAAAATCGGTGCATTCTGCCCGTATTACTAAGGGCAAAATGCACTCAAAAATGGCTCTGTTGAAAAAATATAAATTTTTCAAAGAAATGAATTTTTACTAATATTTCACTATTTTTCATTATGCGGCGGTTTGGATAAAAAGAAACTGCCCTCACAGGTAGAGCAGTAGTAAACTTTCTATTCGACAAAGTGGAATTTATTGATTCTTCTGTTATGCCTTTGCAAACTCACTCAAATATTCCAACGCAATTTTATCGTGCCGCTTGGAGAACATGTGCTTGCCACCGTCGATGGTATGATATGCAACACTACGGACATACGGCTCAGACCTGTAGGTTGCTACAGCTTTTTCGGCATAGCTCAGATGTACGATTTTATCTGCCGTACCGTGAACGATCAACACTTTACCCTCGTACCCCCTGATTTCTTCAAAGGGATTCATATTGATCACATCAGCTACATAACATCGACCGAGTTTCATCGGACCGCATCTGACGACATCAGGAATATTCTCGGGATCAAACCTTGCCCACATCATTTTGCCGGCTTTAGCATCATCAGGAATACACAATGCCGGGTAGAATAATACGAGCTTGGATATTTCATTGCCGAGCTTTGCCGATGTGAGTGCGGAAACGAAACCGCCCTGACTGCACCCCATCAAGAGAATATCTGACGAATCCGTATAAGCCAGACTCTTTGCGTATTCAATTACGGCAAGCAGATCCTTCACCTCGGTGAGAACCGACATATCGGTAGTTTTGCCGTCACTCTTACCCATCATCACACACCCACCTGAAAAATCGAAGCAAAAGGCAACGTATCCCAAATTAGCAAGATGCTCGGCATAGTGCTTTACCGTCAATAAATTCGCCATAAATCCATGGCTTACAATGGCAATTGGAAGATTATCTCCTTGAGGTCTGTATTCGTATCCTCGAATGGTCATCCCATCGCGTTGACAGAAAAATTTTGATTTTGTTATGTTTTTCATATTCGACTCCTATTTAATTTGTCAAATTCTTATTTATCAAAATAATTATATCACAACCACATAACACAAATCAACCTGAATACATATCCTCGTGTAAACACAAGGAATTTTTATCACAAAAATAAAACAAAGGAAGTGAAAAAAATGCTTTAGCAAAAATTAAAACATCATTTTATGTGTCAAAAAAATTAAAAAGAAAGGACTGAAAAAATATGTCAAACGAAAAAATTGAATATTTAAATCTCAATTTACTTCATCCCTTTGAAAATAATCCGTTTCAGAGTGTTGATGAAAGCGAATACGATGAGCTTCGTGACAGCGTTAAAGAGTTTGGAATTATCACTCCGCTTATTGTTAATAAGTCAGATAACGGTTATGAAATTATCTCCGGTCACAGGCGGTGGCTGATTGCAAAGGAATTAAATCTTGATGTTGTTCCCGTTTATATCAGAGAATTTTCAAAAGAAGAAGCGGTAATAAATTTTGTTGACTGTAATCTCAGCCGAGAAAAAATCTTACCAAGTGAAAAAGCCCGTGCTTACAAAATGAAACACGATGCAATTAAAAAGCAAGGTGCAAGGACTGATTTAACTTCGTCACAAGTTGGGACGAAGTTCCGCAGTGATGAAAAACTCGCAGAAACAATGCCCGATTCCCGAATGCAGATTCAGAGATATATCAGATTAAATAATTTACAACCAGCTCTTCTTGATATGGTGGATGAAAAAAGAATATCTTTTACACCTGCGGTTGAGCTTTCATATTTAACAGAAGAGGAACAATGCAACTTAATTGAAACTATTGACAGTGAAGATTGCACTCCGTCACTCTCTCAGGCACAGCGTATGCATAAGTTAAGTGATGAAAAGAAACTAACTATGGATGTTATTTTTGAAATTATGCAGGAGCAAAAAGCTAACCAAAAGGAGTATGTAAAAATTCCTGTTGAAACTTTTAAGAAGTATTTCAAGAAAGATATGCCTCCGAAAAAGATGGAAGAGATAACGGAAAAGGCTCTTGCACGGTACGCAATGGTGCTTCAAAAGCAACGTCAGTGGGAGCGATAAAAACCGCGGGATAAGTCTTAACAAGCACTGAATTTGAGTGTACAAATTCGCTTGCTCCGACTTTTTTATGCCGTGGCATAAGTCTTAACAAGCATTGGATTTGAGGGTACAAATCCACTTGTCAGGTGTTTTATCACCACTGAAACCCCGAAAGAAAAAATCAAAAAATATTTTTAGGAGATGAAAAAATTAAATGAGAAAAAGAAATAAAAGAGTTCATGTGTATTTTAATGAAGAAGAAAATGCAATTCTTTGTGACTTAAGTAAGCGTACAAAGTTACCTAAAGCTGTGATTCTTCGTCATGTGATTATGAATTGTGAGGTGATTCCTGCACCGAAAATTGATTACGAAACTCACATAAAAGAGCTTCGTGAGGTCGGTAATAAATTCAATGATATACTTTTAACGGCACGCACAAAAGGTTTTATGAATCCAAAAGAAGTGCAGAGTGCTTGTGATGAATTGCAAATCATAGAAGATAAAATGAAAGAAGAGATTCATTCAATAAGAGAAAACAGAAAGTGAGTGATGTAAAACGCCAGGAAAAATAATATCCTTTTGGGAGTATTGTAAATTAAAAATTCACAGAGTAATGGACAATACCCGTGGAGAATATGACCCAAGAAAAGTTAATAATGCTAATGAATATGTTATCAACGGTGTCCGTTATATTGTTTCTACAAAGCACAGTGAAACTGAATCAATGACTTTCATTGATAAGATTAAAAGATATTTAGGTAGCGATTTCGCACATTTGACTACTGCCGAAGATATAAATACAATTAATACAGAATGTGTATGCATGACTGCCGGAAAGGAGGACTAATGCAGTCAAATTACTCAGGTATTACTGCTCTCTATTGCCGTCTCTCCCGTGATGACGGTAAGGATTGTGAGAGCAACTCAATAGAAAATCAGAAGCTGATGCTTGCCCGTTATGCAAAGGAAAAGGGCTTTGATAACACAAGGTTTTATGTTGATGACGGTTACACAGGTACAAACTTCAATCGTCCTGATTTCAAAAGAATGATGGAGGATGTTGAAGCAGGATATGTCAAAACAATCATTGTCAAGGATATGTCCCGATTCGGTAGAAACTATGTTGAGGTTGGACTTTTCACAGAATCATATTTTCCCGAGCATGACATCCGCTTTATCGCTGTTACGGATTTGGTTGACAGTGCTGATGGAGAGAATGAAATAATCCCGTTCAAAAATGTTATGAACGAGATGTATGCAAGAGATATTTCAAACAAGGTACGTTCTGCAAAAAGAATCAGAGGTAATATGGGCGAGCCTCTTTCCCAACCGCCTTACGGATATATGAAGGACCCGCAGAATCCTAAAAGATGGGTTGTGGAGCCTGAAGCAGCCAAGGTTGTAAGAGAGATTTTCATGCTTTACCTTGAAGGCTATGGTCTTGATAAAATCGCAAGACATCTTCAGGACAAGGGTATTAAAAACTGCACATCCTATTGGCAGGAAAGAGGAATAGGTAGAGGCGGTAAAAAGGTACAGCCTAACCCATATAAATGGAAGAGCTCTACTATCCGTCAGATTCTTCTTCGTCAGGAATATTGCGGTGATGTTGTAAACTTCAAAACCTATTCCAAGAGCTTCAAAAATAAGAAAAGGCTTATGAATCCCGAAGAAAACTGGAAGATTTTCAAGGATGTTCACGAGCCTATTATTGACCGTCACACCTATGAAGAGGTACAGAAGCTTATAGGCTATTGCAAACGCCGTGAGCCGTTGGCTGAAAACGGAAGCAAAAGTATATTCTGTGATTTTCTCGTTTGTGCCGAATGCGGGCATAAGCTGTGGTATCATGTAAATACCCGAAATAAAAATATCCACTATTTCAGCTGTTCCAATTATGTAAAGGACTATCGTGGCAGCTGTCAGCACAGGCACTATGTCAGAGCAGAGGCTATTGAGCAGATAGTTACAATGGAGCTGCAAAAGCTTGCAGGCTATCTGAAGCATAATGAGGATGAGCTTGTTGAGGTGCTTACAATGAAAACCGAAGCTATCGTGCAAAACGAAAAAAGGCGTATTAACTCCGAACTTCAGAGATGCACCTCAAGGCAAAACACAGTAAACACTCTGTATGAAAAGCTTTATGAGGATAACGCTCTCGGCAAGGTAACTGACGAATGGTTTTTACACATGTCACAGAAATACGGTGTCGAAAGAGATGAGCTGAAAGTCAAAATTCAAAAGCTGCACGAGGAGTTTGATGAGCTTAATGATAAGAAAAGTGAAAGAGTTGCATTCGTCGAGGCAATAAGACGCTTTATACGAATGGAAACAATAACGGCACCGCTTCTTCACGAGCTTGTTGACCGCATTGAGGTTTATGAAACAGAGGGTACGGGCAAGAACAAAACTCAACGAATTGTTATATACTACCGTTTTGTGGGGAACATTGAAATTCCTTCAGAAGAGGAAAACCTCAAAATAGATATGAGGCAAGGTATGTCCGTTGAATACCTCACGGCATAACAAAAAAGAGCAGGCTTTATCCTGCTCGATACATAAATTAAATATTATGAAGAAACGAATAAAAATAGAGTGTTCATCACTTAAATCCGTAATGAACACTCGAAATGGTTGCGGAGGGAGGACTTGAACCAACGACCTTCGGGTTATGAGCCCGACGAGCTACCAACTGCTCTACTCCGCGATATTTGACAATGTACACTTCGTGAGTGCTTTAATATAATACACTTGTTTTTTTGTTTTGTCAAGAGTTTTTTATAAATACTCATTCTTTTATTTATATTTTATTCAGGTCATGAAAAAATTATACATATTTTTGCACAAACAGATTGACAAATTGACACAAAAATATTAAAATATTGTCATAACGACACAAAATTGCTTTGAGGTGGGTCAATATGAAGTATAATGTTTTAAAATGTATAGTTAATTTAAGAGATAATTCAGAAGAAAGTTACGGCATAATGGTTTTGAATGATGACAGCAGGGAATATATTTGTAATATATCAAATAATCCTGATGATGTCGAAACACTTGTGAATGAGCTTAACAAATATCACATTGAACCCTGCCATGTAAATTCGATTATTGAAGATTTTAAGTACAAAATGTCCACATGTAAACACAACAAAAATATTATGTCAAATTTTTGACAAAATGTAATAATTTAACTTGACAAGCCGTATTATTTGATGTATTATTATATATGGTTAGCAAGGGCTAACTTGAATTTAAAGTAAAATGTTAGCAAATGCTAATTTTATACAACATTTAGGTGGATATAATGAATTTAACTAATGCACAAGAAGGAAAAGAATACATTATTAAAGCTATTGTGACAGATGATGAAGAACTTGATTCGTTTCTCTTTTCACTTGGTTGTTATGCAGGTGAGCCTATAACCGTTGTTGCTCACAAAAAAGGCGGATGTGTTGTATCAATTAAGGATTCAAGATACAATATTGACAATCAGTTGGCTGAAGCAATATCTATATAATTCGGATAGGGCAGAGGCGAACTGAAAATTTTTATAAATTAGTTAGCAATTGCTAACAAAGTATATTTTTAATTAAGTATGACATAAATTCAAGGAGGATGTTATTATGAGAATTGCCTTAGCAGGTAATCCCAACAGTGGTAAAACCACAATGTTTAATGCTTTGACCGGCAAAAATGAAAAAGTCGGCAACTGGGCAGGCGTTACAGTTGAAAAGAAAGAAAGCCCAATTAAGAAAAGCCTTTATGACGGAAGTCTTGACCTTATTGCAGTTGACCTTCCCGGTGCATATTCAATGTCACCGTTCACATCAGAGGAAAGTATCACAAGTTCTTATGTAAAGAATGAAAATCCTGATGTTATTATCAACATTGTTGATGCTACAAACTTAAGCCGTAGCTTGTTCTTTACAACACAGCTTCTTGAACTTGATATTCCTGTTGTTGTAGCACTTAACAAGAGTGATATCAATGAGAAGAAAGAAACAGAAATTGACACAACAGCATTAAGCAAAGCACTTAATTGTCCTGTTATTGAAACAGTTTCAACATCTGCTGAAGGTCTTAAAGATGTTGTCAAGGCGGCAGTTGAGCTTTCAGGCAGAGGACAGTCAGCTCCTTATGTTCAGGGTGCTATTGACATCACAAACAAGCAGACAGTTGTTGAGGCTGATAAAAAGCGTTTTGAATTTGTAAACAAAATTGTAAAGCAGGTTGAAACAAGAAAGGTATTTACAAAGGACAGAAACTTCCAGGACAAGATTGATGATATCCTTACAAACAAGTGGTTCGGACTTCCGATTTTTGCAGTTGTAATGTTTTTGGTATTCTGGATTTCACAGGCAGGTCCCGGTGTGTGGATTGCAGACTGGCTTGTGGGTATTCTTGAAGGTGTTCAGGAATGGATTGCAGGTTTCTTTGAAAATGCAAACCCATTAGTTTCAGCACTTCTTGTTGACGGTGTAATCGGTGGTGCTATTGCAGTTATCGGATTCTTACCACTTGTTATGGTAATGTATTTCCTTATAGCACTTCTTGAAGACTGTGGATATATGGCTCGTGCATCAGTTGTTCTTGACCCGATATTTAAGAAAGTTGGCCTTTCAGGTAAATCAGTAATTCCGTTTGTTATCGGCACAGGTTGTGCAATTCCCGGTGTTATGGCTTGTCGTACAATCCGTAACGAGCGTGAACGCAGAGCAACAGCAATGCTTACTCCATTTATGCCTTGTGGTGCAAAGCTTCCTGTTATCGCACTTTTTGCAGGTGCGTTCTTTGAAGATGCTTCATGGGTAGGGCCGTTAATGTACTTTGTAGGTATTCTTATTATCTTCTTCGGCGCTCTCCTTGTTAATAAGATTACAGGCTATAAAGTAAGAAAATCCTTCTTTATCATTGAGCTTCCTGAATACAAAGCACCATCTTTCAAGCGTGCATTCCTTTCAATGTGTCAGCGTGGTTGGTCATACATAGTTAAGGCTGCAACAATCATCCTTCTTTGTAATACAGCAGTTCAGATTATGCAGACATTTACATGGCAGTTCACAGTCGCAGAAACAGCAGACACATCAATCCTTGCTTCAATTGCAGGTCCGTTTGCTTATGTCCTTGTACCTGTTGTAGGTGTACTTTCATGGCAACTTGCAGCAGCTGCAGTTACAGGTTTTATTGCAAAAGAAAATGTTGTCGGTACATTGGCGGTATGCTTTGTAGGACTTGAAAACCTTATTGATACAGAAGAGCTGGCACTTATGGAAGGTGCAGGTGCAGAGGTTGGGGCTGTAATGGCAATTACAAAGGTTGCAGCACTTGCATACCTTATGTTCAATCTCTTTACACCACCTTGTTTTGCAGCAATCGGTGCTATGAACTCTGAAATGAAGAGTGCAAAATGGCTCTGGGGTGGTATTGGACTTCAGCTCGGTACAGGTTTCACAGTAGGTTATCTTGTATATCAGATTGGTACTCTTATTACAACAGGTGCACTCGGTGCAGGCTTCTTCCCGGGTCTTGTTGCAGTAGCAGTATTCGTTGCAATTATTGTATTCCTTTGTGTTCGTTCAGATAAAAAGCTTAAGGCTGAATATGCTGTTAAGGGCAAAAAGGCACAGACAGTTAAGAGTAAATAATCATAAATATTCAATAAAAAGGTGATGTGTGTATGGAAAATTTCATAATTATTGCAATTGTCGTACTTATCGTTGCCTTAGCAGTTACATATATCGTTAAAGCAAAGAAAAAAGGCGCAAAATGTATTGGATGTCCCGATAGCAGTAAATGTTCAGGAAACTGTTCAGGCTGTTCTTGTGGATGCGATAAAAGTGAAAATTAAATAATTAACGAATGGCGGGGTCAAGTAAGACTCCGCTATTATTGATTTAACACGTAAATTATAATTTATGGGTTCAACTTCTTACAATACAAAATAAAAAAATACAGAATTTATGCAAAAGCATAAACTCTGTATCTGGTGCGGACGATGGGAGTTGAACGTCTGCTACGGCTACGCCTTGCATACTATTAATTTATCGACCCAAATTCTTACGAATTTCGGTACCCGATAAATTTTTTTTGCCTAAAAATGATATACTATATCATTTTCTTAACGGCAAAACCCTCTCGGGTTCAACTCCTTACAATACAAAATAAAAAAATACAGAATTCATGCAAAAGCATAAACTCTGTATCTGGTGCGGACGATGGGAGTTGAACCCACAAGGAAGCAATATCCACAGGAGTCTGAGACCTGCGCGTCTGCCAATTCCGCCACATCCGCATATTAAATTTGCCCAATAATAATATCATTTTAGGCTATAAAAGTCAAGCAAATTGACTTGTTAGAAAAATTGGAGTTTATGGGGATAATTCGTAATGCGTAATTCGCAATTCGTAATTAATAATCGCAAAGCAGTTCCGACATTTTGCGCTTTGCGCTTTGCATTTTGCACTTATAATCATCCCGATAAATTATAATTTGTATGTGAAAAGGCAGGCATGGAAGCCTGCCACTACGCAATTACATTTTGCGTTTTGAACTTTTAAAGTGAATCAGATGCGTTTTGCCTAATATGAGCATTACAGCAGGTATAAGCACAAGCTGTAAGATTATTCCCGGAATTGCTTTAAGAAAAGCACCACTTAAAAACATAGTAAGTGTAAATCCGTTTTCACCAAGACCTAAAAGGCAGGTCTGGACAATACCCCATACAACTCTGCCACTTACCATTGCAATCAGAAGGCAACGATAAAGAGATTTAATGCACTTCCATTTTGCATGGCTGAATAAATATCCTATAACAAAACCGTATGTTGCAAGTTCAAATGCCATTCCTATTGCCGACGGGAACATAACAGGCATACCGAAAATTGCCGAACGCATAATCGGTGCAACTGCACCAATTATAAGTCCATATTGCCATCCACAGACAAGTCCACAAAGCATTACGGGAATGTGCATAGGAAGTAACATATTACCGATTTCTTTAATTTGTCCTGTCAGAAAGGGAAGTACGATTGCTAAAGCTAAAAACATAGCAGACAGAACAAGATTAAGTAAGTTTTTGCTTTTTACTTTGCTCATTTGCCGAATTCCTTTGCTACACTTTTAAGTAATTTGCGAATTTCCAAGTGCTGTGGACAAGCTTTTTCGCATAATCCACACTCAATACAGTCAGATGCTTTGCCTTTACCTGATGTATGAACTTCATCATAATAATATTTTGCATTCCAATCTTTAAACTGCTTTCTGTCATTCATACAAGCAAAAAGTTCAGGAATAGGAATGTTTTTAGGGCAACCGTCAACACAGTAACGACAAGCAGTACAAGGGATAAGATGCTGTGCGTTCATAATCTTACAAACCTTATTAACTGCCTCATATTCCTTTTCATTGAATGGCACAAAGTCTTTCATAAAACTGATATTATCATTCATCTGTTCCATATCACTCATACCTGAAAGTACCATAAAAATACCGTCAAAGCTTGCAGTGAAACGGATTGCATAACTTGCAGGTGAACCACCGTTAAGGTCATCGAGTACCTTTTTAGCCTCATCAGGAAGTTTTACAAGACTACCACCCTTAACAGGCTCCATAACGATAACGGGTTTATCGTGTTTACGACAAACTTCATAACATTTTCTTCCCTCAACAGACTCGTCATTATAGTCGAGATAGTTGAACTGAATCTGTACAAATTCAATTTCAGGATATTCCGTGAGAATCTTGTCAAGCACATCTGCTTTATCGTGGAAAGAGAGTCCTACATGACGGATTTTACCTTCTTTTTTAAGGTCAAATGCAGTTTCGTAAGCACGACATTCCTTGTATTTTTCGAAGTTTGTAGCATTCTGAGCGTGCATCAAGTAAAAGTCAAAATACTCAACACCACAATTCTTCAACTGTTTTTCAAAAAGCGGTCTTATCTGACTTTCTTTCTTAAAAAAGCCTTCGGATAACTTGTCTGCAAGGATGTAACTTTCTCTTGGATAACGAGATGTAAGACACTTCTTGAGAGTTGACTCATTTCGCATTTCCATATATCCGTGAGCAGTATCAAAATAATTGAAACCTGCTTCAATAAATGTGTCAACCATCTGTTTTGTCTGCTCATAGTCGATAAGCGGACCTTTGCGAGGAAGTCGCATACAGCCAAAACCAAAATTCTTTTTTACTTCAGGAAAATAGTTGTTCATAAATATCACCTTTTTGTACCTGTTACCTGATACATTTTATCGTTTGAAATCATAATATCCACATTGAAATACGGTTCAAGCATTTTCTTGAGTTCTTCACATTCAGGAAGAATATTTGAAACCTTTCCTGCCGACTTCATATGAACATCATCAAGCTCCTTTTTACTCATTCCGTGGGCAATGTTGATTCTTCCATTTGGTTTTAATGTTTTTGATAGATTTTCAATAAGCATTAATGGGTTTGGAAAATGAGGAAATGCGTTGTAAATCATAATAACATCAAATTGATGGTCAAATGAAATACTTTCTGCATCATCACAAATAATTTCTGCTTGTGGAAATTTAGATTTTGCAATTTTCACCATTTCAGGGGACAAGTCAACTGCAGTAATGCTCTTGACATTTCTTTCGAGATAGTAGGGGAACAATACACCTGTACCACAACCAACATCAAGCACATCAATATTTTCTGTAACTCCACCATTATCTAAAATAATATCGAGTATGGGCTTTTCACAGATTGGTTCATTATCCCATCTTGGTGCAAAATCGTTAAAAAATTCTCTTATAGTTTCTTTGTTCATTTTATTTCTCAATTTCAGCAACCTTTGTATTTATAGCAATAATTCTGTCATAGATTTCGTCAGTAAACTTCTTTTCACGGTCATAAGTGTAAAGACCATTCTGCTCTTGCTCAATATCGTAAAGCTGAGTATAACAGAAGCCAAACATCTTGTAGTTGCTTACAATTACATCAGTAAGACCAACATATCTTTGGGCAAATTCTTCGGATGTTTTAACATCTTCGCCATATCCCCAGGATTTGATTGACTCATCACTTACCCATTTGATTCCACCGTATTCGCTGATAAATACAGGCTCACCTTTGTATTCCTGTCTGCCTTCGTTTTCAACAAGCACATGTTGGTAAAGATAGTCTTCTGTCATAAAACGGTCATAGTTGTTCTTGAAAAATTCAACATCATAACTATAATCGTGCAAGTCAAAAATATCAGTTTTCACATGAAAATTACCGCTTGTGTCAATACAAGGACGAGTGCTGTCAACTGCTTTTGTGTAATCATAAACTGTTGCAAGCAATGGGTCGTACTGGCGTCTGCCCTTGTAGTTCCATGTTTCATTGAACGGACACCAACCGATAATGGCAGGGTGATTAAAGTCACGCTCTAATGCTTCTTTCCATTCATTCAGGAATACATCAACACTTTTTGGGTTTGAATAATCAAGTCCCCAGTTAGCATATTCACCCCATACAAGATAACCCATCTGGTCAGCATAGTATAAAAATTTGGGGTCAAAAACTTTCTGATGAAGTCTTGCACCATTAAAGCCTAAAGCTAATGATAATTCAATATCTTTGATTAAATCTTCATCACTTGGGGCTGTATAAATACCTTTTTTATAAAAGCCCTGGTCAAGAACAAGACGCTGGAAAACACTCTTTTCATTGATAAGGAATTTATATCCGTCAAGTCGCACATTACGAAGACCGAAATATGAGTGAACCTTATCTTCACCGAATGTGATTTCAAGGTCATAAAGACGGCCATTACCAACTTCCCAAAGGTGAGTTTCGCAGAGTTTTATCTGTAAAACTTCGTTGCCACAAGCGTCTTTAAATTCTGTTTTACCAACACTCTTACCATCATAAAATGCTTCACAGGTAAGATTTTCTTTACCTTTAAGGGCAAAGTTGATTGTAACAAGACCATTCTTATGGTCAGGATAAATCTTAAAATTCTCTATGTAATTTTGTGAAACATATTCAATATAAACTGACTGCCATATACCTGTTGTACGGGTATAGTCACAAGCATGACTCTTTTTCCATTCACTCTGTTTACCACGGATTACAAACTGATTTTTAACATCGTCTTCACAGAGTACAAAAATCTCGTTTTCGCCATCAACTATGAGGTCAGTAATATCAAATCTGAATGATGTGTAACCACCTTTATGTCTGCCTGCACATTTACCGTTTACAAGAACAGTTGTAAGATGGTCAGCAGCACCAAAGCATAAAAATACACGATTACCGTCTTTCTTCACATTGACAGTTCTCTTGTACCAGACCATATTGATGAAATCTTTGTACCCGATACCTGAAAGTTCACTTTCAACACAGAAAGGTACATTAATTTTATGTGTAAATTCATTATTTTTTCTGATTTCAACAGCTCTTTTTTCATCAGTTGAAAATTTAAAGCCTATTTTTGCCTTCTGAAAACCAAAATCCCATTGTCCGTCAAGGTTCTGATAATTGTCCCTTGCAAACTGTGGATTTGAATGTTTTGCCATTTTAATATTCATAAAATCACCAATTTGATAATATCATATTTTTTTCTGTTCAGCAACATTTTTTATGTTATAATGCAGATGGTGATGAATATGTCAAATAAATTTAATTGGGCAATTTTAGGCTGTGGAAGTATCGCAAATGATTTCGCACGGGAAATGAACAAAACGGGTGGAAAAGTCTATTCTGTTGCAAATCGTACTTATGAAAAAGCAGTTGATTTTGCAAAAAAATATAATATAGAAAAAGTTTACGAAAACATTGATGATATTTTCAATGATGAAAATGTGGATATAGTCTATATTGCCACACCACATAACAAGCACATTGAGTATATTTTAAAAGCTTTGGAAAATGGTAAACATGTACTTTGTGAAAAGGCAATTACATTAAATTCTGCTGAACTCAACAGTGCAGTTGAACTTGCAAATTCAAATAATCTTATTTTAGCCGAGGCTATGACAATTTACAATATGCCACTTTATAACGAACTTGAAAAAATAATTAGTTCAGGAAAGCTTGGTAAATTCAGACTTGCACAAGTGAATTTCGGCAGTTTTAAAGAATACGATATGACAAATCGTTTCTTCAATATGGATTTAGCAGGTGGTGCGTTGCTTGACATCGGTGTCTATGCACTTTCTTGTGTGCGAATGTTTATGACGGAATATCCTGATGATATTAAATCTCAGGTTATGTTTGCTGTTACAGGTGCAGATGAGCAGTCAAATATCATTCTCGGAAATTCAAAAGAAGAGCTTGCAAGTGTGACTCTTTCGCTTCATGCAAAACAACCTAAACGAGCAACAATCTGTTATGACAATGGGTATATTGAAATTTTTGAATACCCAAGAGCAGATACTGCAACGATTACTTATACAGAAGATAATCGTACAGAAATAATAAAAGCAGGGGACATAAGTAATGCCCTCTGCTATGAAATCGAAAATATGGAAAATGCAGTTGCAAGTGGTAAAAATACAATGCGACTCGGATATACAGTTGATGTAATGAATATTATGACAACACTGCGAAACCAATGGGGAATGAAATATCCGGAAGAATGATAAAGTGCAAAATGCAAAGCGCAAAGTGCAAAATTATTTATCATTATTTTATAATTACTCCGATTCCTTCGCCTAATGTACCACCATTTTTTATGTATTCAATGGTTGATTTCTGTAATGAACTCTTTTGAGGAAGTTGGTCGATAAATCCATAACTGCCGGTTTCCTTTTTGTTTTTCATTAAATCAGCATTTTTGAGTTTCACGCCATAGAGCCACAAATATGGAGGTTGTGGTTCTTCTTTTTCTACGAGAATTTCATACATTGACTGGAATTTCAGAATATTGCTGTCTGCAGGCATAAAATTCTTGTTACCCGGATACAAAAGCCAGCTGAAACACATAAATTTATTATTTGGAAAATCAGGAAAAATTTCCTTGAAAAATTCTTGTGCCATATTAACGGATTTAACGCACTCGTCGTAATCGAGCTTTTCACCACGAGGAATATGCATATTGAGTATTTTATCACCAAAGTTGAGCTTTACACCGTCATGAGTTGTAGCAGGTTTAAAATACCAGATGCATTTCTGATATTGAAGTCTGCCGATTTTGAAAATAGAAAGATTCATATGGTGCATAATCCAGTTAAGCTCAAAAAGACCATCTTCACCGGTTCGTGCCTTGTGGTCATCAATCCAGATTTTAATGTCAGTCATAGTGTCATAGAAAACCTTATCACTGATTTTTTTCTTCTGGTATCTGTCGTAAACAGTTGGTAAAAAAGCATATACTAATGCTAATTTCATCATTGGAGTCTGCTTGAGTGTAACTTCCCAACGATTATTGTTGCAGAATACAAGGAAAAACTTAACTTTTGACTTGTGTCTGTCAATATAATATTCAACTTTGTTTGCCAACATTTCGCTTGGATAAATTTTCAAAAATATTTCTCTTGAACGGTTAAAATCAATCATAATTATTCTCCCTAAAAATATTATTATCATTCTATCATAAAAGTTAGAAAAAATAAACAGTAATTTTAAAAGAAATAATGGTGATAATACTATTGCGAGGTGATAAAGATGAATAACAACAAAAATAACCCACAGAGCAAAAACAATCAGCAGAACAATAACCAGAAAAACAAGAACAACAACAATAACCCAAATATGAAAAACGACAACAATCAGAACAACAGATAAAAAGGCAAAATTACAAAATGATATGATATGTCCTTCTGAGGAGTATAACGATGAAGAACCTCCCTTGGTTGATTTGTTATTTTATAAGAGATTCTTCGCTTTGCTCAGAATGACATTATCATCTGAATCAAAAAAGGATGCAGTTTTTTCTGCATCCTGATTTTTTTACTTATAATCTTTTCCTATAAGGTATCTCCATGCTGCAACATATTTTGCTGCGGCAGTCGGATTTTTACTCTTAACATATAAGAAATGTTCCGAGTCAATAAACATCAAAGACTGAACTGAAACATTAAGAACAAGCTTGAGTTTATCAACAGGCATAACGATTGTCTGCTTTGGGTTGAGATAAAGTTCAAATCTGTCTTTATAAAGACGGAGTGTCGCATCATCTGATAACTCAACTCGTTTTCTCTTAATCATTGTATAAACAATCTGGTCTTTTTCTTCAAAAATAAGTCCGTTTTCAGGTGTGTTAAGAACTTTTTGTTTCCAAAGTGGCTTTTGCCATTTGTCCCAATCAAGAGCATTGTCGAAAACTAAATCTTTCTGTGATGGGTGGAAGAAACCATCTCTGCCGAATTCGACCTGATATCCGCAGTCGCAGGTGAGATAATTGCCTTTTGAATGCATTGTTCCAATCTGTTCACAGTGAGGACATACAAAGAGAACTCTTTCAATGTGTTCTGCAAGGTTTTTACCTTTATAAATTCTTGGTCGTTTACGCTGTTCCTCAAAAGCATTTACATAAATATCTCTTTTGATTATCTCGTTAACTTCTTCACCTGTCATTCTGCTTAATTCTTCAGCAGTATATTCGTGAACAACTTTACCACGGATAGGACCACGACGAAGTCCCGTACCCCATCTTGGTGTATGGAAAAAACCACCTTTAATACGATAAGTGATGAGATTAACACCTAAATTCTTGACAAAATCACCTGTTCTTGGTGAGAAAAAGCCTGTTTCACCGTTTGGTGTGATTGTACCTTCAACAAAGATTCCTGTTGGTACGCCTTCGTCGGCAGCAGCTTTCATATCATTGAAAAGAACTGATGCAGGGTTATCTCTGTCCTTGATAATCCAACCTGACATTGTCTTAAAAAAGAACTTTGCCCAAGGGTTTAAGATAACATGGTCACCGGCTACAAATCTTATATACTTTTTCAAAGAACACATAATGTAAATCGGGTCAAGACCATCGGAATGGTTACCGATTACAATGAAATTTTTGCTTTTTGGTTTGTATCTTTTTACCTTTGCATTAACTATCAGTAATACTATCCAGAAGAAAAGGACTCTGACGGTATTCATACAAAATTTATTCATAAGAGTTCTTGCTTTCAAGAGTTTTTTCACTCCTTATTTTTTGAACAAATATATATAATTTTATATTAAATTGCAAATTATGTCAATAAGGTTACAAAACTTGCAGTTTTTAATGACTCATTTTCATAATTATATTGTTGCAAAAAAATGTAAATTGATGTAAAATATTTAGTTAAGGTGATAAGATGACAGGAAGGTATTATTCATTAAATGAATATTTAAAAAGCCAATTCGGGTGCAAGGTGTATAAACTTGCTTTGGATATTGGTTGTACCTGTCCGAATCGTGACGGAACTCTCGGTACTCGTGGTTGCATTTTTTGCCACAATGGTTCAGCAGATTTTGCAGAGAGTGGCAAAGATATAAATGAACAAATCGAGAATGCAAAAAGCAGAGTAAAAGATAAGATTAAGACAGATAAGTTCATAGCATATTTTCAAAGCTTTACAAATACTTACGGTGATAAAGAATTTCTTGAAAACTGTTTTACAACTGCAATAAATCGTAATGACATTGTCGCTCTTTCAATAGGCACACGACCTGATTGCTTGTCTGTTGAAATACTCAATATGCTTGAAAATCTCAACAAAATCAAGCCTGTATGGATTGAGTTGGGACTTCAGACATCAAATGAAAAGAGTGCTGAATATATCCGTCGTTGTTATAAAAACAATGTTTATGAAAATGCAGTAAAGGAACTTAAAAAACGAAATATAACTGTAATTACTCATATAATTATCGGCTTACCAAACGAAAGTAAAGATGATGTTTTAAAAACTGTCGATTTTGCTGTTAAATCAGGTGCAGACGGAATTAAGCTTCAGCTTCTGCATGTTTTAAAAGATACAGATTTGTATGAAGACTATAAACTTGGTAAGGTAAAGCCATTAAGAATAGAAGAATATATGGATATTCTTTTTGATTGTATCGAAAGAATACCTGAAAATATTATAATTCACCGTATAACAGGTGACGCACCAAAAAAATATCTTGTTGAACCACTCTGGAGTGGTGACAAGAAAAATGTGCTTAACACCATAAACAGAGAAATGGAAAAAAGAAATGTAATTCAAGGGAAGTGCTTAATATGAGTTGGGAATTTTCTTTACCTGTAAAAATCTATTTTGGTACAGATAAAATCAAGGAATTGCCAAAAATCATAAATGAATACGGATATAAAAAAGGTGTGCTTGTCTGCTCAAACACATTGAAGAAAAACGGTGTTGCAGACGAGATTATCAAGAATTGCAACGGTGCTATTGTTGCAGTATTTTCTGATATCCGACCAAATCCCACAACAGATAATGTAAACGAATGTGTTAAAGTTCTTCGTGAAAATAATGCTGATTTTGCAGTTGCTCTCGGTGGTGGTTCACCGATGGACTGCTGTAAGGCAGCTTGTGCAATCGCAAAAGGTGACGACATAATTGAAAGCTATCACACAGGTGGAAAACCAATCAACAAAGACGAAGTTATCCCGATGATTGCTATTGCAACAACAAGTGGTACAGGTAGTGAAATTACGAATATTTCAGTTCTTACTGATTTAAGTAAAAATGTAAAATCAACAATGAATGACCCTCTTATGTATCCCAAAGCAGCAATCGTTGACCCAAGACTGACACTCAGCGTACCACCAAAGGTGACTGCATCAACCGGTCTTGATGTGTTAAGTCACGCACTTGAAAGTGTGTGGAGTGTTCTTCATCAGCCAATTTGTGAAAGTTGTTCCGTTCACGCAACAAAGCTTGTTTTTGAATGGTTGTATAAGGCATATTGTGAGCCCGATAATCTTTTAGCAAGAGAAAAAATGGCAGAGGCATCTATCGTTGCAGGTGTTGCATTCTCAAATCCAAGAACAGCAGGAAGCCACGCTTGTTCATTCCCACTTACAAATCTTTACGGTGTGCCACACGGTGAGGCTTGTGCTATGACACTTGATTTCTTTACAAGATACAATGCAGAGGCAGAGAATGGCAGACTCAGTAAATTTGCACAGAACTGTGGCTTTAAAGATGCCTACGAAATGGCAGATGCTATTACAGACCTCAAAAAGAAAATGGGAATGGCAATGACTCTTACTGACATAGGTGTTAAAACTGACGAAGAAATTGAAACTCTCACAAAAATGAGTATGACACCACTTATGGAAAGAAATATGATTCCGTTGTCTTATGACGATATCAGAAATATGTACATTTCAATCAAGGGTGAATAAAAATGATTATCTTGTATATTATTCTTGTTCTGATTTTAATTTTAGTTGCAGTTTTAACTGTAAATACATTGAATGCATCACGAAAATTAAGAAAATTAAGCGAATTCAAACCATTTTATAATGATGACGAAATAAAATATTATGTAAGTCGTTTGCAGAAAATGATTCAATGCAAAACTGTTTCAGTTAAGGACAGTTTCGACGACACAGAATTTGCAAAGCTTCGTGATGTTATGAAGGAATTGTTTCCGACAGTACATAATGTTGCCGAAAAAATGACTTTTTCTGATGACTGCTGGATTTATAAAATCAAAGGTCAGGATGAAAATAGAAATATTATGCTTATGTCCCATCACGACGTTGTTGAAGTAAGTGGCGAATGGGAACACGATGGCTTTTCAGGTGAAATTGCTGAAGGAAAAATCTGGGGCAGGGGAACTGTTGATACGAAAACACCTTTGTTCTCGGAATTTTCTGCACTTGAAGAACTTTTGAATGAAGGATATAACCCACCTTGTAATGTGTGGATTGGTTCTTCTCATAACGAAGAACTTGGTGGCGATGGAATTCCGACTGCATTAAAGTATTTTCAGGAAAACAACATCACTTTTGAAGTAATTCTTGATGAAGGTGGGGCACTTATTGAGCCACCACTTGGTGGAATGAAATGTGATAAATGTGGTATGGTGGCAGTTCACGAAAAAGGTAGAATAAGTCTTATCTGTACTGCAACAGCTGACAACGGTCATGCAAGTCTTACTGCAGGGCAAAAAGCAACACCTGTTGAGCGAATGTCAGCATTTATAAATGAAATTACAACAAATGATATTTTTATCCGTCGTCTTAATCCTCAGGTTGAAGCAATGTTCAAGCATTTAGGCCCGTATTGTGGTTTTCCAATGAATATGCTCTTTGCAAATCTCTGGCTTTTCGGTGGAATTATCAAAAAGGTAATGCCTAAAATCAATGCTCAGGCAGGTGGACTCATAGGTACTACTTGTACATTCAACAACATTGAAGGCAGTTCTGCATTAAAGAAATGTACTGCAAAAGCATTTGTTCGTCCTGTTGACGAAAAAGATTTTGAAGAAGATTTGAAAGTATTTAAGGAAATTGCTGAAAAGTATGATATAATGGTTGAAATGACAGAGGACAGCGAGTATCACGGTCCTGCAGATATGTCAAAACCACAGTTTAAATATACAATGGACTGTATCGGTGAGGTTTTTCCACAGTATCCTGCTTCACCATTTATCCTTCCTGCAGGTACAGATGCAAGAACACTTACTGATGTGTGCGAATGTGTACTTCGATTTGCACCAATTAAGCTTTCTGCACAGCAGTTAGGTTCAGTTCACGCAGAAAATGAAAATATTGACGTTGACTCAGTTGCAAACTGTGTTGCGTTTTATAAACACTTTATAAAAAATTATAAATAAGGAGATATTATTATGGGACAGTGTTGGATTGACAACAAAACAGTAATTATCACAGGTGCATCAGCAGGTATCGGTAAAGGTATTGCAGAATCACTTATCAAAAAGCATAACTGCAAGGTTATCGGTATCGCAAGAAGTAAGGAAAAGACAGAAAGATTTGTTGAAGAATTAGGCGACTATGCAAAGAATTTCTCATACAAGCTCTTTGATGTTTCTTCTAAAGAAAACTGGGCAGAATTTGCAGAGTACCTTAAGGAAAACGATATTCAGCCTGATGTTCTTATCAACAATGCAGGTATCTTGCCAAAGTTCAATAAGACACAGAATTATTCAATTGAAGAAATTGAAAGTGTTATGAATATCAACTTCTATTCAGCAGTTTATTCTATCAACGCATTATTGCCAATGATTCTTAAATCAAGCACCCCTGCAGTTATCAATGTAGCTTCTTCAGCAGCTTTAATGTCTTTGGCAGGTACTTCTACATATTCAGCAAGTAAAGGTGCTTTAAAGTCATTTACAGAGTCTTTAAGAGAAGATTTAAGAGGCAAGTGCTATGTTACAGTTATCTGTCCCGGTTTTACAAAGACAGATATCTTCCGTAATCAGGAAAACACAGGCAAAGGTGAAAAAGCAATTAACGCTATCAGCACAGACTGTGACAAGATGGTTAATATGATTGTAAACGGTATTGAGAACAAGAAAGAACTTATGATATTTGGTTTCGATGCACAGTTTATGAAGATTTTCGGCAGAATCACACCTGTTACAGGTGGCCGTCTTTTCAGTGCAGTAATGAAAGCATCAAAACTTCCATTATTCGACAATGTGTTTAAAGATTAAATTGCCAAGAAAAATCGTAAGTCATTCTGAAGAATGAAATGACGAAGAATCTTCAATGGTCGATATATTGGTTAAAGAGAGATTCTTCGCTATGCTTAGAATGACACGAAAAAGGAGATTGCAATTATGAAAAAACTTATCTCTATTATTTTAGCAACAATTATGGTATTCAGTTGCTGTGTTATCGCTTTTGCAGCAGAAGATATTGACTACACAATAAACAATCCATACGAAACAGTAGATTTTGAAAACTGGGACCAGTATAAGGCTGACCTTCATTGTCACACAACAGCATCCGACGGTGATGTTGATATGGATGTGATGATTGAAGAGCATTATACACAGGGTTATGATGTTTTAGCACTTACTGACCACGGTATTGTTTCAAGAGGTTGGACTCAGGTCAATACAAGAAATTATTTCAAAATCATATCAGCTGTCAAGGAAGGCAGAAAACAGGTTGTAACTCCGTTGACAGAAGAAAGATATAATGAAATCATAAACGGTGTCGGTCGTGACGGCAGAGGAATGGTTGAAGTGCCATTGGGTAATGAACAGAACCCGACTTCACTTAACAATGCTCATGTAAACAGCTGGTTTGCTGATTATGGTGATGGTGTTGTCGGTGGCACAAGTAACTATGAAGAAGTAATCAAAAATGTGGATTCATTGGGTGGACTTAGTGTAATCAACCATCCCGGTGAGTACTCAGGTGCAAAAGAAGAAAGCTGTCAGGCTGATGCTTATAACGAAGACGATTTATGGTACGGTTATGTTATTGATAAATTCACAAACATACTTACAAATTATGACTCTTGTATCGGCATTGACATTAACTCAAAGAAAGATGGCAGAACAAAGTATGACAGAAAACTTTGGGACATTCTTCTCGGGAAGGTAGTTCCAACAGGCAGAAATGTCTTTGCAATTGCAACAACTGATGCGCATCAGCTTGATAAAGTTGGTTGTGCGTGGACAGATTTGTGTATGCCTGAAAATAATGCAGAGAACATACAGACTTGTCTTAAAAATGGTGCATTCTTCGCTGTAAGCAGATATATACAAAATGCAGAAGAGTTGGCTCAGTTCTCACTTGAAACAGGAATTGACTGGGGAACAGAGTTTGAACAGGAAAACCGTGACGGTTCAATTCCTGCACCAAAAGCTACAAATGTTGTAGTTGATGAAAAAGAAGATACAATCACACTTTCAGTTGATAACGCATTGACAGTTCATTGGATTGCTGACGGTCAGGTTATAGCAGTAGGCAATACTATCGACCTTGATGATTATTCTGATAAAATTGGTTCTTATGTAAGAGCAGAAGCATTTGGTGAAGGTGGAGTTCTTTATACCCAGGCTTTCACACTTGATTATGACAATGCTCCTGAAACTGAAAAAGCTATTTTCTTTGACTTTGGAAACATTCTTACACAAATTAAATATGCACTTATTGAGATAGGAACATCAATTCCGGGAGGACAGTTTGTTTACGACTTCCTCACAAAACAAATAACAGAATAAATTAATTAAATATAATAAAAATAGTTAAAAATGAACGTCGTCAGCTTTTTGCTTTCGACGTTTTTTGTTTGCACAAAAGACAAAACTTAAAGAAAAAAAGAATAAAAACTAATGTTTCTAAAAAAAATACCCTCCATATATAGTCCGGAAAAGCAAAATCGTCCCGGGATTTACGGGACGAATCGGAAAAAGTGGCGAAATATTAACAATTTATTTACATTTGAACCTGTTTTTAGATAATTTTTAACTGTAAAATTACCAAAAAATAAAAATAGATAACCGGTTATCTATTTTGTATTTACAATATGATTATTTATAATAATTATTTATATTATTTTATTTTATTATTTATAGGGTCTATTTTTTGATACACTGTGTACCAATTTTTGATACAGGGTGTATCAATTTTTGATAGAGGGTGTATCATTTTTTGATACACTCCATTCATAGATAAATTGGAGTTTGTAGGTGAGGCTTCTCCTTGAGGGTGCGGGTGTCCGGTGGACACCTCTGCGAAGCAGAAGCACTGTCTGAGCCGACAGGCGAGTAATAAGCTGTCTGCAAAGCAGACTGATGAGGTGTAGGTTGCTTTAGCAACCGTTAATTATCA
>JAZNWU010000034.1:0-21491 GCA_045593555.1 Candidatus Fimenecus sp. | reverse complement strand
ATTAATAATTAACGGTTGCTAACGCAACCTACACCTCATCAGTCTGCTTCGCAGACAGCTTATTACTCGCCTGTCGGCTCAGACAGTGCTTCTGCTTCGCAGAGGTGTCCACCGGACACCCGCACCCTCAAGGAGAAGCCTACCCTACAAACTCCAATTTATTAAAACCCAATTTTTACATTTCAACTATCTCCACACCCTTATAATAGTGCTTCAATATTTCATCATATTTGAATCCCTGCTGTGCCATATAGTTAGCACCATATTGGCTCATTCCAACGCCGTGGCCGTAACCATTTACAGTAAACACAAACTCACCATTTTTATATTCACAATTAAATGTACTGCTTCGCAAATCGAAAAGAGTACGAATGTCTGTGCCTTTAAATTCCTTTCCGCATATTTTAATTGTTTTCACCATGCCTGTGTCGGTATTGGTGATTTTTTCTATCCATTTTTCTGCATCGTCCGTGAACTTTACATCTTGTTTTTCAAGAGTTTCTCTGAATTCTTTTTCAGTAACGGTAACTTGTGACTGATAAGCAGGGGACAGCTTGTCACCAATGCTTGAAACAGATACAAGATACGGATAATTTCCGCCCCATACATCTGTTGCATTTTCCGTTGTACCATTTGAAATTGCGTGGAAAACAGCACATATATATTCGTCATCATATTGCAGAGTAAGATTTCCTACTTCGTCAATACATTTCTCGATTTTTTCACGATATGTATCATAATTTTCATTCCATTTTTTCTTCTGTTCTTCCGGTGGGAGAAATGCCTGATGCATGGCATAACTATCAGTAATATCAGCACCTTTAAGGTCCTTTGTGTTGTGTTCTTTTGTATATAAAAGTAATGTATGTGCAGTAATAATCTGTGCTTTCAATGCCTCTTCGTGATACGACGCATTCATTTCTCCTGCCACAACACCTAAAAGGTACTCTTTTAATGACATCTCTGTAATATTATTTGAACTGACAGACATAACTTTTACAGTAGTGTTATCTTTTTCAGGTGTTACTTCAGCTTCAGTAACTGTTTCATTGAGGAATTCCTGTGAAATAACTTCACTTGTCTTTTCCACGGATACAAGAGGACACAGGATTAAGCTCAGTGCAAGAAAAAAGCAGATGAGTGTGTAAGTTTTCATTTTTATTACTCCCTTTTATTGACTTTGACATTCAAAAGTATTAAAATATATTATGTATTTTTATATTATCTTGGATACATATCGAAATTTTCTACAAGGAGGTCAAATAATGGCAGAATATATTTCAAGTATCTCCAATGATGCTCTCTCAATTTTATGTGAAGAGCTTCGTAAAAATAACCACATAAATCCTGATTATTACAATAGATTTAAAGTTAAGCGTGGTCTTCGTAATTATGACGGAACAGGTGTCCTTGCAGGACTTACCCGTGTTTGCTCTGTTGAAGGTTACTATATGGATGACGGTGAAAAAGTACCAAAGCAAGGTAAACTTGTTTATCGTGGTATCAATATGACAGATATCGTTGAGCATTGTGAACAAGAAAATCGCTTTGGTTATGAAGAGGTTGCATGGCTTCTTCTCTTTGGTGCACTTCCTACCAGAGAACAGCTCAAATGGTTTACAGAATTACTTTCAGAATGTCGTAATCTTCCTGAAGATTTTATCGAAGATATGATTATGAAAGCACCATCACCGGATGTTATGAATAAGGCTGCACGAAGTGTACTTGCCCTTTATTCTTATGACCCTAATCCTGATGATATATCACCTGAAAATGTGCTTCGTCAGTGTATTCAACTCATAGCACAGATGCCTGTAATTATGACAAGTGCATATCAGGTTAAACGTCGTGTATATGATAAAAAGAGTATGTATTTCCATCAGAGTAAACCCGGACTTGGTACAGCAGAGAGTATTCTTCGTTCAATCCGTCCTGATAAGAAATTTACTGATGATGAAGCAAAACTTCTTGATATCTGTATGATTCTTCATGCTGAACACGGTGGTGGTAACAACTCATCATTTACAACTCGTTGTATCACATCAAGTGGAACGGATACATACGCTGCAATTGCTGCAGGTATCGGCTCACTTAAAGGTCCTCGTCATGGTGGTGCTAATATCAAGGTTTCCAAAATGGTTGACGATATAAAAGCAAACATCAAGGATATTACAGATGAAGGTCAGGTTGCTGATTATCTTACAAAGATTATGAATAAACAGGCAAATGACGGTTCAGGTCTTATTTATGGTATGGGCCATGCTGTTTATACACTTTCTGACCCTCGTGCAGTTATTCTTCGTCGTTACGCTGATAAGTTCTCAAAGCAGTGTGGCAGAGAGGATGATTTCAGACTGCTTAATCTCATTGAAGAGCTTACTCCTGAGCTTTTCTCAAAGCATCGTGGAATTCACAAGAAAATGTGTGCAAACGTTGACCTGTATTCAGGTCTTGTATATGATATGCTCGGTATTCCTAAGGATTTGTTTACACCTATTTTTATGGCTGCTCGTATGGCAGGTTGGTCAGCTCATCGTATTGAAGAACTTACAACAGGCGGTAAAATTATTCGTCCTGCATATAAGAATGTTACAATTCCTCGTGAATATGTTCCAATGGAAGAGCGTATTATCCGAACAAACGGAATTCAGGCAGAATATATTCCTATTGCAGAGAGGTAAGCGTTATGAAATTAGTAGGACAATTCAAAAAAATCAATCCCATATTGCCACTTTATATTGTAGTTGGCTTGTTGTGTATTGCAATTCCGTTCAGAACATATCAGTTACTTTTCATTACAGAGGTAAGCACTGGTTTTTATACAAAGACTGATTGGTCAGTTTATGCTATTTACGGCTTGTCAGCAATGGCAATTTTAGTTTCATATATCCTTGTAAATCTTGCGAAAAATGTTCCTTCATCAAGAGATGACATTCGAAAAAAGAATGTGTTTTTAGCAGTTTCATCAATACTTTTTGCACTTGGAATAATCATTGATTCAGCTTTGGCTCTGACATCAATTCTTGCAGGTATAACAAATGCTGACGGTTTAGGTTCTGTTGCAATTGAAGCTGTTTTTGGTATTCTTGCGGCAATTTATATTATGATTTTCGGCATTTCACATTTTGATGGGAAAACAACATATTTCCAGTATAGATTTATGGCATTAGCACCGTTGGCTTGGACAACAGGTAGAATAATCATAAGATTTATGAAGAAAATATCTTATGTAAATGTTGCCGATTTGATGCTTGAAATTTTCATTCTTGCTGCAATGATGATTTTCTTCCTTGCATTTGCAAGAATTTCATCAGGACTTTCAAACGAGAAATCAATGCGTTCACTTTTCGCATCCGGATATGTGTGCATTTTCTTCTGTGCGTTGGCAAATATTCCAAGAATTGTTTTGATGGTTACAGGCAATGGACAGCATATTCCAAGTGAATATCCCCTCTCAATCTGTGATTTGACATTCGCACTGTTTGTTGCAGCATATATTATTAATGCTATGAACAAGGCAACAGTAAATGACCATGACGAAATTTATATGGATGAGGAAGCAAAATAATTAAACTATGGTATTTTTTGATAATGTATTAACTGCATTTACTCAAGTTGTAATTCTTTTCCTTATTGCTATGGTTGGCTTTATCTGTCATAAGGCAGGTATTTATACTGAAAAGGCATCAAGACTTACAACAGATTTACTTTTCTATATTGTTGCCCCTGCAATTATTATCCGTTCATTTTGTGGAATGGAATATAATCCTGATGCATTAAAAGGCTTGCTTTTAGCTCTTATTGGCGGTATTTTCCTTCACCTTGTTGGAATGGTGATTATACCTTTTCTTTTCAAAAAGAGTGACCAGGCAACTGCATGTATATTCAGATATGCCTGTGTTTATGGTAATGTGGGATATATGGCACTTCCATTGGCTCAGGCTGTTTTGGGTGATGAGGGCATATTTTACTGCTCTGTAATTTTAGTTCCCTTCAATATCCTTTCATTCACTCACGGTGTCAGCACAATGCAGAAGGGTCAGGAAAACTCAAAATTTAACCTTAAAAAGCTTCTCGTTAATCCCGGCGTAATCGGTGTTGCAATCGGTTTACCACTTTTCCTTCTTCAGGTGGAATTACCTGATATCATTTATTCACCTGTTTCATATATTGCAGACCTTAATACTCCTCTTGCTATGGTTATGTTCGGTACTTATCTGGCATCAGCAGATTGGAAAACACTTTTTTCCGATAAGAGAATTTTTGTTTCTGCACTTGTTAAGGTGATAATTGTTCCACTTGTGACAATTTTCAGTCTGAAATTATTTGGATACGGTGGAACATTGCTTACAGCTTGTGCTCTCAGTGCATCTGCACCAACTGCAAGTAATACTGTAATGTTTGCAGCAAAATATAATCGTGATACGGCACTTGCCTCAAAGGTGACTGCGTTTATCAGTGTGTTGTCAATTCTGACAATGCCTGTAATGATAGCACTTGCTCAAATGCTTGAATAAAGTCGTTATTTTTATATTTAAAGGAGTGATTTTCGTGAAGTTGATAGTTGCAATTATCAATAGTGATGATGCAAATACCGTTATGTCAAATCTTACAAAAGCAGGTTATTCTGCAACAAAGCTTACAACATCAGGTGGCTTTTTACGTGCAGGAAACATAACACTTTTAATCGGTGTTGAAAAGAATAAGGTTGATGATGTAATCAATATTATCGGTGAATATAGCAGCCAGCGTAAAAAAATCACACCTGTTAATACTACATATATCGGGGAGTCTATGCTTTCATCAATGCCTGTTGAAGTAACAGTAGGTGGAGCAACAATTTTTGTTCTTGATGTGGAGCAGTTTTATAAGATATGACAAACGAGATACAGACAAAAACAGAAATGATATATAATCAGGTTGTGTCTTCGGTTCAGCAGGGTAATTTTCCTCACGGAGTTCTTGTAGAATGTCAGAACAGTAATGAGGGTGAGGATTTTGCAAGATTTATTGCAAATGCTCTTGTCTGCACAGGGGACAATAAGCCTTGTTCTGTTTGCCCTGATTGTGTAAAAGCTCAGGGTAAAGGACATCCTGATATTTTTGAAACTGATGGAATAAAAGGCAAAAGCAAAAACTTTACTGTTGATGCAGTTCGTGAAATCCGTGATGATGCCTTTGTTATTCCTAATGAAAGTGACAAAAAAATATACATATTGAAGAATGGCCACAATATGAATGAACAGGCACAGAATGCTATTCTTAAAATATTGGAAGAACCGCCATCATATGTGTATTTCATAATAGTAACAGAGTCGAAAAGCACAATGCTTGAAACTGTGTTGTCACGTGTTCAGGTATATTCTCTTTTAAGTGATGAGGGTGTTGTTACTGAAAAGGAAGCAACTGCTGTAAAAAATCTTGTTGGTGCTATTCTCAATATAAATGAATTGGCACTTATGGAGCAGACAGCAGTATTTCAGAAAAATAATCAGTTTGCAAAGTCAGTTCTTATACTGATGACTGAAGTTTTCAGAGATGCACTTGTGAAGAAAAATGGTTTTGTAAGAGATTTCCGTTTCCCTGAAGAAACAAATAACTTGTGCAAAAATCTTACAGCGAAATCACTTTTAAATTTGATTTCTAGTTGTGATGAACTTATAAATTCAATTGACCGTAATTGTAATAATAACTTGCTTCTTGTCCGTATGTGTTACGAGTTCAAACGAGCAATAGGCAGATAAAATATAGGAGAAAAACAGATGATAGAAACAGTCGGAATAAGATTTAAAGAAGGCGGAAAAATTTATGATTTTGATGCTGACGGAATGAAATTCAATAAAGGCGACTATGCTATGGTCGAAACTGTTCGTGGTATCGAATGTGGTAAGGTAGCAAAGGCTAATCACGATGTAAATGAGGATAACATTTCACAACCGTTGAAAAAGGTTATCCGTGTTGCAACTGAAAATGATATTAAAACATTGAATGAAAATAAGGAAAAAGAAAAAGAAGCATTTAAAATCTGCGAAAAGAAAATTGAGGCTCACAAACTTGAGATGAACCTTGTTGATGTGGAATATACATTTGACAGAAGTAAGCTTCTCTTTTACTTTACAGCAGACGGCAGAGTGGATTTCCGTGAACTTGTAAAGGATTTGGCATCAACCTTTAAAACAAGAATTGAACTCCGACAGATTGGTGTCCGTGATGAATCAAGAATGGTTGGTGGCTTTGGTATCTGTGGCAGACCATTCTGTTGTAATACATTTTTAAATGATTTTCAGCCTGTTTCAATTAAAATGGCAAAGGAACAGGGATTGTCCCTTAACCCTACAAAAATCAGCGGTACTTGTGGAAGACTTATGTGTTGCCTTAAATACGAGCAGGAAACTTATGAACATCTTCTTCGGGTAACTCCAAAAGTTGGTGCTATTGTTGATACTCCTGACGGAAAAGGTAAGGTTATTGAGAACAATCTTATTACAGGAATGCTTAAAGTAACCCTTGACCGTCGTCCTGATGCTGCACCACTTCTTATCCACCGTCATTCCGTTAAACTTCTAAAGGATGCTCATATCCGTATAGAAAAAGAGGAATTAGAGGCATTAAAAGGAATTGAATAAAAAACACTTGATTTTTCATTTTTATATGCTACAATGATAATATACCAATTAAGGGAGGGTACATAATTATGGCATACAAAATTACTGAAGACTGCATTTCATGTGGCGCTTGTGCAGCTGATTGCCCTGTTGAGGCTATTTCAGAAGGCGACGGCATCTATGTAATCGACGCTGATACTTGCATCGATTGTGGTGCTTGTGCTGATAGCTGCCCTGTTTCAGCTCCTGTTGCAGACTAATTAAATTAAAAAACAAAAAAGAAATCGCCGAGGAAAATCCTTGGCGATTTCTTTGTTATTCAAACAAACTCAAATCAAAATTATTTGCAACAATCTGACCACCCTTAAAGTTAGGATGAAGTTTGTCTTTTCCTAAAAGGTCAAGTCTTGTACAGTTTGGCTTGTTTTCGTCAATACAATAACTTGCCTGGTCATAGACCATATCAAAATACTCTTTGTTTTCCATAAGTAGTTTATTATATTCTAAAACCATTGATTCCTTTTCAGGCCGTGAATCTACACAATGGCCGAAATGAAGCACATTCATAACAATAAACTTTTTACCACAAGCATGTGCCTTATCCGATAAATCCTTAACTGTATTAAAAACCTTTTCAGCAGTTGGTTTTTCGCTTTTTGGTGCAGCGATTGTGCCGTATTGAAGAAAATCGTTTGTACCGAGCACAAAGATAATATATTCAGCATCGTCAAATCTTAAAGCATCTTTTTCATATCTGTTAATTCCGCTTATTCCGAAAAGACCGGGGCAGGGGAATCGTTTGCTGAAATCTTTCAATATTCTGTTGCCCATAATTGAACGGTTAATTACTGCGTATCTGCCTTTGTATTCTTCACGGATTCTCTTTTCAAAAGCATTTGTCCAGAAGCCCTGCTGACTTATTGAGTCACCAAACACAACAATTGATGTTGCGTTTTCATCGTTTAAAAGTTCAACAGTATTTATAAGCGGAATAGGCTTATGGAAACACATACGGAGAAGTGATGACGCAAATTTTCTTACACTATCTCTTACCCTTGGCTGGTTTTCTGCATGAGGAATTCTAGTGTAGTCACCTTTAACTGTAATGAGATTTACATTGTCAATAAGATTACCACTGCAAAGGTCACCTTTTACAACATAAATGCTGACACAGAAATATTCGTCAACATTAATGTTGAATTCCACAGGGTCAGTTGTAACCATTTCATTTTTATCTATAACAAAAGATTCTTTTGAATTAACAGTAACCGTTGTGAATTTGCCACCGATAAAAGTACCGTTTTTATCGCATTTAGCAACGGTGATTCCACCAATTTTAAGGGAAGTTTTACCGGGATTATTGCAGAGTTCAAGTCGTAATTGTTTACCACTTATAGCAGAGTAAATCACAGTTCTGTAAGTCTTTTTGCATGATGGATAATAAAAATGTGAAAGTGCAGAATGGGATTGTCCCCAGACTTGTACCCATTTCTCAGACATAATAACACCACCTTAACCTAAATCGTGTGTATCAAGAATTTTTATCTCAGGCTTTTTCATTCCCATTGTTTCAAGAACAATGATTTCATTTTCTTCCTTGAGAAGACAACCTGGAAGATAAAGAGATTTTTGTGGACCAACCTTCCAATATCTTCCAAGATTAAAGCCGTTAATCCAAACATAACCTTTATCAAATCCATCAAGATGAACGAAACAATCAGCCTGTGAGTTTGCTTTGAATGTGCCCTTATAGAACATAGCACCATTATCTTTATTAAAGTTTTCAGCAGGTTTATATGTTAATTTTTCAAGGTTATCAAGTGGTAAAGTCCAAACATCATAACCCATCTGTCGCTGATTAGCAATAAAGATGTCCGAAAAACCTTTTCTGTCAATCATTTTTTCGCCATAGTTAACTCTTCCCATAGTGTCAATAAGAAGACCGATTTTCTTTTCGCCATCAACAGCACCAATAAATACTGTTGATGTGTCCTGACTATCCTTTGTAACAGATTTGAAAAGTGAACCTAATGAGATTTTACCTCGTTTTGTATATGTGGTACGGTCAATGAATTTCTTGTATTTGTCGTCAACATAAACGAAACCAAAATCGTGAACATTTCTAATCATTAAAGGAATTGGGTCATAATGACCTTTGATTACAGTTTCGTAGTAAATCATACCGAAATTCTGACCAAAGTATTCCATACTTTCAGGAACAGGAACACGATACTTTTCGCCGATAACATCAAGATGCTCAAAAAGACTTGCAGATTCTGTAAGCTTAACAGTACCTATTTTCTGTCGTTTTGGTGATGGTGGTAATTCTTTCATTTCAAGACCCTGATGTTTATGTAAAAGTTCTCTTACTGCGTGATATGCAGGAGTATAGTCACCATATTCATTGAGCAAAGCGCAGTAGTCGTAACTTGTGATAGTCGGTTCATAAGCACAGGCAGGATTATGGTTAGCACCTGCGTTGAACCCAAAGTTTGTTCCACCGTGGAACATATAAAAGTTAAAACTTGCACCACAGTCAAGAAATTCTTTAACTTCCTTAACAACAGACTGTGGTTTCCTTGTGTGATGCTTATCTCTCCAATGGTCAAACCAACCGCACCAGAATTCACCACACATATTAGGTCCGTCATTCTCGAAATCTTTAAGACAGTTAAAAGCAGTTTTTGCTCTTGAACCGAAATTAAGCACTTTATATATGTGTGGTAATGAACCGCCTGAAATCATATTTTTCCAGTTACCGTCAGAAGTGAAAAGAGGACAGTCGATTCCACAATTTCTTGTCAGGTCTTCAACAAATTTAAGATAATCTTTGTCGTTACCGTATGAACCATATTCATTTTCAACCTGCATTGCAATAATATTACCACCATTTGTCTGTAAGAGTGGCTTGAGTCTGCCTAAAAGTTCCTTATAATAACGCTCAATGCAAGTGAGAAAATCAGGGTACATACAACGAATCTGCATATTTTTGTCTTTCAAAAGCCATGCAGGAAGACCACCGAAATCCCATTCAGCACAAATATATGGACCTGGTCTTACAATACAGTAAAGTCCAACTTTCTGAGCAGTTTTTACAAATCTTTCAATGTCAAGAATACCATCAAAATGAAATTCACCCGGTTTTGGCTCGTGAAGATTCCAACAGGTGTATGTTTCAACAGTGTTGAATCCTGCAAGTTTTAACTTTGTGAGTCTGTCTTCCCAATATTCAGGCACAGTACGGAAATAGTGCATAGCACCTGAATAGATTTTGAACGGCTTACCGTCCATATAAAATTCTTTGTTTTTTATTTCAAACATTTCACTACACCTCTAATGTGTTAGCATATTCCTGAATAATATCAAGAATCAACTGTTCATTTTCGTCAAAAGTTTTGTCACATTCCAGAATTTTGTTTTCAGTTTCTTCGTTTTCTTCATTTACAAGAACAACGTAATGTGAATAAGCAGTCTTTAAGTTTTCGCAAAGAATTTCAGGTAATAAATTACCAATTTTATCAACAGCCTTTTCCACTTCGCCACAATAAGCAATGTTAAGGAAAAATCGTGTATGACCTTCCTTTTTGATTTCCTTATAGTAGGTCATAAGTGTGTTGTATGGCTCAGGTACTTCTTCAAGTCGCCATAAGTTCCATAAATATTCCATTTTTTCCTGCTCTTCAGTCAAAGGCTCTTTCTTTTTAAATAAATCAAATAATCCCATAATCTTACTTCCTTTCAATCAAACATACACATTCCACATGGTCAGTATGTGGAAACATATCCACAGGCTGAATTTTCTTTACCTTATATCCATTTTTACTTAAATACAATAAATCTCTTGCCAATGTTTCAGGATTACAGCTGACATAAACCACTTTTTTAGGGTTGAGTTTCACAAGTGAAGATAGAAACGGAATATCACTTCCTGCTCGTGCCGGGTCCATAATAACAGCATCAATCTGCTCGTTGTTGTTTGCTAAATCAACCATGAATTTTCCTGCATCGGCAGAGAAAAACTTAATATTTTCAATGCCGTTGATTTTTGCGTTTTCCTTTGCATCACGGACAGCATCTTTATTGATTTCAACACCCAAAACACCTTTGACATTTTTGCTTGCAATAAGACCGATTGTACCTGTGCCACAATAGGCGTCAATAATTCTTTCGTCACCTTTGAAATCAGCATATTCAAGTGCCTTATTGTAGAGAACTTCTGTTTGTACAGGGTTAATCTGATAAAAAGCCTTTGGCGAAATACGGAATTTAAGTCCACAGAGTTCTTCTATGATTTTTCCGTCACCGTAAAGCACTTCGCTTTTGTCACCGAGTACCATGCTTGTGAATCTGTTATTCACATTTTGCACGATTGTGGTGATTTCAGGATGTCTGCCGAGGAGTGCATTGATAAATGAACGCTTTGATGGGAATTGTGGCGTTGCTGTGACAAGCACAACCATAACCTCACCACTTTTAAAAGCAGTTTTAACTAAAACGTGTCTTAAAAAACCTTGTCTTGTAACTTCATCATAAGGCTTCATCTTAAAACTTTTTAAAAGTTTTTTTACAGTATTTGCAATTTCATCGGCCTTTGGGTCTGTGAGCATACAACTCTCAATATCAACAATTTTATGTGTTGATGACTGATAAACACCTGCAACAGTTTGTCCGTTTTTGCCACGACCAAAGGCGTACTGTGCTTTGTTGCGATAGTTGTATGGATTATCCATACCGATAATTTCTTCAACATGGCAGAATTTACCTAAAAGACGAATAACTTTTACCTGTTTGTGTCGTAATTGTTCTTCATATGAAAGATTTAATAACTGACATCCACCACACTTTTTTGCATGGGGACAGAGTTGTTTTGATTTATTCATAACTAACCTATTTTTCTTCCGTTTTTAATTTCAATTTTTCCAAAGAAAGGAACTTTTATATATCCCGTAAATGTGTCACCATTAATTTCTACTACAACATCAACATTCATTTTTCCCATAAGGTCTATTTCTGCTTTGCCTGAAAGACAGTTTCCACTTTCTCTAATATCATAAACTCTGAAATTTGGAATTTTCTTAAGTGAAGGCACAGTAACGGAAAAATCATATTCGCCGTTATTGTCAGTAATTTCAACAATTGCACTACCGCTAATCATTGAGGTTTCAATGTCACCGGTCCATTTTCCTAAGCCTATCATCAGAAATTCTCCTTCATTTACACATATACAATAATTTTACCATTTTATGCAGTGGTTGTAAAGGGAAAATATATACTATAATATATAGGAATTTAAACACATTCCATTGACAATGTTTTAAAAGAGGAGTAAAATAAATAATTAATTATAATGGAATATTATTATGTGGGGTGATTCTTTGAAGAAGTTTTTTACTTATTCAAGGATACAACAGATGGTATTGATGCTCATTGACTTAATTGTTGTCAACGGAGCATATTATGCATCAGTTTTGTTGCATTTTTATTTTGATTTACCACCTGAAAAATATGAAATGCTCGTTGCAAGAATTCCATATGTAACCGTAATTTATATCGGTCTTTTTATGATTGCAAGGCTGTATAAAAACCTGTGGCGATATATGGGCTTTCTTGAGGTTGTAAAAACAGTTGTCTGCGCGGGCTTCGGAACATTATTCACTTTCATAATGGACTATATTTTTATGAAAACAGGTTTTGTTTTCGGAATAAACTGCCTTCCTCTTGCTGCTTATGTTGACGCCTTCTTGCTTGTAACATTCTTATGTGTCAGTGCAAGAACCTGTTATAAGGCGTACAGAGCAGTACGAAGCAATTCAAAAAGACGAGCAGGTGCAGTTAATAAAAATATTATGATTATCGGCGCAGGTAATATGGCAAACGCAGTTCTTTATGAAATGAATTTGTCAGGCTATAAGTTCGGTTCTCCTGTCTGTATTGTTGACGATGACCCGTTAAAGCAGAAAATGAGAATCCGTGATATTCCTGTGGCAGGTAAGACAGAAGACATTCCACGACTTGTTACACAGTTTGATGTTAATGAAATTATTTTCTGTATTAACCTGATTTCACCTGAAAGAAAGCGTGAAATCCTTAATATTGCAATGTCAACGGGCTGTAGCCTTAAGTTGGCACAAAATGTTGACGATTACGGCGGAGTCAATAAGTCGTTTACTGATAAAATCCGTAAGGTTGATGTTCTCGACCTTTTATCCCGTCCTGAGGTTCAGCTTGACCCTGATGTGTGTAAGTATGTTACAGGTGAAACTGTTCTTGTAACAGGTGGCGGTGGTTCAATCGGTAGTGAACTTTGCCGTCAGATTGCAAGATATAATCCTGAAAGAATCGTTATTTTTGACATTTATGAAAATAATGCTTTTACGCTTAAAAATTCTCTTGACAGACAGTATTGTGGTGCTCCTCAGGTGGATATTCGAATCGGCTCTGTCCGTGATATAAAACGACTTCGTGAGATTTTTGAGGAATTCCATCCGTCTTCAGTTTTCCACGCTGCTGCTCATAAGCATGTTCCACTTATGGAGGACAGCCCTTATGAGGCTGTTAAAAATAATATTTTAGGTACATACAACACAGCACTCTGTGCAAACGAATACGGAGTCAAGAACTTTGTTCTTTTATCAACAGATAAGGCTGTTAACCCAACAAATGTTATGGGTGCATCAAAACGAGTATGTGAACTTGTTGTACAGCATTTCAGTAAGATTACAAACGGTACAAAATTTGTTGCTGTCCGTTTTGGTAATGTTCTTGGTTCAAATGGTAGTGTTATTCCTATTTTTAAGGAACAGCTTGAAAACGGTGGACCTCTTACAGTTACTCATCCTGATATTACAAGATATTTTATGACTATTCCTGAAGCAAGTCAGCTTGTTGTACAAGCAGGTGGCCTTGCAAAAGGTGGCGAAATTTTCGTTCTTGATATGGGTGAGCCTGTTAAGATTGTATCTCTTGCAGAAAATCTTATCAGACTTTCAGGCTTTGAACCATATAAGGATATTGATATTCAGTTTACAGGTCTTCGTCCCGGCGAAAAGCTTTATGAAGAGCTTTCAATGGAAGAAGAACTTGATGAAAGACAGAAAACAGGTAATGACAAGATTTTCGTTACAAAACCTTTGGAAATTGATGACGAACAACTTGAAAAGGATATTAAACTAATTAACGATATGAAACCTGACCAGGTTCGTGATTACCTTAAACGTCTTGTTCCGAATTACAAGCCAAAATAATTATATAAACAATTTTATTTTTACATAATTGGAGATGTTCGCAAATGCAAATCAGAATTGAAAAAACAACAACACCTAAAGCAAAACCTGATTGGAAAAATTTGGGCTTTGGTCATATTTTCACGGACCATATGTTTATTATGGACTATGATGAGGGTATGGGTTGGCACGATGCAAGAGTTGTACCATATCAGCCTGTAGTTCTTGACCCATCAGCACTTGTTTTCCATTATGCTCAGGAATGCTTTGAAGGTCTTAAGGCTTATCGTTGTGCAGACGGTAGCGTTCAGCTTTTCCGTCCTGACAAGAATGCTGAAAGAATGCAGTCAACTCATGACAGACTCTGTATCCCACAGATTCCTGTTGCTGATTTCGTAGATGCAGTTAAGGCGCTTGTTTCAGTTGATAAGGATTGGGTACCATCAGAACCTGATACAAGTCTTTATATTAGACCTTTTACAATTGCTACTGAACCTGTTCTCGGTGTTAAGGCAGCAGCACAGTATCAGTTTATTATTATCTGTTCACCATCAGGTGCATATTACGCAGAAGGTCTTAACCCTGTTAAGATTTATGTTGAAGAAGAATTCGTTCGTGCAACTCCAGGTGGTACAGGTGCTATCAAGTGTGGAGGTAACTATGCAGCTTCATTAGCAGCAGGTGAGAAGGCACACAAACTTGGTTATTCACAAGTTCTCTGGCTTGACGGTGTTGAAAGAAAGTATGTTGAAGAAGTTGGTGCTATGAACATTATGTTCAAGCTTGACGGCGAGATTTATACAGCAGCAACATCAGGTACAGTTCTTCCTGGTATTACAAGAATGAGTTGTATCGAAGTTCTCAAGAGTTGGGGATATAAAGTAAACGAAGGTAAACTTGCAATTGATACAATCATGGAAGCAGGTAAAAACGGCACTCTTGAAGAAGTATTTGGTACAGGTACTGCAGCAGTTATTTCTCCTGTTGGCTCACTCAGATATAAGGACGATGTTGTTGAAATCAACAACTTCGAAATTGGTGGACTTACACAGAAACTTTATGATACTCTTACAGGTATTCAGTACGGCAAACTTGAAGATACATACGGTTGGACAATCAAAGTTGACTAATTAAAAACAAAAAAATCAAGGACAGACTTTAAACAGTCTGTCCTTTTTTGATGAATAATGTATTACTCATTATTTGCTTGCTTCTTTTAAGAGCTTTAAAATTTTCTCTCTTGAGAAGATGTATTTTTTATTACAGAAATGACAACAAACTTCTGTTTTTTCATCCTCTGCCATTTCACGAAGTCCTTCTTCTCCTGCACTGATAAGTGCCCTTGTTACTCTTTCCGTACTGCAATCGCATCTGTATTCAACAGTCTGAGTATCAAGGAGTTGCATAGGGAATTCTGAAAGAACAGTTTTACAGATTTCTTCAGGAGTAAGTCCTTCAGCAAGCATTGTTGTAACAGGTTTGATGTCTTCAAGGCTTTTTTCAACAAGTGAAATTGTATCTTCACCTGCAGTAGGAAGTAACTGAATTAAAAATCCACCTGCCAGAAGCACATTTTCTGTTTCAGGGTCAACAAGTACACCTAAAGCACAAACAGTAGGAGTCTGTTCACTTGTTGCATAATATGCAGTAATATCTTCTGCAATTTCACCTGAAATAATAGGTGTCTGTGCACAGTATGGTTCTTTCATGCCTAAGTCCTTGATAACTGTCAGGAAACCGTCTTTACCAACAGCACCTGAAACATCAAGTTTGCCTTTATTGTTAAGTGGGAGATTGACTCTTGAATCACCAATATAGCCTTTAACCTGACCCTTTGAATTTGCAACTGCAACAACAGGTGATGCAGGTCCGCCACCACTTATTTTAAGTGTAAGTGTGTCCTTATCGCCTTTTAAGAGTGCACCCATCATTGATGCGCCTGTGATAAGTCTGCCAAGAGCAGCAGAGCATACTTTTGATGTGTTGTGAGTTTTCTGCATTTCTCTGACCATTTCAGTTGAGTTAAGTGCAAGACAGTAGAGAGTACCGTCTTCGGAAATCATTCTTACTAATTCGTTCATTTCAGTTCATCCTTAAAAATTGTTTTCGTTTTTTTGACTACAAAAGTAATTCTTTCGGTGGTTTCATTTACAGGATTTTCACTGTAATCATCACTCATTTCAACAAGTGTGAAGCCACATTTTTTTATTATATCGATTATGTCATCAATATTGTAAATGAATTCAGAAAAACTTTCACTGTATCTTTCATAACACTCATCGTCTTCATTTTTTATAAAAAAGTCAAGGTCAATATTGGTTCTCTGATTTTCCTTATCAAGAGTATTCTGCCATGCACAGTAAACCTCATCCATATCATAAATAAAGGTGTTATTGCCGAGAATTTTCTCGTGCTTATACGGAGTATTCATATCGAAAATGAATATTCCGTTCATATTCATAAACAAAGAAACAAGGGAAAATGCTTTTTCGACTTTTTCAAGGCTGTCAATATGATTTATTGTGTCCAGACAGGAAACTGCACAATCAATAGTACCGAAAAGGTCAAGTTCTTCAGCCTTCTGGCAAAGGAACATAGCAGAGGACTCTTCCTCATATTTCTTTTCATTTGCCACCATGAGCATATCTTCACTGGCATCTACACCGATGATATCATATCCTGATTTTTCCAATAAAAATGAAAGAGTTCCCGTTCCACACCCAAGGTCAAGCAAAAGCCCTCCGTCAACACCGTTTTTGTGTAACAGAGAGCATACTTTATGGGCAATTTTTTCATATTCAACATTTTCAGTCAAAATGTCATAACTGTAAGAAAAAATATCGTAACTCATTCTTCAACTCTTTGGAAAATCTTTTCATAACCGTCAGCACCATACTGAAGTGAACGGTTAACACGGCTGATAGTTGCTGTTGAAGCACCTGTAGACTTAACGATTTCATTATAAACTTTCTTATCAGAGAGCATTTTTGCAACAACACAACGCTGTGCCATAGCGTGAAATTCAGTTACAGTGCAAAGGTCCTGAAAAAAGTTGTAACATTCTTCTTCATTCTTTAACTGCATAATGCATTTAACAAGAAATTCCGTATTGTCATTTTTAAATTCAATTCCCATTTTTATAAACCTCCAAAGATTAGGATTATCTCTGTCACCCTATCTTTTTAAATTTTAACACATTAAAACTTGAAAGTAAAGAACTTTTTGTCAAATCAAGTGTAAAATGATTCCGGGTATTATAGCACAGAGATACATTATTCCGATAACCTTAAGATTCTCTTTAAATCTTGTTTTATCACGGAATAATATGAGCATTCCTGCACCAGCATTTGTGCAAAGTCCTGCAATCAAAGCACCAAAACTTAAAGTACCTTCAATATAAAGTTGTGTCAAGAGAATTGAGGACGCACAGTTTGGTATAAATCCGATTATTGCAGAGAGTAATGGTTGGAAAACTGAATCGGAAAGTAAAATGTGAGATAATCTGTCCGTTCCAACGAATGCAACAAAAAGGTCGATTAAAACAGTGAACAAAAATAAAAATCCGAAGACTTTAATTGTGTGAATAAGTGCAGGTTTTAAAATACCACCATTTTCTTCACAACCACAATGGTCATGTTCACATAAATCATGGGAATGATGGTGATGATGCTCTTTGTGTAATTTCTTTTCAATGAAATAAATCCCGTAACCAAAAATCAACGCAATTACTATTTTTGTAACGATAAGTCTGGAAATTTCATGACTGCCATTATGAGCAGTTGCAAGTAAAACAACTGCTTCGTCAGATGTTGAAAGAAAAACAGCAACGAGAGTTCCAAGAGTAATTATTCCACTTGAATAAAGATTTGAACACATAACGGAAAATCCACATTGTGGGATGCAACCGAGTAATGTGCCGATTAAAGGCCCTGCCGAACCTGCACGAGTGAAAAGATGCTTGACTTTGTCATGTGCCTTGTGTTCAAGAAACTCAATTACAAGAAATGCGACAAACAAAAATGGGAGTATCTTTAAAGTATCAATTACTGCCTCTGAAAGAACATCAAAAATACCGCTTACTGAATAAATCGGTACTTCTGCATGTGAATGTGCGTGCAACAAAGTCATTATTCAGCCACCTCACAATGCTTGCAAATGCCATAAAGGACAGTTTTTGAGCCGTCAATCTTAAAATTATGGTCATTAAAAATATGCTGTGAAAGCTTATCAAGAAAATCACATTCAGTATGTATCAAAGTGCCACAGGAAGAGCATCTTAAATGATAATGATTGTGACAATTTTCATTTTCAAACTGATAACAACAAGCATTGTTATCGCCTGATGAAAATTTTCTTACCTTATGTTCTTCAACAAGTCTGTCCAGATGACGATAAACAGTAGTTCTGCCAATATTGTCACCATTTGCTTTGATTGCAAAATATACTTCTTCAGCAGAAAAATGCTTTTGAGAATTTTCTTCTAAAAAATCATAAACTAATTTACTTTGCTTTGTTTCGTAATTCATAAATTTTACCTTTCATAAAACTGAATTTGAAATTCAGTTTCAAATTATATATTTAAAATATGAATTTGTCAACTTTTATATTTGCAAATATTGACTACAATTTTAAATTTTTATATAATTAAGAAAATATGTCCAGTTTGAGAGGAAAAGGCTATGACTAAATCAGAAATCAAATTTATATGCGTTGTAATGGCAATTGCAATGTGCCTCACAACACTTACTGCCTGTTCAATCGGTGGTAATGGTGGTGGCGATAACGGTGGTGGCTCAACAGAAGATTTTGAAATCGTCGTTGATAATACAGGTGCTAATACCGTAACAGAATATGACACAAACGGTGCATATTCTCTTAACATTGATGCAGGGGATGAAATTCACGATATAAGTGATTTGCTTTTCGGTGCATTCTTTGAGGATATCAACTTTGCAGCAGACGGTGGTCTTTATGCAGAAATGGTTGTTAACCGTTCATTCGAGTACAATTATCTTGCACAGGATGATGAGCTTTATCGTTGGTCAGCAGTAAATGGTGCAAACCTTAAGGTTGACTATCTTCCTAACCATTCTCTCAATGAGAACAATCCTCATTATCTTATTGTCAACAATGCAACAGAAGGTACAGCAGGTGTTGAAAATAGTGGTTTCCTTGACGGAATGAGCATTACAGAAGGTGAAAATTACAATATGTCTTTCTATGCAAAGTCAAAGAAAGGCTATACAGGTAATTTCTATCTAAACCTTGCAGTAAACGGAAATGTTGTGGCATCAAGTGTTGTTCCTGCAACATCAAATGAGTGGACAAAATATACAACAACACTCACATCAACCATAACTGCACATGAAAATGTAACATTACAGGTGCTTATTGATAATGGTGAAGCATACTTTGATATGATTTCGCTTTTCCCTGAAAATACATATAAAAACAGAGAAAATGGCTTAAGAGCTGATATGTGTAAGCTTCTTGAGGAACTTGAACCTAAATTCCTTCGTTTCCCCGGTGGTTGTGCTATTGAAGGTTATGACTATGCAACAGCATATAACTGGAAAGATTCACTTGGTGTTGGCAATAATGGTCTTCCACTTGAATTTAACGGTAAATATGGTGATGTAGCAGTAAGAACACAGGGAACAAACCTCTGGACAAATGTAAGTATTACTGATGACCAGTTACCTTGTTTTATGTCTTATGGTTTAGGATTCTTCGAGTATTTCCAGCTTGCAGAGGATATTGGTGCTGTTGGTGTTCCGGTTATTAATGCAGGTCTTTACTGTCAGGCAAGAGGTAAAGGTGCTATTTCAATGGATAGTGCTGAATTCAAACAGTATGTTCAGGATATGCACGACCTTATTGAGTTCTGCCGTGGTGACGAAAATACAACTTGGGGTAAAGTTCGTGTTGATTTAGGTCACGAAGAACCATTTGAACTTAAATATATCTGTATCGGTAACGAAAATTGGGGACAGGATTATTTCGACAGATATTCTGTTTTCCTTAAGTCATTTAATGAAGCAAAGGCAAATAATCCTGAACTTTACGAGGGTCTTGAACTTATCTATTCTTCAGGTGTAGATGACGGTATCAGTGGTCAGGATTATCTTGCATCATATGAATATGCAAAGAGTGAACTTGATAAGATGGGTTCACAGGATGCTTCTGATTTTGCAGCAGCAACCGACCATCATTATTACAATGACCCATCATGGTTCTTGGAAAATGCAGATTATTATGACGAAGATAACTACAAGAGAAATGTAGCAAATATGACTGATACCATTTATGGTGGTGGACTTAAAGTATTTGTTGGCGAGTATGCTTCCTGGAGCAATACTCTCAATTCGGCACTTTCAGAGGCTGCATATATGACAGGCCTTGAAAGAAACGGTGATATCGTTGAAATGGCTGCTTATGCACCACTTTTCGGCAACCTTACAGCAACTCATTGGTCACCTGACCTTATCTGGTTCAATAATCATCAGGTAACAGGCTCAATCAACTATTATGTTCAGAAGCTTTTCTCAAGAAATCAGGGTTCAGCAGTTCTTAATCACACATTTACAGGTGCAGAAGTTACTGAAAAAGTGATTTCAGGTGCAGTTGGTGTTGGTACATGGTACACATCAGCAAAGTTCGATAACCTTATCGTTACAGATAACGAAACAGGTGAAAAGCTTGCACATGAAAAGTTCAATACAGCATTTGCAAAGCGTGATTGGAATTTCGCATCTGATGGTGATTGGAAGGTTAGAAAAGGTGCTCTTGTAAACACAACAACAGCTATGAACTATTCAAACACAGGTAGTGTTGCATATTTTGGTGATACAAGCTGGGATAACTACACAATGACAGTTGAGGCAACAAAGCTTGACGGTGGCGAAGGATTTATTATCCCATTTGCAGTTAAGGATATTGATAACAACTATTTCTGGAATATCGGCGGTTGGGGCAATACACTTTCTGCACTTCAGAAAATTGACGCAGGTGCAAAAACTGATAAGATTGTTGGTACTGTAAAGGATATTACAATCGAAACAGGCAGAACTTACGAAATTAAACTTGTTGTTGACGGTGCTCGTGTTAAGGGATATATCGACGGTGAACTTTACTTCGATTATGATTTCGGTGTAAAGGCTACTTCAAATGCATATACAGTAGTAAGTAACGCTGACAATGGTGACATCATCATCAAGCTTGTCAATGTAACTGAAAAGGCAAGTACAGTAGCAGTTAATATTGATAATGCAAATATTCAAGGTACAGCAGTAATTAATCAGGTGGCAGGTGACTCACTCAAGAATGACAATATTCTTGGTGCTGAAGAAGATTGTATTATGAAAGAATTCACACTTGACGGATTCTCAAATCAGTTCAACTATACAATGCCTGCATATTCGGTAACAAGTATCAGACTTAAAACAAAATAACAATGTACAGCGGGGTCTTACGACTCCGCTGTTGTTGTTTAATATGCAAATTGGAGTTTATCGAGGTGTTGCCTTCCCCTTGAGGGGAAGGTGTCACCGTAGATGACGGATGAGGTGGAAAGGTGAAATGTTATATTTATTAACGGTTGCTATCGCAATCTACACCTCATCAGTCTGCTTCGCAGACAGCTTCTCCTCAAGGAGAAGCCTCC